>JAIXYM010000064.1 GCA_027490255.1 Oxalobacteraceae bacterium | reverse complement strand
GATTTTCGGGAGAGTTCTAAGCGACGTCTTCAAGGTGCGACCATTTCATCCGAATTTCGCTCGGGCTTGTGGGCCAAGGATGTGCTTCGTGATCCTGTAACCAAGCAAATCACCGGTTCGCGATTTCTGAATGCAGGCAAGGTAGAGCTCAGCGGTGAGCTTCGATCAGTCTGGGTTTATGAGGTGGATAACCAGATGCGCCTGATGACGCTGATTACGGCAGATGAAGCCCATTTTCTGGACAACAACCGGTGGCGTCTCGATAGAGTTAAAGAGATGCGATTTGTCCGGGATGCGGGTCAGAGGAATTCCGGTCAGTCCGCCATCATCACGCAGTACAAGTTTGATTCCAGCATACTTGAATCAGAAATCACGCCAGAGATCATGGCTGTCCTGATCTCCGATCCCGCCAGGATGTCGGCGTTAGATCTGATCGTCTTCACCAAGCATCTGGAAGAAAATCGTCAGCGGACGGATCGCTATGACATTGCCTTGTGGACTAAGCTCTTATATCCGCTGGCAGTGTTCGTGATGATGTCGCTGGCATTGCCGTTTGCTTATCTTCAGTCGCGCAGTGGCGGTTTGTCACTGAAAATTTTTGTAGGCATCATGATCGGCGTATCCTTTCAGCTGCTCAACAGCCTTTTTTCGCACATCGGTTTACTTAACACTTGGCCGCCTTTCATGACGGCTATTGCACCGAGTGCCTTATTCCTGTTTGCTGCCATAAGTGCATGTCGATGGGTGGAGAGACATTGATGACGATGCAAAAAGCACTGGTGTTGTTTGCCCATGGTGCGCGTGATCCGCGCTGGGCTCAGCCTTTCCAGAAATTGCAGAAAATTGCGCAGACAAGTTTGCCTGATACTGCCGTTGAACTCGCTTTTCTGGAGCTGATGGAGCCGCGCCTGCCGGCGGTCGTCGCTCAGTTGGCCGAGCACGGCTGCACGGAGATCAGCGTAGTACCGGTATTTTTGGGGCAAGGTGGCCACGTGCTGCGTGATCTACCACCCATGATCGAATCCCTTCGCACGCAGTATCCCAAACTGTCGCTGCATGTCAGTGATGCAGTAGGCGAGAGTCCTGCCGTGCTTGATGCGATTGCCGCTTATTGTGTTAGCAGGATCTAAGGTTTTAGGTTTCTAGGTCGCAGGGCCTCGCCGATCATCACCAGCACAGGCCCGTCACACGCAGGTATACCCGTGGACATCTCGATGAGGGTCATGCGCATCACGCGCTGATCGGTTCGGCTGACGTTTTCAATCGCAATGACCGGTGTCTCAGCGGCCTTGCCATGTGCCAGCAAACGCTTCGCCGTTTCTATCGCTTCCTGACCGCCCATGTACTGCACCAGCGTGTCGCAGGTCGGGAGCGCTGCCTGATCGGTTTCGCCCTTGCCTGTCGTGGAGGTAAAAAAGGCGACATTACGCGCGACACCGCGTTTGGTCAGCGGCTGACGTATCGCAGCAGCGGCGGCAAAGGCCGTCGTGATGCCTGGGATGATTTCGTACGGAATGCCTGCCGATTCCAAAGCCTGTAACTCTTCATCGGCGCGCCCGAACAGCATGGGGTCTCCCCCTTTGAGTCGCACGATACGATCGTAGCGAAACGCGCAGGCGATCAATTGTTGATTAATGAGTGTCTGCGCCGTGGAGCGCTGACCGCTGCGCTTGCCAACCGAGACCAGTTGGGCTTGGGAACAGAGTTCGAGAACATCCGGTGTGACAAGTGCATCATGCAAAACGATCTCTGCATCGCGCAGCACCGCGGCGCCGCGTACGGTAATGAGGTCGGCTGCGCCAGGGCCGGCGCCTACCAGCCAGACACGACCCGGTTGCGTCCGGATCGGTCTATTGAATGGATCCTGCATCGGTGCAGTTTATCAGCGCAGCAACCAGGCCAGCAACCAGGCCAGCAACCAGGCCAGCAACCAGTCCAGTAATTAGCCCAGTAATCAGCCTAGTAGTCAGCCTAGTAGTCAGCCCAGACGAATCATGCCTGCAGCGACTGTTTGGTGTGAAATTTCATCAATCAGGATGAAGCTGCCGGTGGAGCGACAATTTTCATACGCATCTGCTGCCAGCGGCTGCTGAACGTTGAGGGTGATGCGCCCAATGCCATTCAGTGGCAGGGTATCGCCGCTGTACTGCTGTTGGGTGTTGATATCCAAGAGTGAGTCCAGCGACGTCACTTTCGCAGCCACCTGACGCGTGGTGTGTTTGAGCCAGTACTTGCGGCGCAGGTCGAGTGGCTCTTCCGACAGCCAGCACACGTCGGCTGTCACCTGCTTGAGCACGGTGGCAGGGGCGTCTGCGGAGACCAGCATGTCACCCCGCGAGATGTCGACATATTCGTCCAGAAGAATGGTCACCGACTTGCCGGCAGAGGCGCTCTCCAGCGAACCGTCCAGCGTGAGTATGTCTTTGACTGTCGCTGACAAACCTGTCGGTTGCACCAGCAATTTGTCACCCTTGCGAACCGTACCTGATTCAACGCGACCCATGTAGCCACGGAAGTCATTCGCCTCATGACCGTTGTGACGCGCCACCAATTGCACCGGAAAGCGCAAAGCTTGTGCGTGCTCATTGTCATGAACCGGCAGGGATTCGAGCAAATCAATCAGCGTCGGGCCTGAGTACCAGGGCATCTTTTCGCTGCGCGTGACCACGTTGTCACCCGCCAGTGCCGACAATGGAATAGGGCGTACATTTTTCAGGCCCAGCTGAGCGGCAAAGACTTCGTAAGCTGTGACGATACGATCGTAAACCGATGCGTCATAGTCGACCAGATCCATCTTGTTCACAGCGACGATGACGTGCTCGATTTGCAGTAGTTTTGCGATAGTGGAGTGACGCTTGGTCTGAATCAGCAGTTCGGCTTTGCCGTCGTCGTCGAACTTCACTTTGGATACATCGACCAAAATGATCACCGCGTCTGCAGTCGAGGCGCCAGTGACCATATTGCGCGTGTACTGTTCATGCCCCGGTGCGTCGGCAATGATGAATTTACGTTTCGGCGTTGCGAAATAGCGATAGGCGACGTCAATGGTGATGCCTTGCTCACGCTCGGCTTCCAGTCCATCAGTCAGCAGCGATAAATCGACCATGTCACCCACGGTGCGCTTATGACGCGCGCGTGAGATCGCATCGAGCTGATCCGCAAAAATGCCTTTGCTGTCGAATAGCAATCGACCGATCAGTGTGCTCTTGCCATCGTCAACCGAGCCGGCGGTAATGAAACGCAGCAGGCCGCGCTCATTGGCGTTGGCATCGGCTGGCATCAGGTTTTTGTCTGCGACTGCGTTCATCAGAAATATCCTTCTTTCTTGCGCTTTTCCATCGAGGCTTCGGATGTCTGATCATCCATGCGTGTAGCACCGCGCTCGGTAATTTGCGTCACTGCGGTCTCGGCGATGATGGCATCCACGGTCGATGCCGTCGATGCGACCGGGCAGGTGCATGAAATATCGCCGACAGTACGGAAACGCACCGTTTGGGTCTCAATCGTCTCGCCTTCTTTCGCGGGTGTCAGTGGTGTGAGCGGTACCAGCAATCCATTACGCGGAATGACTTCGCGGTCATGCGCAAAATAGATCGAAGGCAGGGCCAGCTTTTCACGGGCGATGTACTGCCACACATCGAGCTCAGTCCAATTAGAGATCGGGAAGACCCGCATGTTCTCGCCGGGATGCACACGCGTGTTGTAGAGATCCCAGAGCTCGGGCCGTTGTGCCTTCGGATTCCATTGGCCGAAATCATCACGGAAAGAGAAGATACGCTCTTTTGCGCGTGCTTTTTCTTCATCACGACGTGCACCGCCAATACAGGCATCGAACTTGTGTTCAGCAATGGTTTCCAGCAGCGTGACTGCCTGTGCTGCATTGCGCGAGTCCGTTTGTGGATTACGCAGGCGGACTGTGCCACGTTTGATCGAATCTTCGACTGAACCGACGATCAGACGCTCGCCAAGTTCGGCCGCGCGCTGATCGCGGAAGTGAATCACTTCGTCGAAGTTGTGTCCTGTATCGATATGTACAAGCGGGAAGGGAAATTTACCCGGCCGGAATGCTTTTTCCGCGATGCGCAGCAGCACAACCGAGTCTTTGCCACCAGAGAAAAGCAGCGCCGGATTGCTGCATTCCGCCGCGACCTCACGCATGATGTGGATGGACTCGGATTCCAGCCAATCCAGGTGACGGTTACTGGCGGCGTCAATAAAGTATTTGTTGTCTGCAGGCGAATTCATGATGTCGGTATTTCAGTTTGATCAGGTTTGCTTCGGACGAGTTTGCCATCGACGACGTGGAGACCGCATTCTTTGCTGTCCGGCGATTCCCACCACCAGCGGCCAGCACGTATATCTTCGCCGGGCTGAATGGCGCGGGTGCAGGGCTCGCAGCCTATGGAAGGGTAGCCTTTTTCGTGCAGCGGATTGAAAGGCACCTGATGATCGCGAATGTACTGCCAGACATCATCCTCTGACCAATCTGCCAGTGGATTGAATTTTTGCAGTCCATGCGCGACATCATCTTCCTGCATTGCGAGTTCACTACGGGTGGTGGATTGCGCACGACGCTGGCCTGTGATCCAGGCTTTGTTGCCCGCTAGTGCGCGTTTAAGTGGTTCGACCTTGCGAATACGGCAGCATTCCTTGCGCATCGCTATGCTGTCATAAAACGCGTTCAATCCGTTCGCGGCGACATAGGCGGTAATTGCTGCTGGTTCGGGCTTGTATAGCGCCACCTCGTAATCATAGGTCTCGCGGATGCGATCGATCATGCCCAGCGTTTCTGCATGCAGACGACCGGTTTCCAGCGTGAATATCGTGATCGGCAGTTTGGCGCGCAAAATCAGGTCGGTGAGCACCATGTCTTCAGCCGCAAGACTGGAGGCAAAAACTGCAGGCGAAAAATCAGCTGCGATACGCTCGAGCAGTGAGCGAGTACCCGAGAGAACTTCGTTGTGGTTTGCGCCGCTCATGGCAGATCCTGTGCAGCGGGGCGCGACGCGCGACGATACAGAGGCGTCTTCTGATCCCACGAGGTCTGATACACATCCGAAAAATCAGTCAGACCTTTGAGTGCATCTTCGATGCTGCGATCTTCGCGGGTTGCGAAAGCATTGAAGCCGACGCGTTGCATATAAAACAGCTGATCACGCAGTACATCGCCAACGGCGCGTATCTCGCCCTCGTAGGCGAGTCGACTGCGCAGATTGAACGCGATCGAATAACCACGACCATCCGAGAAGGCCGGAAAATCAACGGCGATCAGAGGTAGCGCGGTGATATCTTCTTTCAGCTGTTCCGGCCGTTCATCGCTGGCCAACCAGACGCCGATATCCTTGCGTGCGGACAGCGTCGTTTTTTGCGTCAGCCAAACCTGCAGCGGTACGATCTGCTGACCTGCCGGCACCGACACGGTTTCGGGTGATTCGCCCTCGGTCAGCTTTAACACATTCCAGTGGTCATCAACGATAGCCTTGTCTTTGATGATCTTACGCATACGCATCTTCTCCAGCTTGGTAGGTCTGGCCAGCGATGGGTGTCGCGTACACATGATCCTTGAATGGGTTGATGCCGACGCGGTTGACGGTATCGATAAACAGCTCTTCCTCGATGCGCTCTTTCACATAGACTTCCAGCAGACGACCAATCACTTCAGGCATCTGTCCGGCGGCGAAAGAGGGGCCGATGATTTTGCCGATGGCACTCTCGTTACCCTGCGCGCCACCGATGGAGACTTGGTACCACTCCGAGCCATCCTTATCGACGCCAAGAATACCGATGTTACCGACATGATGATGACCGCAGGCGTTGATACAGCCCGAGATATTGAGCTCTATGTCGCCAATATCATGCTGAAAATCGACATTGTCGAAACGCTCGGCAATCGCTTCGGCGATGGGGATGGATTTTGCATTGGCCAGCGAGCAGAAATCACCACCCGGGCAGCAAATGATGTCGGTCAGCAGGCCGATGTTAGCAGTCGCCAGACCATGCGTTTTCGCTTCTTTGTACAGTGCGAGCAGATCCGATTGCTTCACATCGGCCAGCACCAGATTCTGCTCATGCGTCACACGCAGTTCACCAAAGCTGTAGCGGTCGGAGAGTTCGGCCACGAAGTCAATCTGCTCGGCAGTGGCATCGCCAGGGGGCGTGCCGGTTTTTTTCAATGAGAGCGTGACGATCGCGTAGCCAGATACCTTGTGCGGTCTGACATTGCGCGTAAGCCAGTTCGAAAAAGCTTTGTCTTCGCTACGCTGCTGCTGCAGCAGTGCGTCATTATCTTTCAAAGTTTCGTAGGCTGGCGGCGTGAAATAGCTCGCGACACGCGCCAGTTCTTCGCTGGTGATTGCGCTGGGGCTGTCTTTGAGATCCAGCCATTCAGCTTCAACCTGACGGGCGAACTCTTCGACACCCAGTGCCTTCACCAGAATCTTGATACGTGCCTTGTATTTGTTATCGCGGCGACCGTACTGGTTATATACGCGCATGATCGCTTCGGTATAACTCAGCAGATGCTGCCATGGGAGGAATTCGCGGATCACGCTGCCAATGATCGGTGTGCGGCCCAGACCGCCGCCCACCAGCACCTGAAAGCCGAGTTCACCCGCGTCGTTTTTGATCAGATTCAGTCCGATATCATGTACCTGAACGGCAGCACGATCTTCGGCAGCAGCGTTGACTGCAATCTTGAATTTGCGCGGCAGATAAGCAAACTCCGGATGGAAGGTGCTCCACTGACGCAGAATTTCGATATAAGGCCGTGGATCAGCGAGCTCGTCTGCCGCGACACCGCAAAACTGGTCCGAGGTGATGTTACGTATGCAATTGCCCGAAGTCTGAATCGCATGCATTTCCACCGAGGCCAGCTCCGCCAGTATTTCGGGTGACTGCTCAAGTTCTATCCAGTTGTACTGAATATTCTGTCGCGTCGTGAAATGCCCATAGCCACGGTCGAACTTGCGTGCGATATGTCCCAGCTTGCGCATCTGTGCTGATGACAACAAGCCATAAGGAATCGCCACGCGCAGCATATAGGCATGGCGCTGCAGGTATAGGCCATTTTGCAGACGCAGGGGGCGGAATTCATCTTCCGTGAGTTCACCCGAGATGCGGCGTTCCACTTGGCTTCGGAACTGTGCAACGCGTTCACGGACGATTTGGTGGTCGTATTGGTCGTAGCGGTACATGATGATCCTTAAGTGGTTCGTTTCAGAGCACAGCGAATCCCGACACTACATAAGTCAGAGTTATAAAGCTTCGCGCAAAGAAGCCAGAATGCTAATAAACTCCCTCCTTATTCCAAACAACAGAGTATTTATTTGCTTATATGATTCTCAGATATAAGCAATTAAAACCCCTATAGCCCGATTTTCGGGTGATTTTGTTTGTTTTATGAAAACATTAAGCACCGTTTTCCGGGAAAGATCATGAATATTCATCAATTCCGCTTCGTCCGAGAGGCCGTCAGGCAAAACTTCAACCTGACCGAGGCCGCCAAGGCGTTATTCACCTCGCAGCCCGGCGTATCCAAAGCGATCATTGAGCTCGAGGAAGAGCTGGGCATCGACATCTTCACTCGTCATGGCAAGCGCATCCGCGGCCTGACCGAGCCGGGGCGGGAGGTGTTGAAATCAGTGGAACTGATCCTCCAGGAAATCGAGGGTCTCAAGCGCATCGGCAAGGAATTTGCTGCACAGGATTCCGGCAGCTTCACGATCGCTACCACCCACACGCAGGCACGCTATTCATTGCCGACCGTGGTGCAGGCGTTTTCGCAAAAATTTCCGAAGGTACGTTTATCGCTGTTGCAGGGAAATCCCCGTCAGGTCGCCGAGATGGTGCTCAATGGTCAGGCCGATCTTGCGATTGCCACCGAAGCGATCGCCGATATTGATGGTTTGGTGACCATGCCTTGCTTTCAGTGGGAGCATCTGGTGGTGGCGCCGCCGGACCATCCACTGAGCCGACAGAAGACCCTGACTCTGGAAGATATCGCGGCCTATCCGTTAATTACTTATGACACCGCTTTCGCCGGCCGCAAAAAGATTGATCAGGCCTTCGCGCGGCGAGGGCTGAAGCCAGATGTGATTCTTGAAGCCATTGATGCTGATGTCATCAAGACCTATGTCGAGCTGGGCATGGGCGTGGGCATCATCGCAGGTCTGGCTTACAACGCAGCTCGCGATGTCAATCTGACGGCGATATCTGCAGGTCATTTGTTCGGTACCAATCTCTCGCGGGTGGCACTGAAGGAAGGCGCGTACTTGCGCGGGTACGTATTTACCTTCATTGAACTGCTCGCGCCCAGCTTGTCACGCAAACTGGTTGAACAGGTATTGGCGGGGCAAAAAGACAGCTATGAGCTATGAGCAAGCCTGGCAGAAGATTCCCATTAATCGATCACAGTTTTTTCCGGTAAAGGGATACGCAGACTGATCAGGGTGCCTTTGCCCGATCGAGATGCCACCGAAAAGTCGCCGCCTAATAAAGCGACACGTTCTCGCATCTCGCGCAGACGATAGTTTAGTGGTGTGTTTGCTTGCGCCGATGCCGGATAGCCTTTGCCGTTATCGATAATCTCCATCAGCAATTCAGAGCAACCATCGTAAAGATGTATCTCGGCGGCACTCGCCTGAGCGTATTCACGGATATTGGCGCACGCCGCCTGTGCGATTCTGAACAACTGGGTGACCAGCGAAGGGTCCAGAGCCATCTCGTCATCGTTGCTGCGGAGCTCATAGTGAATACCGGTCTGGTTCTCCTGCTCGGTGGCCAGCCAATCGAGTGCGGCGACGATACCTGCATCCAGAATGCCCGGACGGATCTCGGTTGAAATCTGCTGGACTAAGCGTAATGATCGGTTGACGAGTTTTTCTATGTAGGGTTTTTGTGTCAGGAATTCGTTGATATCGGGCGACGTTTCCCAAAAGTGAGTCAGCATCATTTTCAATGCTGACAAATTGCCTCCCAAGTCATCATGCAACGTGTGCCGGATATGTATATCTTCTTCCTCTTGTTCATGATTCAAGTGCACATAAAGATCCGCAAGCTCTGCACGTGACTGACGCAGCGATTGCTCATGAGATTTGCTATGACTGATGTTCGTCATCAGCCCTGTCCACTGAATGCCGTTTTCTCCATCATCCTCGGGCGTGGCACGCAAGCTGATCCATTTAGTGTCCTTCCATGCGTCTATCTGGATTCGGCCTTCCCAATTAAGCACTTCCAGTTTTTCTGCGGATTCGCGCAACTGGATGGACCAGCTCTCACGATCTTCATCAATGATTTGTGCAAAGAGTTGACGAGCGTTGGCATACAGAGCCTCGGGTGGAATACCGAGTAAATTTTCGCAACCCTCTGAAAGGAAGCTGAATTGAATCAAGCCAGTCGATCCCTGCCGCATCTGAAAAAGCAGACTCGGCACCTTGGCCACAATCTGTTCCAGACGTGCTTCGCGCTCGGACACTCGTATCATGGGCTGTCGCTGAGGTGCTTCTATCGTCGCGACAATAACGGGACTGTTTTGTAATTGCATCAGGCTGAGTTTGAGCACAACAGAAAAAGAACTGCCATCGGACCGCTGCATGGCGGTGTTCAGGTGAAAGTCATTCGTACGATTCGTTTGTATCTGGTAAACAATGCCCAGAAATTTCTCGCTGTCCAAGTCACGTAGCAGATCAGTGACTTTCATCGAATTCAGCGCCGCCTGGGAGTAATTGAGATCATGTCGAAGCGCTTCGCTGGTCGTCATTAAGCGCAGACTATCTGCAGAAAAAATGATCATCCTCGTGTCTGAGGCGCAGACAGATTGTTTTAGATCCGGGGATACCAACATGGTTGCGTGATTTTCCATGGTCATAAGCTCTTGGATGATGGGCGCCACTGTAGAACTTTCATTGCGCCGAAGCTATCCGCTCTGCATGGAAATTTAAACTTGAATTGATGTTTCGCAAGGTATTTCATCAAAAAATATCTGTGGCACAATTTTTTATCCGAATGGACAAATCAGCGCCGCAAAGCAAAGTCGTAGAGCAGAGCGATTGCTCTCGAGGATGTAGAGGGAAATTCGTCCGGCTAGCTGCATACCCGCGAAACGGGTGTGGCTTGCAAACCAGTGTGCTCCCTGCGAGGAGTATCAAAGCAGACGGCTTTTTGTTAGAGCGTTCAACAAAGCAGAAGTTCGCCCGAGAAGATGATGTCGATACAATGGCATTATCTTCATAACGTTTGTGCCGAGGTGATGATGGAATGGTGGGTGCTTGCTGTGGAATTGGGTGTGCCAGCGATTATTGGGCTGGCGATTTATCTCACGCTGCGTAAATAAGTTGAAAGAAGCTGCTAGGCCTGCCTCAAGCCTCCGGTACTACCTTGGCAGAAATCTGCCACATCGAGAAATGGCGTTAACCCCTTTTATTTTTCAAGCCCGCTGTGCGCAGTATTGCGGCGCTGACTTGTCGGATAACGCGAATTTATTCAGCCTTCGCCATAAAAAATGCACCGGGTCAGTTACTGAGCCGGTGCATTGTTTTTGGAAAGTGAAAATCTAGCCTGCTTTTTTAGCGGCTTGCAATAAACACTTAGAGAGCTTGTCGAAATGGAGCAGGGCGGCTTGTGTGAGCTCTAACTGCTTTCGGCGCGCATCTTCGGTTTCGGCGAGCAGTATCCAGCCCTTGGCGCGCATGGATTTCAGGCGCCCATGAAGCATCGCGGGGGAGCCCAATTCTCGTTTGCCCATCAGATCCTTGACGGACAAACGTTCCTTGTTTTGCCTCGCAAAGGCGATGAGCGACAAAATACGTTCTTCTAGTGGTTCCAATGCCGGCAGAGAGGGTAAATCACGCAGGGCTTCGGATAGTTGTAGAAAACGTAAATAAATATCTGCAGGACGGGTTCGTTTGCTCACGAGCGGTGCTTCCTTTTAATTGACTTTCTTATGTGAAAAGATAATACCTTATCGAGCAGGAGTGTGCATGAAATCCTGAGACGCTTCAATTGATATTCTTTTATGCGTCGCCAAAAAATTTTACATATTATGTGTTGAATTCACTGTGTCCTAAGCAGAAAAGTAGCGCAAGCTGCATCGCAGATTTATTCAGTTCACGTCAAAAAATAACAAAACGATAATAATCTGGGCCGAGTCGGTAACCATGACTTGAGAATACATCCAGAGGCTTTTCCGTCGCTAACGCAGTGGCCGTGATTTTTTCTACCGGCCTTGGCGCAAGCAAACAGCAAACGACGAACCACGAACCACGAACGAGAATACACCGGGCTTTGTCAAAATTTTCCTGACCATTCAAGTTAACGAATCATCATCGTTCACAGCGCCAAACAGATCGCCCTGCGTTCCCAGCACGCGTAACAGACGCGCGTGTCGCTCCACGCGAATGGCATGGTTCACTTGTGTTTTACTCATGCCCATCATGCTCAACACGGCAGATGAAAGTTGCAAGCCTGCCGCTAGTGTCTCGGGCATGACCTGAGTCGCACCCGCTTCTCGCAACGCACGAGCGTGATCTTCATCATGCGCGCGGGCCAGTAGGGGAATGTCGGCAAACTCGCGACGAATAGCGCGCGTGGCATGCAGCGTCGCCTCTGGATGATCCATCGTCAGCACGATGGCAGCGCATTTGCTGGCATGTACCCGATGCAGCAGTTCAGGGCGACTGACATCGCCGAAATACACTGGTTCACCCAGTGGATGTTTGCGCGTCGACTGATACATGTCGATATCGATGGCGACGTAGCGTACTCCCTGTGCATTCAGAATCTCCGCCAACAGCTGGCCCATGCGACCGAAGCCGACAATAATGACGTGTCCTTCCAGAGCGCCGGTCTCGGCATTGTCCAGTGCCGCTGGCGCACAATGATGAGACTTCTCCCACGTATTGCCGAGCACGTGACCCAAGCGCGCCATCACCGGCGTCACAAACATCGACAGTCCTACCAGCAGCAACACAAACTGCGATAACTCGCGCGTGAAAAGTCCGCTGGCAAGCGCGTAGCTGGTCACAATGAAAGCAAACTCGCCACCCTGACCCATCAGCATGCCGCCTTCAAACGCCCGACCCAAGGACAGCCTACCCACAACTAAAACCATCAGCACGACCGCAGCCTTAATGATGAACAGACCTGCGACGCATGCAGCAAGCCAGAGCGGGGACGCAAGGATCACTCGTACATCCATTTGCATACCCACGGACATAAAAAATAAGCCTAGCAACAGACTTTTGAAAGGCTCGATGGTCACTTCAACTTCATGACGAAACTCTGTCTCAGCCAGCAGTAGCCCGGCGAGAAACGCGCCCAGTGCCATAGATAATCCTGCATAGGCGGTGAGACCTGCGATACCCAGTGTGCACAGCAGAATCAGGGCGACAAAGGTGGCGGGTTGGTGCCGATGTCGATACTGTTTTCCCAGTGCCTTGAATAAAGGTCGTATCACCCGCCGACCCAGAAAATAGATGAGCAAAATCACGCCAGCAGACTTCAGTGCCACCGCAACCAACACGAAAGAAAGATGCTCAGTGTTGTCCTGTGAAAGCCCGCCGGTAAGAACCACAATGGGCACGACCGCCAGATCTTGCAGCATCAGTATAGAAAAACTGGCTTGACCCATCGGCGTATCCAGTAAATGCCGGTCTCCCATCAGTTCCATCACCACGGCCGTCGACGACAGCGCCAGCATCAGACCCAGCACAATCGCGGTCGGCAGCTCGTTGTGAAGCATCAGTGCCGCTAGGCCAATAAGCACCGCAGACAATAGGACCTGAGCCGTACCCGCACCAAACACCCAGCGCCGCAGCAGCCACAAACGCTCTGCTGATAGCTCCAGCCCTATCGTGAACATCAGGAACAGCACACCCAGTTCACCCAGCGCCACCATACCTTCGATACGAATAAAGGTGATGTTCTCAAGCCAAGGCAAATGCCCCACCCACAGCCACAGCCCGAACGGACCCAGCAAAACACCGATCGCCAGAAACCCCAGAATTTGGTTGATGCGCAAGCGCTGGAGCAGCGGAATCAGAATGCCTGCCAGCGCAAGAAAAATCAGCGTCTCGCGAAGGTAAGGCAGTCCGGAAAAATGTTCCGGCATAGCTTGGGAGTCCCGGGGTGGTCGGCGGATGAGCAGAGAATTGGACAGCGTTTTCCGGTCAACATTCGTTCGCTGATCGTATAATCGGGCAGGTTATTGACGCACAGCAACTTCATGAATACATGACCTGTTTTTTAACAGCCACGTCATCGTATTCGCCAATCTCCCGGAGCCGCCATGCAACTTGTTACCCGACTCCTGCTCAGACTTTTTGCAGTCGGCTTCGTCATGCTGATTCTTGTCACGCTGTTTACTATGTTTGCTGCTCGTCATGACATCGCAGACGAAGTACGCAGCAGTCAGAGCATCGGTCAGCTGATCACAACCTTGTCAGAATTACAGGGCAGCGATTCACTCGACCGGCAAATCGCAGCGATCGATGCCCTCAATCGGGGTGAACGCTTACGACATTTTCATGTGGCTCTATTGGATGAGTCCGGCCGTCGTCTCACCCAGCCAGCGGCTAAGCCATCATCAGCGATGCCCGCCATGATCAATCGGTTTTTGGCGAGCAATTCCACGATGAGCAGCTATGCCTTATCGCTGCAGCTTGGCGATGGCCATCCAGTCACGCTGGTGCTGGAGCCCAATCCAGAGTCCGAGATCAGCGAGTCCGTCACCGGCGCGTTATTGCAGCTGGCGTTATTTGCTGTGCTGGGACTGGCGCTGATCTTCGCGATTGGCGGCACGCTGCGTTTGGCGCTGGCACCCTTGTCGGGTATTTTGGCGGGTATTGCGCGTATCGAGGCCGGTGACTACGCAACGCGGATCGCGGCCTCAGGCACGCGGGAGCTCAATCAGATCGCGCAGGCGCTCAATCATCTGGCCGCAGCGCTCACCGATCAGATATCCAAGCAGCGCGAACTGTTGCACCGCCTCCAGGATGTACAAGAAGAAGAACGACGCAAACTTGCCCATGAACTACATGACGAATTCGGCCAGCTGCTGACTGCCATTCAGGTCGATGCTTCGTATCTGCTCAAACGATCTGCCGGTCAGAGTGCGCTTGAAGCCTGTGCGCAGGCCATGTATGAAAATAGCAGTAGCATCCTGTCGCAATTGCGGGGTTTGCTCGCGCAGTTGCGTCCCTATGGTTTGCAAGGTGACGAAGAACATGACATCGCACTCGAGCAGGCCTTGCGTGATCTGGTCAAGCAGCGGCAGTCACGTGGTGTAGTGGAACTGGATTGCAAGCTCAACGTCAATCTCGACAACATCGCCATTCCTCAGCGGCTGGCAGTAGCAATCTATCGCATCGCTCAGGAAGCGCTCACCAATGTGATGCGCCATTCAGAGGCGAGCTGTGTCGATATTACTGTTGCCGTTGATAGCAGCGCGCACGCCTTGCGGCTCACGGTCGCAGATGATGGCAAAGGCATGGCCAGCACTGATCCGCAACCCACGGGCGGCTTGGGTCTGATTGGTATTCGCGAACGCGTGCTGGCCAATCAGGGGCAATTACACTGGCATGCCGTAAGGCCGCATGGTGTGCTACTGGAGGCGATCTTCCCCCTGGACATGACGGTGATTGGCGAGGTGGCTCATGTCAACTGACACTGTTCGTGTGCTGTTGGTGGATGATCATGCGGTGGTTCGGGCCGGCTACAAGCGCTATCTGGAACTGGATACCACCTTGCAAGTGGTCGGCGAAGCCGATAGTGGTGAACTGGCGTACGGCATGCTCGCGCAAACCCCTGCTGATGTCGTCGTGATGGATTTATCCATGCCGGGGCAGGGTGGTCTTGAAAGTATGCGCAGGATCATGCAGCGTTATCCCGAGCAACGCGTACTGGTGTTTACCATGCATGAAAACGCCGCACTCGCCCTGCAAGCATTGCGCGCTGGCGCGAGTGGCTATCTCACCAAAAGTATGCCGCCTGAACGCATGGTCGATGCCATTCATCAAGTCATGCGTGGCGAAAAACCGATCTCAAATGATCTGGTCTCGGCCGTAGCAGAAGCAGAAAAAGAAAGCCCGCCTCATTTGCAACTGGCGCCGCGAGAATTCGAGATATTTCGCTTGCTGGCCAATGGACAAACCGTCGATGACATCGGACAGCGCCTGCATCTGGGCACCAAGACGGTGGCCAATTATCAATCCTCCATTCGGCAAAAGCTCGGTGTGTATACGCCGATTGAATTACATCAGTATGCG
This sequence comes from Oxalobacteraceae bacterium, assembly GCA_027490255.1. GTDB lineage: Bacteria > Pseudomonadota > Gammaproteobacteria > Burkholderiales > Burkholderiaceae_D > Pernthalerella. The sequence continues at coordinate 55,766 of JAIXYM010000064.1, read as the reverse complement.
AAGCGGCATGGGCTAGCCTGAGGTTGGAGTCTCGCTCGCTGGTTCAGTCTGAAGCAGTAAAAAAACGGGCATGCAGTGATCTGCATGCCCGATGATGACAACGGGGGGTAAGAAAAATTAGAAGCGATAACGCAGGCCTATCATCAGGTGACGTGGGGCACCGGGGGCGACGAAGCGGCTGACGTTGGGGCCAACGCCGGAGGTTCCGGCGGCAAGCGGGTTACCATTTGCACCGAACATGCTCATTGCCATCATGCCGTAGGTTTCGAAGCGCGTATCAAAGACGTTGTTGATACGGGCAAAATAATCGAGACCTTTTTCTGCCTCATAGTTCGCGTGCAAGTTCAACAATGCATAGCCTTTGATCTTTGCATCGACTGCGGTAACCTCACTGTTTTCTGGGCCAATCAGGCCGTCCTCGTTACCTTGCGTAGTGAGGCTCGAAGTTGCTAAGACTGAGCCGCCAAGCGTCATTTTAGAAGTTGCGCGCCAGTCGGCATTGATGCGCAGAGTGTGTTCGGGCAGGCCGGCGATCTTTGTTCCACGGGCAATTGTGATGTCCCTTTCACCGCCGAACAGCGTGCCGCTGTCTTGGTAAGTCGCATCCAGATAGCTGTAGGTGACGCGGAGTGCGACTGAGTGAATCGTGGTGTAGGCAGTGATGTCAGTGCCCTGCCGACGAGTGCGTGAAAAATTGCTGAAGTAGCCAAGTCCCTGATTGTTCACGGCTCGGAATAAAATATCATCTTTGTTTTCCGAGCGATAAAGGGCGACAGATAAACCGCTATCGCTCGAAAGCTGCCAGCGCAACCCTGTTTCCAGTGTTTGAGCAATGACCTGCTTCAGATAGGGATCAGCCTGCAAACCGGTCGGAAGGCGGCAAGGATAGCTTGAGTCCGCGCACCCCAGTTCGATAGATGTCGGCACACGATTACTTTGGCCGATATTGGTAAAAACTGAAATCGTCTGAACTGGTTTATACGTGACCCCAAATGAGGGGTTGAAGCTGTTGTAAGTAAATTTATCAGAAGTGACTCTCGTAGACGCAAGCGGATCACCATCTGGATCCACGTAAGTATTCAGTCTGTTGTTAACGGTGGCATGATTGAATCGACCGGAGGTCGTCACGAATGTTTTTTCCGAGACGCTCCAGGTGTCAGATGCATAGATGCCAAATGCCGTCGTTCTGCCCTTGAGTCTTGCGTGGTCTTCCGCAGGGTCGCAGCCGAAGGGAGCACGCGTCGAGTCGATGTTGTTGTCGCAATCTGCTTGGCTGGATCCGTAGCCGACTCTGCTTGCATCAACTGATGCACCCGTAGTGATTTGATGCTTGTCCAGCAGTTTAGTGAGATTGACGCTGGTGCCGTAACTGTTTTGCGATGTCGCGGTGTAGTTCAGTACGGCGTCGTTTGCGTAGGTTGGAGCTGCAGTGACTTCTTCACGCTCCGCATCCCCGCCCACAGTTTTCCGTTTGCTGTTCCTCACGTAAGCATTAGCCGCTAGCTCAGTGTTACTGTCCAGAATTCGCTGAAAATTAAAAGTCAGCTGCTGCAATTCATTTCGCGTCCGATCAGGGTGGGTATACACCCATTTGCGGTTTGTCTCATACATTCCAGCGGCTGCCGGATCATCGCCATCAGCGCCGTAGCTATAACTCGGCAACAGCCCATTCCCCAACAAACTACTCCGCCCCACCAGCAGTGACAAATCCCAGTTGCTGTCATTCTGCTGACGCCCAATCTTCGCAAACACATTACCCAAATTACCGCTGGAATAATCCCGCCATCCATCTTCACGGAAGCCAGTCGCGGCGATGAAGCTGTGATAGCCATCATTACCCTTACTGCCGTGGCTGATGTCGGTGCGCACACGCCCAAAACTGCCTGCTTGCAGTTTCACCTCGCCACCCGGCGCGGTGAGCCCGGATTTGGTGGTGAAAGCCAGCGCGCCACCCAAGGTATTGAGGCCGTACACAGGATTCGAACCCGGTACCAGCGACACATTGCCGATGGCGGCTTCAGGAATCATGTCCCAGTTCACGACATCACCAAAGGGCTCATTCACCCGCACGCCGTCTAGGTAGACTGACAAGCCTTGCGAGGAACCCAGAATCCCGGACAGACGAAAACCCCGGTAGGTGATGTCTGCCTGAAACGGACTGCCCTGAACTTCATTGATGTTCACACCCAGCAGATTGCGCGACATGAAATCAGTGAGATTGAGTGTCTGCGAGTTGTACATCTGCTCGCTGGTGACGGTCTGCACATCGTAGGGCAGCTTGTCTTTCTCGATACCGATGCCGGGCAATGGCGAAGTACCAACGACCTCGACTTGCGGCAGGGCTTTTTCGGACTTCTTGTCTGCGGCTTTTTCTTCAGTGGTTTGTGCAAACGCTGTACCGGCAAAGATCGCCATCACGGACAGTGCAATCAATGAAAATTTTGGGGAAGGGGTTTTGCTCATGATCTTGTTATTTTTAGTTTCTAATTTTGCAATCCAATGATGTGGGCCAGTTTTATCTTCGCGAGTGCGCAGGCAGACACGTTGACGGTGTTGAAGCTTACGGCTTTCCATCTGCAATGCGTATGGGAATTCTTCCCGCAAATCAGGGGCTGGAGAGTGCGGGTCAGCACAGTTCCTTTGTTAAAATGGCACGCGGAATATTTCCGCATCCTTGGAGGCGCCACCAAAATGCCGCTGCCGGCTTTGGATAGAGACGCTGAATTTCCCACCTTCATGAATTGCTCTGGAGTCTGCCATGTCCTCCCCGCTTACGGTCGAGATCGACCACGCGCTTGCCATCATTACTTTTAACAACCCATCTCGCGCCAATGCGCTTGATCTGGCGATGGCCCAAGCCTTTGCCGCAGCGATCGAGCAAGTCGCCAGTGATAAGTCCATCCGAGCCTTACTCATTACGGCGAATGGCAAACAATTCTGTGTCGGCGGCGATGTCAATGCCTTTGCCGATACCTCGCGTCCGTTGGTCGATACCCTCCGGGGATTGCTCGAGCCTGTGCACGCGGCCCTGCGCTTGGTCTCGCTGCTTGAGATTCCGGTGGTATGCGCCATCAACGGCGCGGTGGGCGGCGGCGGGATCGGACTCGGTTTGTGCGGCGACATCGTGCTGGCTGCCGAATCCATGAAACTTCGCGGTGGTTACTCTGCGATTGGTCTTACGCCTGACGTTGGCGGCTCGTGGTTTGTGACTCGTCGTGCCGGTGCGGCGCGGGCACGAGATATTTTTCTGACGAACCGGCCGATTTCCTCGGCCGAATGTCTAAGTATGGGTCTGGTGGATGCTGTGCATCCGGATGCCGAACTCGCGTCTGCTGCGCGTGCCCTGGGGCACCAACTGGCCAAAGGGCCTGCACAGGCGCAGGCACGTATCAAGGCGCTGATTAGCGCAGCCTCGCATCATTCGCTGTTGCAGCATCTTGATGCTGAGCGCGATTCAATGTTTGCTTCTGGTGAAACCGAAGATGGCCACGAAGGCATACGCGCTTTCATTGAAAAGCGCGCGCCAAAATTTAATTAATCCACAATAACTCTTAAAAAAACAGGAACACTATGAAAGCCGTCGTCTGCAAAGCCTGGGGTCTGCCTGAAACACTGGTCATCGAAGAACAAGCCGAAGTGATGCCAGCCGCAGGTGAAGTCATGATCGATATCATGGCTGCCGGTGTGAACTTTCCGGATGTATTGATTATTCAGAACAAATATCAGTTCAAGCCCGAGCTGCCTTTTACGCCGGGTAATGAGTTGGCCGGTATTGTCAGATCCGTTGGCGAGGGTGTGACGAAGTTTAAAGAGGGCGATCGCGTGTTTGCTTTCGTGCCTCAGGGCGCCTTCGCGCAGCAGATCGCTGTTGCCGAAGACGCCGTGCTTCCTATGTCGGAAGCGATGGATTTTGATACGGCTGCGGCGCTCACGCTCACCTACGGTACTTCGCATCACGCCATCGTCGACCGCGCACAACTCAAAGCCGGCGAAACCATGCTGGTACTGGGCGCTGCGGGCGGTGTCGGTCTGGCAGCCATTGAAATCGGCAAGGCTATCGGTGCACGCGTGATTGCCGCGGCATCCACCGATGAAAAGCTGGCCATCTGCAAACAGCATGGCGCCGATGAACTGATTAATTACAGCAGTGAAGATTTACGCGAAGCGATCAAACGCACCACCGGCGGCAAAGGCCCTGATGTGGTCTACGATCCGGTGGGCGGCAGTTATACCGAGCCAGCGTTTCGTTCCATCGCGTGGCGTGGTCGTTATGTGGTGATCGGATTTGCGAACGGCGAAATACCCAAGCTGCCGCTGAACTTGCCTTTGCTCAAAGGCGCATCGGTCGTGGGTGTCTTCTGGGGTGATTTTGTACGTCGTGAACCTGCACATCACAATGCTGCCATGCATGAACTGATGCAATGGCATGCAGAGGGCAAGATACGCCCGCATGTATCAGCTACCTATGCGCTTGCAGACACACCGCAAGCACTGATCGATATGGCCTCGCGCAAGGTCACCGGCAAAATCGTGATTCGCCCTCGTTAATGAACAACGCCCCCCAAAACAATGGCCCCAAAGTTTATTCAATTGATGGCGTAACACCCGTCATTGATCCCACGGCCTATGTCCACCCCACGGCCGTTTTGATCGGTGACGTCATCATTGGCCCGGGCTGCTATGTTGGGCCACTGGCCTGTCTTCGTGGTGATTTTGGTCGCCTGATCATGGAGCAGGGCTCCAATCTGCAAGACACGTGTGTCGTGCACGGATTTCCGGGCAGCGACACCGTGATTGAGGTGGACGGTCACATCGGACATGGCGCGGTGATTCACGGTGCCCGCATTGGACGCAATGCCTTGGTCGGCATGAACTCGGTGATTATGGATGGTGCGGTGATTGGTGAGGCTTCAATCGTCGCTGCCATGTCCTTCGTCAAAACCGGCATGCAGGTACCGCCTAAAAGTCTGGTGATGGGCATGCCGGCGCGTGTGGTGCGAACTTTGTCGGATGCTGAGATCGAATGGAAATACAAAGGTACACTCGAGTATCAGCAACTAGCGGTGCGTTGCCGACAAAACATGCACGAAGTTGCGCCGCTGACCGCTGTTGAGCCCGATCGTAAGCGATTGCGTTTTGAGAAAATTGAAGAGATGGTCAAACCCAAATCCCCCGGTACAGGAAGAACATGACCTATCAGACATTGGAAATCATTCAAACAGGACCACGCGCCACAATCTGGCTGAACCGGCCCGATGTACGCAATGCGTTCAATGAAACTTCCATCGCTGAAATCACACTAGCGTTTCGGGCGCTGGATAATGATCGCGATGTACGTGTGATTATTTTGGCGGCGCGAGGCACTGCATTTTGTGCGGGTGCTGATCTGAACTGGATGAAAAAAATGGCCAGTTACAGTGAAGAAGAAAACTTTGCCGATGCGCAGGCGCTGGCCGAGATGATGCAAGTGATTTATGAATGCAACAAACCCACGATAGCGCGCGTGCAAGGTGATTGCTATGCCGGTGGCATGGGTTTGGTGGCGGCGTGCGATATGGCGCTGTCGGTTGAGACGGCAGGGTTTTGTTTGTCGGAAGTGCGTCTGGGTCTGATCCCGGCCACCATTTCACCGTATGTCATTCGCGCCATTGGCGAGCGCGCATCGCGTCGTTACTTTCTGACTGCCGAGCGTTTCGACGCTCAAGAGGCGCGGCGTATAGGTCTCGTGCATGAGGTCGTGGCTGAGGATCAGCTTGATCATGAAATCGACAAGCTGGTGCACGCGCTATTGGCCTGCAGCCCGCATGCCATCGATGAAGCCAAACGTTTGGTGCGTGATGTTTCTGGCGAAACCATTGAGCCGGAGCTTGTTACCGATACCGTGCGCCGCATCGCTCAGATCCGCGTGTCTGAGCAGGGGCGCGAGGGCGTGCAGGCTTTTCTGAATAAACGCAAACCTGCGTGGCTGACCGATGCAACGAACGCCTCCTGAGTTTTCGCTGCTTGGTCAACTCGAAGATCAGCTTACTTCTTTGTCCGACCAGCAGCTGCGCCGACAATTGCGTGAGGTGCAAACACCTACAGCACCTTCAATGGTTGTCGATGGCGAGTCGCTCACCGCGTTTTGCAGTAATGACTATTTAGGTCTTGCCTCCGATCCGCGGGTCATCGAAGCACTGCGTGAAGGGGCATTGCGCTACGGTGCGGGCAGTGGCGCATCACATCTAATCAGCGGGCACTCGATCGCACACGCGGCGCTAGAAGCCAGACTGGCCGAGATGCAGGCATCGCATCTGATCAACCCACGGGCTTTATTTTTTTCGACAGGTTACATGGCCAATCTGGCCGTGCTGACGGCACTCGCAGGAAAAGACGCGGACATTTTTTCCGAGGCGCTAAATCATGCCTCGCTGATTGATGGTGCGCGGCTCTCGCGTGCGCGTGTGACGATCTACACCCGTGATGATTTGCCCGCGCTCGATCGTCAGCTCGCGAGCAGTACGGCAACAACCAAGCTCGTGGTGACGGACAGTGTGTTCAGCATGGAGGGCGCGATCGCGCCCCTGCCCGAACTGCTGGCTTTGTGTGAACGTCATCAGGCCTGGCTGGTGGTGGATGATGCGCATGGTTTTGGTGTACTTGGCGAGCACGGCGCAGGCGTCTTGCAGCATTTTGGATTGCGCTCACCGCAGCTGGTGTACATCGGCACACTGGGCAAGGCCGCAGGAGTCGCCGGTGCTTTCGTGGCCGCCCATGCCACCGTGATTGAATGGCTGGTGCAGCGTGCACGGACTTACATTTACACTACAGCTACACCACCGGCGATTGCTCACGCATTGCTGACCAGTCTGGACATCATCAGCGGGTCTGATGGCATCGCCCGGCGGCAGAAACTACAGGCCCACATCGAACAACTCCGCAGTGCACTGAGGCTGAGACAATGGCGCTTGCTGGTATCGGAGACGCCGATACAAGCCATTCTGATAGGCGCGAATCAAGCCAGTGTGCAGGCCGGCGAGTCTTTGCGAGCGCAGGGTCTGTGGGTCGCAGCCATACGGCCGCCCACTGTGCCCAAAGATACTGCACGATTACGGATTACTTTGTCTGCTGCGCATGAGAGCGAGCAGATCGCACATTTGGCAAACGCAATTGGTGACATGGAGGAGCTATGAGTTTAAATTTCGCCTGTTTCGTCACGGGCACAGATACCGGTGTGGGCAAGACCTTGATATCTTCGGCGCTCTTGCATGGGCTCTCGCAAGCCGGACTGAAAACTGTGGGCATGAAACCCTTGGCTGCCGGCGCTGAGATGCGCGACGGTGGTTTGTACAACGACGATGTGGCAGCACTGGAGGGCGCGTCCAGCCTGTCTGTGTCGCGCGAGCTGGTGGTGCCTTATCTGCTGCGAGAACCGGCGGCGCCGCACATAGCCGCTGCGCTGGAGCATACCGCGATTGATCCTCAGCGTCTGCTGACCGCCTATGCGCAGCTCACGTCTCAGGCTGAGGCGGTGGTGGTGGAGGGCGTGGGTGGTTTTCGGGTGCCACTGACGGATGATTTTGATACTGCCGATCTCGCTGAAAAGCTGCAGCTTGATGTTATCCTCGTGGTCGGTCTGCGCTTGGGTTGCCTGAATCATGCGCTGCTGACGGCCGAAGCGATCACTGCGCGTGGTCTGAGGCTGGCCGGATGGGTGGCAAATGAGATCGATCCAACGATGCTGCATCAGCAGGGCAATATCGATGCGTTACGCTCGCGATTGTCCGCGCCGCTGCTCGGTAGGGTGCCCTACATCGCGCAAGCATCGGCAGCTGCAGCGGCTCAGTACCTTGATTTTCGCTGGACCGGCGTTGTGCCAGCTGAATTTCGCCCCTGATTTTTTCGTCTGAATTTTGTGCCTGAGTTTTGCATCTGAATTTTGCACCCGAGTTTTGTATTTTATTTTCGCATCTGACTTTTGCATCTGACTTTCGCATCTGATTTCGTTTCTCATTTTCTGAAAGACCTGCATGTCATCGCAAACTATCGCCTTTCATACCGCCGCCAAAAAAGTCGCGGCCACCGCTGCAGCTAACGAGATCTGGCCTGTCGCTGAAGTCGCCGCGCTGTTTGAATTACCTTTCAACGATTTGATGTGGCGCGCGCAGCAGGTGCATCGTGCGCACTTTGATGCCAATGAAGTCGAGTTAGCCACGCTCTTGTCAATCAAGACCGGCGGCTGTCCTGAGGATTGCGGCTACTGCCCACAGGCCGCGCGCTATGACACGGGTGTGACGGCACAAAAGATGATGCCGGTCGAAGAAGTGGTTGCCGCAGCGCAGGGAGCGAAAGATAGTGGTGCCACGCGCTTTTGCATGGGTGCTGCGTGGCGCTCACCGAAAGACCGCGATCTGGATGCGGTCGAAGACATGGTCAAAGCGGTGAAGGCACTTGGTCTGGAAACCTGCGCAACGCTGGGTATGCTGAAAGAAGAACAGGCAGAACGTCTGAAGACTGCGGGCCTGGACTACTACAACCACAATCTCGACACTGCCCCTGAATTTTACGGTGACATCATCACCACTCGTGACTACCAAGACCGACTCGACACGCTGGGTCATGTGCGTCAGGCCGGACTGAAGGTCTGTTGCGGCGGCATCGTCGGTATGGGTGAATCACGTCAGCAGCGCGCAGGCTTGATTTCGCAGCTCGCCAATCTCAATCCCTATCCTGAGTCAGTTCCGATCAACCATCTCGTTGCGGTCGAAGGTACGCCATTGGCAGATCAAGAGGCACTGGATCCGCTGGAATTTGTGCGCACGATTGCTGTGGCGCGCATCACCATGCCGAAAGCGCGGGTACGTTTGTCCGCAGGTCGTCGCCAGTTGGGCGAGGGTGTACAGACGCTGTGCTATTTGGCTGGCGCGAACTCGATTTTCTATGGCGACAAGTTGCTTGTTACCGGTAACCCTGAAGTTGAAGAGGATCGTGCATTGCTCAACAGACTGGGAATCCGCGGTAAGTCATCTCAAAGCTGAGAGCCTCAAAAAAAAATCGCTGGGGAAAGCTTGTTTCGCCAGCGATCTTCCTGCAAGTTAGTTCGTGTTTACTGGGCGATACTGCTGGCAGTGTTGCGTGCAACCATGCCGATGAGTGCAGAGCGGCCACTGTGCTGCGTACCTTCGGCGAGCACGCTTTCATAGGCCTGCAAATCGATGATGGTCATGTCGTCGAACGCATCGCGTAGAAGCGCTTCGGTATATAAGTGATCAAGATTCGGCGGGCCACCGGTGCGGTAATCCAATTGCTTCGGTGTGTAGCCCTGCAGCAGAATCAGGCCATTGGGTTTCAGTACCGACTTCATGTTTGCGAATAGTCTGGCGCGTGCATCCGGATCGGCAAACTGAATGAAAATCGCCACCACCGCGTCATACGCCTCAGGCTTCCAATCAAACTTGTCGGCGCCGCAGACCTGATAATCCACCTGCACGTTGGCTTGCTGCGCGAGCTTGTTCGCTTTGCCTACGCCAACCGGGGAAATATCAAAGGCATCGACCTGCATGCCTTGCTGCGCCAGCCAGACGCTGTTGCGACCTTCACCATCGGCCACGGCCAGCACGCGACCGCCCGCGGGGAGCAGGTCGCGTTGCTGTGTCAGCCATACATTCGGTGCGGTGCCGAAGATGTAGTCCTCTGTCGAGAAACGCGCATCCCAGGTCTGGGCAGGATTCGCGAAACCTTTCGAGCGGCGCTTAGGCATGATCGCTCGAGGTATCTACCGGGCAGCTGCGCAGTCCGAGCACAGCGTAGGCAGGGCAGAAGCGTAGGGCTCCTGTAGCAATCGGCACGAGTCCTATCCAGCCCCAAGCGCCAATCACGTTCAGCAGTGAAAGCAGGATAAGCAGGCTGCCAGCAAAGATACGGAGTGCACGATCAGTCGATCCAAGGTTGGCGTTCATGAGACTCTCCTTTGGTGAGTGGATAACAAGGTTAACGGTAATTTACGGTGCGCTGACGCTGCGGGGTTGGTGTAAAAATCGGTTGGCCAACTCGTACAAGGCCATGCCCGCCACCATCGCAATGACAAAGATAACCGCTTTTGGGTTGCCTGTCCCGAGCGAGGTAATGGCGGGGCCCGGACAGAAGCCGGCCATGCCCCAGCCGGCACCAAACAGCAGGCTACCGATGATCAGGCGCTGGTCGATGTCATTTTTGGTGGGCAGATGCATTGCGCCGCCAATAAAATTCGTCGTGCGCTTCTTGGCGAAACGAAAAGCAATAAAGCCCACCAGAATCGCGCCACCCATTACAAAGGCCAGCGACGGATCCCAGTTGCCGGCGATATCCAGAAAGCCGATGACTTTCGATGGATCGGTCATGCCGGCAAAAATCAATCCGATGCCAAAGATCAAGCCAACGATGAAGGAGGACAGAGTATCGATATGTTTTTTCATGTTGAATTCCCTCAGGCCAGAAGATGACGCATCACGAATACGATCGCCATGCCTGCGCCCATAAAGGCGAGGGTGGCCACCAGTGAGCGTGGTGACAGACGAGACAAACCACAAACACCATGACCGCTGGTGCAGCCCGCGCCGTAGCGTGTGCCGATACCGACCAGAAGCCCCGCAATTACCAGCACCTCGGTATTGGCTTCGATCGTTGCGGTGATTGGGCCGGTCAGGGCAAAAATGGCAGCGGGCGCTGCAACCAGACCGAGCAGAAAGGCGATCCGCCAGACGATGTCGCCCGGCTTGCGGCTCAGCAATCCGCCAAGTATGCCGCTGATACCTGCGATGCGGCCATTCGCCAAAATGAACAAGGCAGAAGAAATGCCGATCAAAACGCCGCCCAAGAGCGACATGCCGGGTGTGAAATGGATCCAGTCAATGGTCATGCAGAGTCTCCTTGGGGTGAAGCGCAGTATTGCTGATAGAGCACCGCCAGTACGGCAAGCACGGTGTCACTGGTGATGCGATAAAAAATCTGTTTGCCTTCGCGCCGCGTTTCAACGAGCGCTTCGTCGCGCAACACGGCCAGCTGCTGCGAGAGCGTGGGTTGCTGTATATCTAGCAGCTCCTCTAGCTCGCCCACGCGGTGCTCGCCCTGAGCCAGCTGACAGAGCAACATTAGGCGATCAGGATTGGACATAACCCGCATTAGCGAACAGGCCTGATTGGCGGCCGTCCGCATGGCGGGGAGATCGAAGTCGATGGTTGAGGACATGGTGTCGTGTTTCAGAAAGCGGGGAACGGAAACAATATACATGAAAACAAACTATAAAACAATAAACTATAAAATTATCAAGTGATGTGGCAAGTCATCGCTAGCCTCCCGCCCGGTCGGATATCAGACTTTCTGCAAAATGATTTCCGTTGCTAAATGTTTCTCTAGACAAACATGCTGATATCCGTACAATAAAGTCGTACTTGTCATTCAATTTTAATAACTGGTAGTAACCGGTTGTTATTTTTTGGTAATAAAATCTATAAAAACCCCCTCTCAATACGGAGAACAGCAATGCGCTTAATGCCAGCACTGCTCGTCGCTATGGCGGCAGCAAGCGTCGGTCCGTTCGCTTTTGCGGACACGGCCGATGTCAAGACTCAGACCATCGTCGAAGTCAAAAAGAAAGGCGCTCACTGCGAGCAAGATCCTAACTGCTTTAACCGCTACCATCCGGCCATTAAGCCGGTGGCACGTGCAAAGCCGGGCGATCTGATCGTCGTTCACACACGTGACGCGCTGGATTCGAAACTGAACATCAAATCGCAGCCGAAAGACGTTACTGCGATTGACGTCAACCTGATCCACCCAATGACGGGTCCGATCTACATCGAAGGCGCTAAGCGCGGCGATGTGCTGGCAATCAAACTGATCGACATCAACCCGAATGAATATGGTTACACCACCATCATTCCAGGTTTCGGTTTTCTGCCTGACATGTTCACCAAGCCATTTATCGCGAACTGGAAGCTGAACCGTCGCGAAGCAGTGTCTGAGCAAGTGCCAGGCGTTCGTATTCCGATGAATGGTTTTATGGGTTCCGTTGGCGTCATGCCAGGCGAGCCTGAAGTCGAGAAGTGGCTTGCTCGCGAATCTCAGTTGGGTAAGGCCGGCGGCGTTGCACTGCCACCTGAGCCAACCAGCGCACGTCCTGCAGAAATCTGCGGTCCTAAAGGTAGCCACAAAGACAAATGCCTGCGCACCATCCCACCGCGTGAAAACGGCGGCAACATGGACGTCAAGCAAATGGTCGAAGGCACCACACTGCTGTTGCCATGCTTCATTGACGGCTGCGGCTTTTTCATCGGCGACGTGCACTTCGCACAGGGCGACGGTGAAGTGGCAGGTACCGCGATCGAAATGGGCGCTGTCGTGACTGTGCAGACTGAAATCCGCAAAGGCATGGCATCCGTTGTGAAGCAGCCGCATTTCGAAGGTGGTTCGCAGCTCAAGAAACTCGAGCCAGACAGCTTCCACGCGACTGTTGGCTATCCTCTGAAGAACGCCGGTGAAGTGCCACCACAGTGGACCTATCTGGACAGCGCAAAAATCAAGCCGCTGACCAACCTGTCCAACGACGTGACACTCGCAGCACGTAACTCGCTGATTCAGATGCTCGACTGGCTGCAAGCCACCAAAGGTCTGAGCAAAGAGCAGGCGTTTGTTGTTACCAGCGTCGCTTGCGATCTGCGTATCAGCAACGTGGTTGACGTACCGAACTACGCGGTCACTACGATCTGCCCAACAGAAATCTTCGGCAAGAAGTAATTTCTGCGGTTTTGAAGTACAAAGAAGAGCGAGGATTTTCCTCGCTCTTTTTTTGGGTATGCAGGGTCTTTCATTGTGCACCTAATTAATTGACAATGATAAGCACGACGCTGCTTCAGCGTTTCCTCAGGATGAACCATGCAAAGAAGACGATTTATCGGGAGCGCAGTAGCGGTACTCGCAACTGGGCTCTGGCCAGTGGCACAAGCACTCGCACACACGCCTTATGCGCAATGGGATCTTTTTCGCAAACGCAATCTGCAGATACTGACATCGCACAGCGACCTGACCGGCGATGCCTTCGGCGATGAGTGGGTCGATTTTCTGAACAAAAAATTACCGCTATCGCGCGCCATGGTGAGTCGTGCACGCGATGTAGGGCGGGTAGCCAGTCTGCTCAAAACAGATCAATCGAAGCTGGCGGTGCTCTCCTATCAGCACGCACAAGCGATCATGAAGTCGGCCGCGCCTTTTGAAGATTATCCCGATATGCCGCTGCAAATCATGCTCGATAATGGTACGCATGTATTGGTCGCGCGTGATGATCTCCCGCTACATCATGGATTTCTTATTACGGTGACGCTGCTAGAGGCCGCGGGTCCGATGCACTTGACGGTACCCCTGAAAGGTAAGTTCGATATGAAGGTGCATCCCGGTGCGCGTGCTGCAGCACTCGGTGAGAAAGTTGAGTTACCTGTTTCGGAAGCCAAGTAATGCAAGACATGTCGTTATCGCGCCTGTTAAAAAGCATGCGCACAGGATTCCTGTTGGTGGGTTTGCTATTGTCGGCGATGAGTGTGGAGGCGCACGATGCCATCAGCGCCGATGCACGCAAGGTTTATCTTTCCCGACTGGATGAATTGACGCGTACCGCGCAGGGCAACGGCCCAGCCCCAGTCAGAGCCAATGCCTGGCTGGAGATGGGCAAAATTCTGGATGAAATACGCGGACTGCTGAACGAAGACATCATCAGTCACGGTAAGACGCAAGGTCTCGAGACTTCCGTGTTGGTCAATATGCTCAATGCCTCGGCGAATAAACTTCAGTTATCGCCACAGACGCGTTTGTATCTATCCGATCCTCGGCCTTATCGTGAATCACTCGCGCTGGATCCGCGCGGGAAGCAGGCGATGCTTGCCCGCTTTCTGTTATTCAAACATCACTTCTATGACAGCTTCGTCGATAACCCGCTCAAACCCATCAATCAAAGCAAGGAAAGCCTGCTCGAGATGATAGTCTTTGGCGAAAGTCTGTTGACGCAGCGTGATCCTGCCATTGATAGCGAAGAGGTGCATTTCATTCTGGGTATTCATTATTTGCAGGCACTTGATTCGGGCGCCGTACCCAAGGCGAAATGCCAAGCCCGCGTTGCTGAAATATTGAAAAAATTTCGCAGTCAGTGGCCTTCGAGCCTGAAGCTGGCCACCCTTGAAGCCTTGTCATCGCCATGATCCTGTTACGGCAGTTATGCCACGCTCTGCTATTTACTTTGCTGTTGCCATTGACGGCAGCTGCGCATCAGTCCGGCAATAGCTATCTGCGTATCAGCAGCACTGAGGCGGGTGTGTCGGTGCAGATTGATTTTGCTGTGCGCGATCTGAACGGCTTGTTACAGATACCCCCTGCACAGCAAAAAGAAATCCGTCGGCACGAACTCGAAGAACTGCGTGACAGGCTTGCGGCGCTTGTGGGTGAGTCTCTCTCACTGGAGGTGGATGGTGATCCACTGTCGCTGACCTTTCAGTCACAGGAAGTCACGGTACATAACGATGGGCTGTATGTTCGTCAGACACATACCGCAGCGGCGTTGCCACCCAATGCCGCTTATCTGTTGGTGCGATATGGTTTTTTCAACGAAGAAGAAAAGGTCGCACGCGCTTTCCTGAAGCTTAACAGTGGACCGCTGGAATCGACCACCGTGCTTGATCCGCGACATGCGGTACAGCGTTTGCCTTTACGCGAGATCGCGCTGGCCGAAGCCCTGTGGACTTATGCGCGCGAAGGCGCCTTGCATATCTGGAGCGGGCCCGATCATCTGCTGTTCCTGTTGTGCTTGCTGCTACCCGGTCTGGGTCTGGCAGCAGCGCGGGGAGCCGCCTTGTCGTCGGAAACGATAGCATCGAATGCGACAGCGGCATCAGCCACATCAGCGGCGTCAGCGTCTTCGGCAGACTCGGGTTTGCGCGCAGTCGGTATCTATGCGATCAAAGTGGTCACGGCGTTTACCCTCTCGCACTCCATCACGCTGGCAGCAGCTGCACTCGACTGGATTACCTTGCCGGACAAACTGATCGAATCCGCGATTGCGGCTTCCATCATCGCGTCCGCACTACTCAATCTGCGCGGCGGCGAGGGTAGACAGTCATGGAAACTCGCGCTGGGTTTTGGTTTGATTCACGGGATGGGTTTTGCGAACGGGCTGCGTGAGTTAGGACTGTCCTCGTCACATTTCATCGAAACGCTGGTGGCCTTCAATCTGGGTGTGGAGTTTGGTCAGCTGGTCGTTGTGTTGGTGGTCGGTTTGTTGCTCTGGCCAGTGCTGAGCAATGAGCGCGTGGTCAGGCTGATTCAGCGCTGGGGATCGATCAGTATTTTGCTGATGGCTTGTGTTTGGCTTGCGGAGCGTGTGTTGGGGTAGGGTGAGCTCAATGACAGCGTCAATAGGCATTTCGGCGTGAGCTCACTTCTGTTCGGAAGAGTTTTTTTGACGCGAATGTATTGACCGCGACTTACTTCTTGAATTCATTAATTCGAATTCACAAGTAAGAATTTTTTCAGGTATTCAACGAAAGACACTGGATCCCCCCTTGCAGGGCGCGCCATTGCGAGTACGCCATGACCGTTGCGCGGGCAGACCGCATGCGGTCTGAAATCCCCGCTCCACCTTTCGCCGGGAGCGAGTGGGGAATTCGGATCGCATGCGATCCGCCCACGCAGCAGTCATCACATGCAAGTGATGACGTTTTAAGGTCTGTTGGCTTCAAAACTGTCATCACATGCAAGTGATGACGTTTTAAGCTCTGTTGGCCTCAAAACTGTCATACCGGCGCAGGCCGGTATCCAGTGTCGTTGCTTCACCGAAGGACAATCACTCAGCCACCCATCACGTCTTCGATAGCGCCCGCGCCAACCACCCATCACGTCTTCGACAGCGCCTGATCAATATCCCAAAGAATGTCATCCACCGATTCAATACCTACTGCCAAACGGATCAGATCAGGTGGCACACCGGCGGCGATCTGCTGTTCTTCCGATAGTTGACGGTGCGTAGTCGATGCAGGATGAATCACCAGCGTCTTGGCGTCACCAATGTTGGCTAGATGCGATAGAAACTCCACGTTTTCGATAAATTTTTGTCCCGCCGCAGCGCCACCTTTGACACCAAACGACAAGACAGCACCTGCACCTTTGGGCAGATATTTTTTGGCGAGTTCGTGGTACTTGTTGTTCTTCAGTCCCGGATAATTCACCCACGACACCTTCGGGTGTGACGACAAGTGCTCAGCGATTTTCTGCGTATTGCTGCAGTGGCGTTCCATACGCAGGTGCAGCGTCTCCACGCCTTGCAGCAGCATGAAAGCATTCATCGGCGAGAGTGCGGGACCAAAGGTGCGTAATCCCTCCATGCGGCACTTCATGGTGAAGCCAAAGTCACCAAAGGTTTCATAAAATCGCACACCGTGATAGCCGTCTGATGGCTCGGTCATGGTGGGAAATTTTCCATTGCCCCAGTTGAATTTGCCTGATTCCACGATGATGCCGCCCATCGTTGTGCCATGCCCGCCTAAAAATTTTGTCGCCGAGTGCATGACCACCGCGGCACCCCACTGAAACGGACGGCACAGGTAGGGGCTGGCGAAGGTGTTATCGATAAACAGAGGCAGATCAGCTTGCGCTGCAATGGTCGCGACTTTCTCGATATCCAGCACGTTCATCGATGGGTTGCCGATCGTCTCTGCGTACAGCAGTTTTGTTTTGGGCGTGATCGCGCGCGCGAAATTTTCAGGATCATCCGAATCAACAAAAATCGTGTTGATACCCAGCTTGCGGAAATTCACATGCAGTTGCGTGTGGGTGCCGCCATACAGCGTACGTGCAGCAACGATCTCGTCACCGGCTTCGCAGAGATTAAGCATCGCAATCATCTGCGCCGCCATACCGCTGGAGGTTGCTACCGCAGCGCGCCCATCTTCGAGAGCGGCCACGCGCTCCTCCAGCACCGCGACGGTGGGATTGGAGAGCCGTGAATACACATTGCCGAAGGTTTGTAGATTGAACAGGCTGGCCGCATGCTCAGCGCTATCAAACACATAGGAGGTCGTTTGATAAATCGGTACCGCTCTTGCGCCAGTAGCCGCGTCGGGTATCTGACCTGCATGCAGGCAGAGGGTATCGAAGTCGTAAACGTGATCTTTAGACATAGCGTAGGTGTGAAAAAGTCGGACTAAGACGCGCTAACAAAAAATGGCTGGCGGTGGTGGGAGCACCTTGCCCTGAAGAGATAGGTTGTCATGCTTAAACAGGCCGGCGAGACGAAATGATGCGTGTGTTGACACCAAACCAGCCCAGACCTCCAAACAAGCGGGCATATTCGATTTTCACACAGCGGTTCATCACCACCTCCAGGCCGGCGGTTTCAGCAATCCGGCCGGCTTCTTCGTTGATCACCCCGATCTGCAGCCAGAGCGCTTTTGCGCCTATCGCCACGGCATCCTGTGCGATGGGTAAGCAATCCTCGCTTTTACGAAACACATCGACGATATCGACCTTGTCGGGAATGGATTTCAGATCCGGGTAGCAGCGCTCCCCCAGAATTTCGGTGTACTTCGGATTGACCGGGATGACCTTGTAACCATGCTCCTGCATATACTTCGCAGCGAAATAAGAAGGCCTGAACCAATCCGCCGACAGCCCGACCACGGCGATCGTGTGGCTGTCTTTGAGAATGCGGCGCAATTGCGCAATCGTGCTCATGGCGTTGTCGGCTCCGTAGAAAGAGGGTGAACAGCGAACCCCATTGTAAACACTCCGAACCCGGGTGCATTCGAATCTGTAAAACCAGCGATTCCGCACCCCACCGCTAAGTGGTTGTATTAATTGCAATTTTGGGCGATGGCAGCGACTGTGGGGCGCGTTGACAGTTCCACTATGCTATGTTCCAATCAGGAAACATTGGAGAACTGTTCCCGTCTGTTTTTAGACGGACAGGGAGACCATCCAGCCCAACCATCCTCCTAGGATAAGCCGACCGAATGCGCCAGCCGAGTCCCATTATTGGCAACAGCCAACCGATGCGCGAGATCCGTAAGCTGATCGAGACTATCGCGGATTCTCCTGCGACGGTGATGATCAACGGCGAATCCGGCACCGGCAAGGAGTTGGTCGCGCAGGCTCTGCATTATCAGTCGCCGCGTGCTGACGCCAATTTTGTGCCGCTCAATTGTGCGGCGATTCCCAAAGAACTGATGGAAAGCGAGTTGTTTGGTCATCGCAAGGGTGCGTTCACGGGCGCTCTGGCTGATCGCGTTGGGCGTTTTGAGCTCGCGCATGGTGGCACGCTCTTTCTGGATGAAATCGGTGATCTGTCGCTCGACATGCAAGTCAAGCTTTTGCGTGTATTGCAAGAGCGCACGGTTGATCCCGTTGGTTCGTCGCGCCCGGTGGAAGTTGACGTGCGCGTGGTCGCTGCAACCCACCGTGATCTTGAAGCTGAAATTGCGGCCGGTCGTTTTCGGGAAGACTTGTATTACCGTCTGAATGTATTGCCCGTCATTACGCCACCGTTGCGCGAGCGCGGTGACGATATTCTGCTGCTGGCGAAATACTATGCCGACAAATTTGCTTATAAAAGTGCGCCGGTGACTTTTTCTCCGGATTTTGCCGACGCACTCAAGGCTTACGAATGGCCGGGCAATGTTCGCGAACTCTCGAATCTGATTCATCGATTTTCTACGCTGTTTTCAGGACAAAAGCTGTCGCTGCGCAGCGTGCCCGCAGCCATGCTGCCTAAAGGTCTGCAGAAACTGCAACTCGAGCGTGGTGATGCTGTTGTTGAAAACCACGAGCCACATGCCGCCGACGTATTGCAAATGTTCGCTGTCGGTGACAACGACGCCACGCTATCCGAAGCAGTGACTATCACTGAACCCGAACACAATCACGTGGAAGACATCATCTTGCTCGCTCAGGGTGGTCCGGTATTGCCACCCGAGGGTCTCTCGCTCAAAGAACGCATGGCAGAAATTGAGCGCGCTTTCATCGAGCAGGCGCTAGATCGTTCGGACGGTAATGTCTCGAAAACTGCGCGTCTGCTGAATTTACAACGTACGACACTGATTGAAAAAATCGATAAATACCGGCTGCGTTCTGCCTGAATCGAATTGGAAATCAGACATTAAGTCCTAAGCGTGGTTTTTAATCGTCTCACTACGTCTGCCCATCATGGATATTGCTAGTATTGTCGGTGTTGTCGGTGCGCTGCTGGTAATTGCGATGGCCACCGGTGGCGACTTCCTGCGCTTCATTGATTTGCCATCGATACTGATTGTTTTCGGTGGCACCTTCCTTTGCGTACTTGCAAAAAGCTCCCTATCGGAATTTCGTGATGCCTACAAAACTGCGCGCGAAATACTCACCAGCCAACCGACCCCTCTGCCAGACCTGATTGATGAGTTGGTCGAGATCGGGCGCATCGCGCGCTATGACGATCGCTGGATGATTACGCTGGAGGACCGCGAATACACCGATCCCTTCATCGCAAAAGCAGTTCGTATGTGGGTCGATGGTATTGAGCACGGTGTGCTCAAGGATGCCTTGCTACGTGAAATTGCCGAGGTCAGACTTCGCTTCGACAACGCGCGTGATTTTTTTAGCTATGCGCAAGAGCTGGCGCCGGGCATGGGCATGATAGGCACGCTGTTGGGTCTGGTGCTCATGATGGGCAATATGTCTGATCCGCGTTCGATTGGTCCCGGTATGGCCGTGGCTTTACTCACGACACTTTATGGCGCTGTATTAGCCAATGTACTGCTGGGTCCGTTGGTACAGAAAATCATGGGACACGGCAAGCGCGCTCGTCGCAACTATGAATTGGCCATGGCGGGCGTTCTGTTCATCCACCAAGGTGGTGATCCGCGTTTGTTGCCGGATCTCTTGTTAGGTAACATGCTTCCCCAGCAAGCCGAACCCGAAGCACCGATTGAAACCAAAGAAGACGAAGTAAAGGTAACTGCCGAATGAACACGGCAGCAGCAGAAGTAGAAGCTGAAAAAGAGCCAGTAAAGATTGTCTCGCTGTTCGATGCTGCGCTCCATGAAGAAGATGAACAGCCACGACGGCATGGCTCACCCTTGTGGATGACCACCTTCGCGGACATGATCACGCTGCTGTTGGCGTTCTTTGTCCTCATCCTGTCGTTCTCCGATACGAACGTCAATCGTTTCAAAGACGTTAGCGGTTCTCTGCAAAAGTCACTCGGCAATCAGGACGCGCTGCCCACCGTGGTTGCACCGCCCGCAGAAACACAACTCGTCGCCGGCCCTACCAAAGACACTGCGCCGTTGCCAGAACAGCTCGCCCGTGATCTGGGCACATTACAAAAATCACTCTCGATGGATCTGGTCGGTAAAAAAGTCCAGCTGCGCACAGAAAACGGCAAGCTGGTTTTACAGTTGCCTGCACGTGGCAGCGGCATCATGCCGCAGGAAATGATCGATCTGTATGGCCGCATCGCCGATGCGCAGGCGCAGGTGGAGAGCCGGGTCGAAATTCGTGAGGGCGGTGAGGAAGATGAGCAGCGCAACGACACGGCACGTCAGCTCAAGCAGTTGCGCGAGATGCTCGCCAGCGAAATCGCCAAGGGTGAGGCGCAGGTCGAGCGTGATGGCGAGCGTATCGTTATCCGCATGGTGGTGCAGGGTAGTTTCTATTCGGGGAGCGCAGATCTGTCACCAGATTTCATGCCCATGCTCAGAAAAATTGGCCGCAGTATCGCCGCCGCCGGTGGTCGGATTACGGTGGAAGGGCACACCGATGACATACCGCTCAATGGCCATAATCGCTATCGCTCGAACTGGGATTTGTCCGGTGCCCGCGCTGCGTCAGTCGCAGATTATTTGACCGAACAGGCAGGCGTCCCACGTGAACGGGTGATCGTGCGGGGCATGGCGGATACCAAACCTCTCGCGCCGAACGACACACGCGAAGGCCGCGCAAAGAACCGCCGGATTGAAGTGCTGGTGGATGCGTTCGGCGCCTAAGCTATAGGCATTTGCAGTACCGGCAGCAGATACATCGGTAGCTGAGACATCGGTAGCTGAGACATCGCACTCCGAAAAATCCTTATCTAAGCAGCTAAGTATTTTCCATTATTAAATTCAGTCGATAAACAACGAAAGACGCTGGATCCCGGCCTGCGCCGGGATGACGATTTTGAGGCCAACCATTCTTCAAACGTCATCCCGGCGCAAGGTGTAGCGGGGGTTTCATGCAGCATGCTGCATGCCCGCGGAACGGCACTGGCTTGCAAGCCAGTGCGCGCCCTGCAAGGGGGGATCCAGCGTCTTTGCTTCACTAACGGCTGTAGACTCCGTCCCCGGTTTACGACCTCGTCAGTCGCTGGTACTCGCTCCGTGAATGTCAGCCTCGTAAATTGCGCGCCAGGTCGTTATAAAAATTCACCAGCGTTTTCAGCAGATTGGTCGCCGTGTCGGAGAAGGTGGTGTAGCGCTGAGTAATCGAGGTAACGAACAGGGTCTGGTCGGTGCCGCGCTGGGTGAGCAGGATTTGTTTTTCGGCGTATTCGCCGCGGAGAGTTTTTTTGAGGTCGTCGGGCATGCTCGCGATGTAAGGTGTTGGTGTTCCTAGTGCCTCTCTGACCACGAATTGGGTACCGGGCCCTTGTCGGTCGACGTAGAAAATAGTCCCTCCCGCGTTCTGAAAAAATTTTCCAACATCAGATGTCGTTATTCTTCTCGAACCGAAATTGGCGTCCTGTATTGGTGGATAGTCACCGAACATGGTTACACCTACGTTCGCCGTTCCTGCGGGGGTGCTGATGCCGTCCGTGGTGTATTCCGTCATATCGTATCTTGCCTTGTTGTAGTACTTTTCCACGCTAGGCCCTAGCGTTGTGACGGGTGGCGTCACCCCAGAGGGAAGTCCGGTCGCGTTTTTAAGTCCGTCAGTGGCTGCAATGGCTACGGCAGAGTTCAATGCAAGTTGCATTGATGTTTTTTCTTCTGAATTTTTCGGTGCATAAAAAGGGAAAGCCTGTGACAGCGGAACATCATAGCTCTCGTAATAGCCATAGTATTTTAGAGAGATTGGTTCGTTGTAATCATTTACTGTAACGAGTAGGTCGTAAGGTTTGATGCTGCTAAATTCAACAGGTTCTACTCTGACTCTGTTTGGAACTGTCCAGGCGGGGAGGCCTCGGGGGACTCTGTCTAAGGTTGGCGGTACAAGAATCAGGTAGGATTGGGATTCAATGGGAGGGGAGTAGCCGAGGGAATCCAGAAGTGGTTTAGTGTTTATTAGCGTGGTTACGGCCTTAAGGTAGGCTTGATTTTTTGTTGTCTGGTCCCTGAAAAAGTCAAAGTTTCCATTCTCTGCAATTTCGAAAGGAAAGGGTACTGCTGTCGAGAGGTCTGTATCGCTTAGGCTAGTTGCTAACCCAATGATTCGTTCGCTAACTGGGCTGGGTATTGGGCTCAGGTCGGTTTTTTCGAACGTGTCAGATATTGCATCCCACTTGTCAATCCTCTCCGGAAAAAGCGCAATCTCCTCGTTAATCAGCTCAATCGCATCAACGATATTGTCCAGATTACTTTTTTCGGTCTTGAGGGAGGCGAACAGCTGCGAGGCCGTGTATGCGAGTGTGCCAACGGTCTGATTGGCGAGGTTGATGCTGGTCAGATCAGTTGCGGCGGTGATGTTGGACTCGGTATTGTCTAGCGTCCAGGGCGTGTCCAGCCCCTCGGTAATGACGATGTTTGGCATGCGGATTCCCCTGAAGATATCGGATGATCTGTTGCGGATCGGTCACTGGTAGTGACGCCTTCAGATCAAAAGTTCCATCCTCAGAAATGGCAACGACCGGCACAAAAGTCCGGTCGTTTCAAAGAATCAGCGGTAAGTTGGTTGCGCAAACGCAACGTCGCGCGGGCAGGGACTATTCGGTCTTGCTGGCCGGCTTGGAGTAGGACGGCACACCATCTAATGAGGCGGCGGCGTTCGGTTTGGATTGCTCGCGGTTGTAGGAAACCGGACGTTCCTTGTCTTTACTCTTTTCGCGGTCTCTGGCGAGTTCGCGTTCGCGTGCGAGCTCACGCTCTTTGGTCGCTTCGCGCTCTCGGGCCAGTTCACGTTCACGCGTGGCCTCCCGTTCACGGGCACGCTCTCTTTCGCGGACCAGTTCACGTTCTTTGTCTTTGGCTTCTTTCTCGCGCTGCGCCGCTTCTTTTTCCCGCTGCTTTTGTTGGGCCGCGATGGATTCGACATCTTTTTTGATCACGTCGACATTAGCGACCGATCCCTGCAGATTGTTTACCTGAGAGGACAGATCTCGCACGGCGCGGGATTGTTCTTTTATCAGCGAATCAAGCCCACTCAGCTGCTGCAACAGGGCAGCCTCATCGACCGCGGGTTTTGCGGGCGCTGATTTTTTCGGGCTGACTGCTTTGGCCGTTGATGTCGTTGGCGGTGAGGTTGTACTGGCGGCGTCAGATTTATCTGCGCCTTCAGCTTTTTGCTCGGGTTTCTGTTCTGCTTTTTGTTCGGATTTCGCCGGCTTCTCGGATTTCTTCTGTGGTGCTGGCTTTGCAGGCGCGGGTGCGGGTTCCTCGGCAGGCGCTGTTGTGGTTTCTTTGCGCGTTGGGAGTTTGCCCGAATCAGCCAGACGCCCGATCTTGTCTTCGATCGCCTGTTGTACCGATTGCGTGTTTTCCTGCTTCAGATTCAGTTCTTCAAGTGCGGCATGGATGTCATCCATGGTTTCCATGCGTCGTTTCAGGTCCACGGCGCGTTTGCCCACGGCCAGAAGCATTTCGTCGAGCTGTTCGACCTTGGCATGTAATTGCACGGTCATGAAACTGAAGGTACCTGCGGTACCGACCAATACAGCGGCGGCGAGGGCAAGAACAACCTTGGCCTGCATACTGGTTTTCTTGGCACCATCAATGAGTTTTTCGGCTGCCTTGTTGACGTGTGTACCGGTGGTGGCGACCGCAGATGCCGAGCGGTTTGCGACTTCAGCAGCATCCAGCACGATACCCATTAGCGATTCGAGCTGCTGCGATGCCGAGCGGTTGTTCTCGACCAAAATCTGTACGGCTTCAAGTGCGCGCTTGGCGGTATCCTGCGGCACCGCGACGGTGCCATCGGGCAGGATGGTGTCGCCGTCCATGGCGGCGGCAGCCTCGGCAGCAGCAGCTTCTTCATCACTTAATGCCGGCGGTGGTGGCGCGGGCGTAAAACCGTCACCACTGGGTGCCGAAGCAGCCTGTTCGTCTTTGGCGTCGTCGCTCATCGTCCTATCCGTTTCCCAAGTCTCTTGACTGCGTCTTCAAGTACATCCAGCTGTGCGCTGACCTTGGTGGTCATTGCGCCCAGATTTTGTATGCGTTCTTCCAGGTGTATCGATAGCACCCAGGGTGCTGCGTTTTCTTCGGTCATGAACACCATGTCCGGCTCAGTCGGTTCCTGCACTGCGCTTGCAGCTTCTGCTGCATCTGCCGCCTCTGCGGCAGGGGTCTCATGCTCGCCGGTACCGCTCGCATCTGGGACATCGGCCCAGTGATCCTGCATGTTCCGCTGCTCCGATGGGCCTTCACCATCCTGACTCTGACGCAAGAGCGCATTGCCCTCTGAGTCGCGCATATTACGAAGGTCGGAAGGACCATCGCCATCGATCGCGCCGCTGGTTATCTGGGGGCCATCAGCGTCTTGGATGCCGCGTTGATCCGAAGGTCCGTCGTCCTGCTTCGCTCCACTCGATGCCGCTGACCCATCAGCATCCAGCATGGCACGCATGTCGGATGGACCATCGCCGTCGCTTGTACTTGCCGCTACTGCACTGCCATTTGCGTCCTGCGTTGCACGAATATCTGATGGTCCGTCACTTTTGCCTGTGCCTGCCGTTGCCCCACCGCCTTGGGCATCATTCATCTGCCGAATCTCGGAGGCGCCGCTACCATCCTTTAGTGCCCGTGTTTCTGAAGGGCCACCTTCCTGATCTTTTACGGCGCGTTGTTCGCTTGGACCCGTAGCTGCCTTTTTCTTCTTGCGAGCCTGTCCCTCCGCGGCAGCGACCTCCATGTGTTCATCGGTACGAAATACTTGCGATTCTTCTTCAGACATGCGCTACCTTTCCAAAACGCGAGTCGACCTTAACGACCGGCTGGCTGTAGTCCGCGCTGCAAGGATTTCACTGGCCTCAGCCAGGGATCCGCCGGTACGCCATCTTTGCGCGTGAAGGTTTCGGCTTCCTTCATATTCGCAAAAGGCCCTGAAATCACGATGTAACGCACACCTTTGTTCTGTGTGGTCACCGCGGCAATTCGGGCACCTACCAATGCACCGTACTGAGCGCGCCATTCCTGTGCCTCGGCCATTGAGTTTACCGATACGTGTTGCACGAATACGCTGCCCGCCGCTGCCTGGCGGATCATCTGATCGACACCTCGCTCGGAACGTGGCGCGAGTGCGTCCTCTACCGGTGCTTTGGTCGTTGGGGCGTCTGTCGTGCTCGTTACACTGGCTGCGGGTTCGGCGGGCTTGGCTGTGTCCGCCGGTTTTGCAGGTGCAGTGTCGGTCGAAGCAACGGGATCTGCGCTCGCAGGAACCTTCGCTGCACCGGTTTCGCTCTTGTTAGCAGATGAATCGGCAGCAGGTGGAGGAACTGAAGGCCCAACATCGGCGGCAGGCTTGGATTCTGGTTTTGCCTCGGGCAGGGTAGTCGTTGGCTTGCCCGCCATTTGCACCACCAGACTCATCATCCAGGGCGGCAGGTTTTCCTTTAGCGTAGGCGAGTTCGCCAGCATGGGGGCGAGTCGTTGCGGAAATAGCAGCGCGATCGTGCCGATAGCGACGCCAAAAAGTAGTACAAAGGCCAATACCCAGCCGAGCAGGGTTTTGAGTAGGGGGGAGCGCTTAGGAGGCTCGGTAAACACTGAGGGACGCTCATCTTCTTCAGGAACGTCTTCTTGTTTGCGCGAAGCCGGTGACGGCGTCGGGGCAGGCGTAGTTTTTCGAGTCCTTGCATCGGACAGGTGGCGCTCAAAGCTGCCCGGATCACCTACCGGTTGCGGGGCTCTGATCTCGGTAAAGCCGGTGGCGGCCAATACCTTTTTGACTTCGACTTCAAAGCCCATGCCACGGGCTACATTGAGCAGAGATTCGCCCTCGGCGCGTGTAGGTTGTTCCAATGGCCAACGCAGCAGGCGCTGACCAAAGGCATCAAGATTTTTTTCGTGTTGGGCGATGCCTGTTCGGTCGAGCAGGAGTATCAGCGATACATTCGCACCGGGAAAGTCCTGGACAAGTCGGGATAGCAGCTGCAGGTCGCGTACGCCGATTGCCTTGGCATCGTGTGCGATCAGTACTCGGCGCGGTGCAGGTGAACTGTCGCGATTGCGGGCATCTTCCAACGACAGTCCGGCGAGTATCTGGTTGAACCGGTCAAGCAGAGCCTCGGTGTTTTGCGGCAGGAAGACTTCGATCTGCAGATCGGACATCTTACGCAGCTTGTTAATCACGATACGGCCGTAATGATCGAGCACGCCGTCGTTTTCGCTGGAGAGCGACAGCGACAGGCTCTGCTCCTGCACGGCCTTCATCACATAGTCAAAACGGCGGCGATCCGCTGTGCGAAGGAAGATACCTTCGCTGCCGATCGTGTCGTTGCTCACATCTTGCGCGGTATCGATCATGGTGTTGCCTCTTCAGTTTCCAGCTTGCCGTTCGCGTCGAACTGCATGTTGGGCGGTACCTTGGGCTGCGGACGCTGTACTGGCGGCGCACCTGGCCGCACGCTGGCAAGGTTGAATATATACGCAATGACTTGCGCGACCGCATAGTACAGGTCTTCGGGCACAGGGCGCTCGAGATCCGTCGTGAAGTAGAGCGCTCGCGCCAGCGGCGGTGCCTGGAAAATCTCGATACCGTGCTTCTCTGCCTCTTCCCGAATACGGGCAGCGACAGCATCGGCGCCTTTGGCCAGCAGTATCGGCGCGCTGTCACCGTTGGGATCGTAGGACAGGGCAACGGCGAAGTGTTCCGGGTTGGTGATGATGACATCGGCGTCTTTGACGCGATCGATCATGCGTGAATTGGACATCTCGCGCTGGCGGCGACGGATTTGCGCCTTGACCTCGGGGCGACCCTCCATGTCCTTCATCTCGTCTAATACTTCCTGCTTAGTCATGCGCAATTGTTTTATGTGCTCCCATTTTTGGAAGGGCACATCAATAAACGCAATGATGATCAAAGAGCAGGCCATGATCAGCGCGGACTTCGACAGCATTTCGCCGGCGACCTTCATGCCAGGCTCGAAAGCCATTTTGCCCAACGCATCAAGGGTTGCGATATTGTCTGATAGCACCCAGGTGACCACACCGGACACCAGGAAGAATTTTAGCAATGCCTTGGTAAGCTCGACCAAGGCCTTGGTACCAAACATGCGCTTAAAGCCATTGAGTGGATTGAGCTTGGACGCTTTTGGTACGACAGATTTGAGCGAGAACAGATAGCCACCGGTCGCGCCGGAGGCCGCAATAGCCACTGCCACTGTCAGCAGCATTAGCGGTGCTATCAGGATGAAGCTCTCTAAAAGCTCATGCGCGAAAATCGCAGGTAACAGATTGGGCGAATGCACCAGCTTGCGATCAAAATTGAAGCCGGATGCAAAAGCTTCAGCTAATTTTGCTACCAGCACGCCACCGGTGATAAACAGAAAACCGAGTGCAGCAATCGTCACCGCTGCAGCGGGCAGTTCGGTAGAGCGCGCAACCTGACCATCCTCGCGGGCCTTCGACAGGCGCCGCGAGGTAGGTTCTTCGGTTTTTTCTTGTGAGCTGGACTCTGACATATCAGTTCACCAGTCCAACCAGATCACGCGCGTGCAGAAAAGCCTGTGTCCACAGCCAACGCATGCGGCTGATAATGCTTTCAAGCGCGATAATGAGAATGACGAAACCTGCAGCAATCGATGCAGGAAAGCCGACAGAGAAAATATTCAGACTGGGCGCAGCACGGGTAATGATGCCAAGGCCAATGTTAATGAACAGCAGTGAGATCAGCACTGGCAGTGAAATAAGTACGCCACCCAAAAAGAGCATTGAGCTCCAGGCGACCACCTTGCCGAAAGTAGCCTGATTCAAAATGGACTGACCAATCGGAAGGGCAGTAAAGCTATCCATGATCATCGAGATCATGATCACATGGCCGCCGAATCCAAGAAAAATCATGGTCGACAGAATTACCAGAAACTGGGAGATGACCGGAACGTTACCCACGTTTGGATCGTACATGCTGGCCATCGATAGACCCATGGAGCCCGCCATGGCCTGACCACCCAGCACAATTGCACCAACGGCCACCTGTAGCATCAGACCCATCATCGCGCCGATGAACAGCTGATTCACAATTTGGAAAAAACCGATTGCACTGATGGGATCGAGCACCGGCCAGTCCACCATTGGATAAATGAAAAAAGTCAGCACCAGCGCGAGCATGATGCGTATCGGTAGGGTGAGTGCATCCAGCGAAAAAATCGGTGCCGTCAACAGCATGGCCGAGATGCGCAGCATCGGCCAGAGAAAAGTGTAGAAGCGCTCGACGATATCCGCGGCAAGAAGTGTCATGGCATCGTTCGGGCGCTGGCCCGGTTAGGAAAAGAGCGCGGGAATGCGCTTGTAAATATCACGAGTGTAATCCACCAGCATGCTCAGCTGCCAGCCGCCAAACAGCGCCAGTGTCGCACCCATGATCACCAGTTTCGGGATGAACGAGAGCGTCATTTCATTAATCGATGTGGCTGCCTGTATGACGCCAATGAACAGACCAACGCCCAGTGCCACTGTCAGCAGCGGTGCAGAGATAATCAACACGGCCCAGAGAGCACTGCGACCTAGATCAACGACGGTAGCGATTTCCATTATTTATCCTTGGGATCGTCTGATGCTTCAGGGCATTGCGAAGCTTGACGCGAGCGAGCCCATCAGCATGCTCCAGCCATCGACCAATACGAACAACATCAATTTGAAAGGCATGGAGATCATCATTGGCGAGAGCATCATCATACCCATCGACATGAGCACACTCGATACCACCAGATCAATCACCACGAAGGGGATGTAAATTAGAAAACCGATCGTGAAAGCGCTTTTCAGTTCCGAAGTCATGAAGGCTGGCACGAGCGTGGTGAAGGGGACCGATTCAGGGCCTTCGAGCTCAACTTTGTTACGTGCGATTTCCATGAACATCGCAATATCTTCTTCGCGCGTCTGTGCCAGCATGAAGCCGCGGATGGGCGCCTCGGCAGCTGCCAGAGCCTCTTCGAATGGCATACCCTGATTCATGTAGGGCAGGATCGCATTGTTATACACATCCATCATCACCGGCTGCATGATGAACAAAGTCAGAAACAGTGCCAGTCCGGCCAGCACCTGATTGGGCGGCGTCTGACCGGTGCCCAACGCTTGGCGAAGAATGGAGAAGACGATGATGATGCGAACAAACGAAGTCATCATCAACAGCATCGAGGGCAGCAGCGTGAGCACTGTCATCAGCGCCAGCAGCTGCAGCGTCAGACTGTAAGACTGAACGCCACCTTTGCCACTGACCACATTGACGACAGGCAGACCTTGCGCAAAGGCGAGCGCTGGCATCAGTACGGGAAGCAGAAGCAGCAGTGCGATGAAAAGTCGGCGTGCCATGATCAGCCCTTGTTTTTGTTTTGCGCTGATTTGATCAGCTCGGCGAAACGCTGGGCCATTGGTACCGTGTTTTCTGCACTGTTTGTCTGAGCCGCTGCGTCAGCGGCCAGCTCGTCAGCAGACAAATAGAAGCTGGCCAGCGTGTTGATTTCTTGTGGTGTGATGCCGAGCAAGATGTCTTGATCTTTGACGCGCACCAGCACGATTTTCTGGCGTGGTGCGAGCGACATGCTGTCAATGACGCGGATGCGCCGTTGACCCATACCGAGCAGGTTGCCGTTTTGCATTCGTTTGAGCGCATAGAGCAGGGCGCCCAGCAGTGCCAGTACTATGCCAAAGCTTAAAGCAAACGATAACCAGTCCGAAGCATGCATGATGATCTTTCTTTACAGGTTCTTCATGCGGTCGCTGGCAGGCACGACGCGCGTCAGCCGAATGCCGTAGCGATCATTGACCAGCACCACTTCGCCTTGTGCCACGACCGTGTCGTTGACCAGCAAATCCAGCGGTTCGCCGGCAATGCGTTCCAGTTCTACCACGCTACCCTGGGTCAGGCGCAGCAGATCCCGGATTTTCATTTTTGTACGACCAACTTCTACCTTGATCGCTACCGAAATATTTTGCAGGACATCGGGATTGATGTGATGGTTCGGCGGCGTCTCAACCGCGTCAGTCACTTCACCGTCGTCATTCTGTTCTGTCGTTACGTCACTCATGATGCATCCTCGATCGTTAGAGGGTTTCCGGGCTGGTGGCTTTTTCGATGCGGACCGCAACCTGCGGACCCGACATACCCACCTGAACTTCGAAAGCGGGCAGGCCACCAATCAGCATCGTAGCCAGCTCGGGTTTTTTGAAGAATAACAAATCGCCTTCCTTGAGCTGCCGGACACGCGAATAATCGTCAAGGACGGTACCCAATAGTACTTGCAGCTCCACCTGTGAATCACCGACGGCCTTGGTCAGATCTTGGCGCCATTTCAAATCGGATTCTTCGCTGCCGTCAGCTTGCACACGGTTACGAAGCAGATCGCGCAGGGGTTTAAGCGAGGCATACGGATACACCAAATCGACGAAGCCTTTGATTCCACCGACGCTTTCGGTTTCAAAGCGAGTCATGATCACGAGATCATTTTCGTCGGCAATCTGGGCAAACTGCGGATTGATTTCTGAGCCTATGTGCTCTAAGTCGACTTGCAGCAGCGGTGCCCACGCTTCTCTCAGAGAACGGAAGAACACCTCAATGATGATTTTGATGATGCGTGATTCGGTCGGTGTAAACATGCGCGTCGGAGGCAGCCAGTTAGCTGGCGTCTCGCCGTCTTTATCACCACCGCGCTTTTTAGGCATGCCTGGCATGCCGCTACCGGAACCACCAAAAAAATTATCGAGCGCAGAAAAAACGAGCGTAGGCTCGATCGTCACCATCGAAAATCCGCGCAGGGGGTTGATGCGGATGGTATTCACCGCCAACGGCGCACGCAGGTCTTTGAGATAGTCACCAAAGCGAACGATCTGAGCGCGCGAGGGATTGATACGTGGACTCGTGCGCAGCACTTCCATCAAACCCATACGGAACAGACGCACGAAGCGCTCGTTGATCATCTCGATGGACGAGGTGTTCACTCCCAGCGTGCTGTCCTCACTGGCCAGATCGTGCTTCTTGACCCGGGTCGTCAGGTTAAAGCCGGTATCGACCGCAATGGTGCCGTCATCGATCCCGCTGGCTAATGCAGCGAGTTCTTCCTGTGACAGCAGGTTGCTTGTATCAGCCATGGCGTCGATCGTCCCTGGATTCTATAGGGGGTTATTGGACAACAAACTCGGTGAACATGACTTCTTCAATGCCGCCAAAGCCTTCATATTTTTCCAGCAGCGAGTTGATGGTCAGACGTACCTCTTCAGCCAGCGCTTTGCGGAAATCAGCTTCGCGCAGGTCAGCCTCGGTTTTCTGGCGCATCACATCAAGAATACCGGCGCGCAGTGCGAGCTCATGTGTTTTGACGTTCTTGATCACTCGATCATCATAGTGGGTCATGACCGTGAGCGTCACCTGCATTACTTTACGCGAGCCAGCAAGGTTGGAGAGCAGGGGCTTTTCCAGCGCATAGTAATTAAACTTCCAGCGCTGATTGTCTGCATCCGGCGTTACGAGCTCTTTGGCAGGTGCTTCCGCGCCAGGCTTGCCCTGATCATCTTTTTTGGCTTCGCCGTGACCGTCATCTTTTTTGGCCTCACCGTGACCATCATCCTTTTTAGCCTCGCCATGACCATCACCGCCCTCGAGTTTGTCGAGTTGCTCGTCAACGGCTTCTTTGGCGTGATCTTTCTTCGAGAAGAATCCGGTCGCCAACAAGGTGCCACCGACGGAGGCGCCAATGAGAAATAGAACCGCCACGACCATCAGGATGATCTTAATCAGCGGACCTTTTTTCTTCGGTTCGCTTTCGACTTGTTCTTCGGGTGCCGCAGCTTCTTCAGCCATCACATCCTCCAGCTATTAATTGCATTCTTGTATTGCGATCAAACCAGAACATCGAGCCCATCGGGGCCCTTGCTGATGTTCTGGGCCGCCATTGAGGTGGAAACCTCGCCGGCTTTCTCTGTTTTGTCTTTGCCAGCCTGGTTGCCAGATCCGGACGATGAACGTCCAGGTGTCGGGTTTCCGCCATTTTGGCTATTTTGCCTTACGTTAACATCCATGGTAGCAACATCCATGCCTAGTTGGCCAAGGATCTCCTTTAGCCTGGGCAGACTGTCCGCGATCAGCTCTCGCGTCATCGCCTGACCTGCGCTGAAACTGGCTTGGAGTGTGCCGTCTTTCATCTGCAGCTCGATGTCGATATTGCCTAATTCATGGGGCTTGAGCGCTAGATCGACCCGCCAGTCACCCCTGGCGATTTGCGCGGCCAGTCGTTGTCCCAAGGCTTCACCCAGGCGCTGGGACAAACGTTCGTACTGTTCAGTGCGCTGAGCTTGGTCTGGGCGAGGTGCCGAGTTGGTAGTGTTCGTGGTAGCGCTGTCGTTCGAGCCTTGAGTCCGGCCTTCGCTACCGTGCGAACGTCCTGCGAGGAGCTCGGACATGTCCTCGGGT
The DNA here is from genome assembly GCA_027490255.1 of Oxalobacteraceae bacterium. Lineage (GTDB taxonomy): Bacteria > Pseudomonadota > Gammaproteobacteria > Burkholderiales > Burkholderiaceae_D > Pernthalerella. Next base: position 22,985 of record JAIXYM010000064.1, on the reverse strand, counting down.
GCGATGTCGGGTGCGATAACGAGCGTTTCAAGGGTGGCAATCTTCACTTCTTCCGTGATTAGTGCAAGGTCGCTCGGCATGGTCGGACCCGTACCAGCGACGGTCGGGGGCAGCCAGCCAGGGGCCACGCGTTCGGCACGTTGGCTGGCTTGTTTCATTTCCAGGCGGCGCGCAAACTGGGCCGCCTCAGGGGCGCCAAGGATCAGGCTGGCTGCCAGATTCTGATGGGCTGATTCTGGGTGTGCTGCGGGATCGATCGCTGCTGCCTGAACAGGCGGGGCTGCCGGCATCAGATTTCGAAAGCCATTCAATCCAAAGAAGTTGCTCTGGTTACTCAGCGGGCTTGTCGTCAGTCCATCGGCGGCTTTGCCCAGCGTCCAGCGCATGCTGGCGTCCTCGCCCAAATCCAAGCTTTCGGTGGGGGGGCGCGTGGCAGATCCCGTTTGGGACAGCACGGACGCCATCGCTTTTTGTTCGGGTGTGAGGGCTGTTGCCAGCCGGTCCGCAGCCAGCTGACCTGCCGCCTGCAGTTTTCCTTGCAGTGCGTTCAGACCGTCAAGGCCGTCAAGGCCTGCTGCCAAGTCAGGATCTCCCGTGCCGGTCGGCATAAGGGCGGGCGCCGGTTTCTGGAAGATCAGCGCGAGCGCATCTTCGTCCATTCCTTGGGATCGGGCGAAGGCATAAAGACTGTCATCGCTAAGTGCGGGTGTGCTGGCTGTGATGATGTGCACGGCTGGCCCGAGGATCTGGGCCGCAAGGCCCACCGTCGGTGGCGAGGCTTTGCCTTCGAGAGCGGCAAGATTTTGCCCCTCAAGGCCACCCATCATGGCGCCAAAGAGAGCGCCAAATTCACCATCCGCACCATTTGCACCTTCGGTATCGGGGCCAGATGCCTTGGAATGACTGAGTTTTTCAGCCTTTTTGGCGTGGTGGGCGGCAGACGTTGCTGAGTTGAGTACAGAGGTCATGGAGCTTTCTGTTTCCAGGTTAACCAAGGGTTTCCTGTCTCAAAGCAAAAATCGTGTCAGGTCGGAAATTAACCTTTCTGCGTGCCCCAATTATATTTAGTTCAAGTAACTTTTTGCAAATAAAATGACGGCCGGAAAGCGACCGAACAAAAAAATCCCGGCCGGAGCCGGGTGCTGATGCTTTCTTTTCGGGGCTACCCGTAAATTTTTAGTTCGGCGCAAAAGTCCGCGCAGAGGGTGGGACCAGTGAAGGTACCACTTGCCAAGCGCCACGGATTTCATTCATCAGGTTGTGTACTTCCTGAAGCGCTTCAAGATCATTGTGCGCATTCACGTGGAATAGGCGACGGGTCACGTAGCTGTAGAGGTCGTTCAAGTTGCGAGCGATGTCGCCACCTTTGTCAAAGTCGAGTGCGCCTTGCAGGCCCACCACGATACGGCCCGCACGTGCAAGGCTCTTGGATTTCTCGTTGATCGAGCCCCGCTCGATATGTCCTTTGGCAGTTGCCAGGCTTTCTATCAGGCCGTCAAACAGCATTTGTATCAGCTGAATATTGTCAGCACCGGCAACACCGGTGGTGACCTTTACGTCGCCATAGCTGGCAAGGGCACGTTCTCTCATGTTCATGGTCTGTCGCTCCTAGATGAATCATTGCGTCAGACCATGTATCGGCAGGTGGTTGGAAGACTTGAGCGTTACTCGAAGCGACCTTTGCCAAATCAATAAACTTTTATCAGGTAACTCTGGCTGTCTCCTGCTCCGATGGTGTTGCGGCGGTTTTGGGGTCGCCGGCTTCCTCGGTGGTAGTCGATGCTTCAGTTTCCTGGCCATCTTCAGCAACCGCCTGCGCCGCACTTTCATTCGACTCGGCGTTCTCGGAGAGCGGCAACATTTCGCCGCTTTCCTGATTCAGTTCGACTTGGAGATAATCCGCTTCTTCCGGTGGGGGCAGGGCAGCAACGGCATCGCCTTCCAGCACCGGCTGTTCGCCATCCCATTCGGCATCCTCTGCCGGCAGGGTATCTTCTTCACTCGGCGCTTCTCCATCGGCAGATGTTTCTTCTTCCGGTGGTCGGCTCGACGGTACCAGTACTTTAGACAGCGGATGCGTCGGCGGTAGATTGGTGGCGGAATAGAGCGCGTCACCGATATCATCAATGCGTGACATCACGGCTTCGTGTTCTTCGGGCGGCAGGTTGATCAGATCCTGTGCAGCGCGATAAATACCGGACGCATATTCATGCGGCATCCAGGATTCGATTTCTCCGCGCAGGGTTGGGACGACACGGTCGCACCGAACCGGCATCGCAAAACCTTCGCGCGCATCCAGCTTGCCGTCTTCAAACAACAATTCCAGGTGTTTTTGCAATAGCGCTTCGTAGCGTGGCTTGAGCGGCTCGAGTTTTTTCGAATCCCAGCCCGACAGGGGAATACCAATCATGGCGTCCCACAATTCTTTGCCGGCCAGACCGCCAAAAGAATCGTCAGGTTTATGCGGTATCTTTTGCAGATCGGCATGCTTGTGCAGCTCGTTAAGCCGATCGAGCATATAAAAGACCACCAGCAGCAGTCCCACCAGTCCGGTGAAGATCAGCAGAAGCAGGATGGTATTCATCTGTTGCCCCATGGGTTTCTCTCTTTATTGACGCGCGAGCGGCTCAGTCTGGAGCTGCGAGCGCAGCTTCTTGACATTCGCCGTCAGTATTTGCGAGACGCGTGATTCCGACACGCCCAGCACTTCACCGATTTCGCGCAGATTCAGCTCGTCGACGTAGTAAAGGGAAATCACCAGCCGGTCGCGCTCAGGCAATCCTTCGATTGCGTCGGTGAGCGCTTCCATCATCTGAGATTCCTCGACAATCGCTTCCGGTTGTCGTGATGCCTGTTCCGGCATGTTCATGACTTCATCCGACACCACTTCCATTGAGAAGGTTTCGAACTGTCGTGCAGCACCCCGGTCTTTCTCGAAATTATCCAGTCCCACGCCCATGTACTCGGCCAGTTCCGCCTGCGAAGGCGCTCGTCCAAGTTCAGAAGCCAGTGCTTGATTGGCTGCACTGTGGGATTTATTGAATGCCACAGCAGAGCGGGGCAGGAAGGATAGTCTCCGTACCTCGTCAATCATGGCGCCGCGTATGCGGTTATGGGCATAGCTTTCAAACACGACACCCTTGGTCGGATCAAACGCGCGCGCAGCCTCGATCAGGCCGATCATGCCGACCTGAACCAGTTCATCGACCTCCATGAAGGGCGGAATGCGGGCCTTCAAATGAACGGCAATTCGTTTGACCATGCCAAGATGGTCAAGAATCAGCGCCTCATTGTGGTTGCCGGTCTGATCGTAGAGTCGGATCGATGGTGGCATGGTTTAACCCCCTTTGCCCGGTTTCACCAGTCGCTCCATGAAAAACTGGAGTCCGCCCGAGGCGTCGCTGATTTCCGGCAAATTCGTGATCGCATCGGCCAGTCGCCTGAAATCACGCGCGCCAGCACTGGCGGGAGCGAATTCCAGAATGGACTGGTATTTTTTTAATGCTGCCAGCACCAGTTCATCGGCTTCGATGGATGTCAGGTACTGCAGTGTTTTACCCAGAAAACGATCGCAGACTTCATTGACGCGTCGGTATAACTGCGCACCAGCGGCCTGGCTGTCTACCATATTGGGAATGAGATAAATTTCGTCGAGTTCCAGATCGCGTGTCATCACCTTGATGATGCCGTAGGCGTCGGCGATGGAAGAGGGCTCATCGCGCACCACCACAAAACGTCGCTGGCAGGCTTCCATGAACGCCAGCACCGAGGGCGCAATACCGGCTGCGGTATCGACGATCAGATAATCGATTTCATCGTCAAGCTCAGAGAAGGCCTGCACGATACCCGCCGTAATGGCCGGGCTGATCGCTGCCATGTGATGCACACCTGAGGCACCGGGCACGAGCTTGACGCCCTGACGCGAGGTGACAATGATTTCTTTAAGTGTTTTTTCACCCGCGATTACGTGCGAGAGGTTGTACTGTGTTTGGCAGCCCAGTGCGATCTGCGCATTCGCCAGACCGAGATCAGCGTCCAGCAGCATCACCTGCTTGCCCATCATCGTCAGTGCGACCGCCAGATTGGCGGAGAGGGTGGTTTTACCCACGCCACCCTTGCCGCTGGCGATGCCGATGACTTCGGTTTTTCGTTTAGTTGATGGCATGGGCGCTCTTTTCGATACGGGCAACCAGGGCCTGAGCCGCAGTTACAACGGAGTGATCGGGTTCTGCTTCTACAGGTTCGTTGGCGGTTTCATCCGCCGACAATCCCAGTCCGCGAATAGCGAGTGAGACCAGTTCAGTCGCCGTCAGAATCTGACAGCTTTCTGTGGCTGATGGGCTATGTGATGCGGCCGACAGCGGTACAGATTTTTCACACAGCACTTGCAGCAAGGCCCAAGGCTGAGTTGCCTCATCCATGCGCGATACCATCAGGCTGTGCCAGTTTATTCTAGTATCGACGAGATATTTTCGCACCGTCGTGCCAGAGGCATCTGCGGGTAATACCAGATGACAGGCGAGATCCTGCGCGCAGGTACGGATCTGATCTATTTTTGTCACGACTTCAACGCCGGGGGTATCAATTAACACCAGCTTGCGATTACCCAGTTCACTGAGCAGCATTTTCAATGTCTCAGCATCGGTGGCGCGCAGGCAATCGACGCCGCTTTGCGCGCACAGCATTTGAATTTGGCTCCATGCACCGGCGCGCTGATCGCAATAGCTGATCACGGCTACCGACTCTGGACCTTTGCGCTCAGCAGCTGCACGGGCAAGGCGGGCGACCATCATGGTCTTACCTGCTCCGGAAGGACCTGCTATCGCATGAATACCGCGCTGGGGCAGCTTAGCCCAGTGCTCGCCCAGACTTTCGATCAGGTGAGCGCGCAGTGCTTCGGTCGCCTGGTGCAAATTATCCATATCGCTGATGTGATCCACCAGCAGCGTGCGCAGCGAAACGGGAATGCTGGCTTCTGCCAGTGCTGTCACCAGTGGACGCACAGCTGATTTGGTAGAGGACTCCGATTGCCAGGAAGCTACGCGCTGTGCGAGCTTGAATTCTTTACGAATCGCTGAAAGCTCATCACGCACCATGTCCACGATCTCGCGGCCACGAATATAGTCGCGCTGATCTTCCGCATTTTTTTGCGATGGAATCATGATCTCGGGAGCCAGGCTCGCCGTAGCGCCATTCTCCACTTCTCTGAACGATTGCTTGAGCACTTGTTCGAAGCGCTGCGCATCACCCAGATCGCTGGTTTCCAGTAGCGTTTCGGGTGCGACGTCGACCGCAACGATGACTTCAGTCATGCCGTTGACTTTGGCGTTCGAGACGAAAAGAACGTCCTTGCCGTAGAGCGCGACTGCTTTTTCAGTCGCTCTGCGGATGTCTTTGGCGAGTATGCGTTTGAGTTCCATGGGTTATGCCTTTAACTCTTTACTTGCGCTTCTACGGTGTAAATAACTTTGACTGACTGGTCGTCCGGTATTTCGGTGTAAGACAAAACGATCAGCTCGGAAATGCGGTGACGAACCATTTTGGATAGCCAAGGACGAATCGATGGCGCCACTACGAGTACTGCCGGGTTACCCTGATCTTCGACGGTGCGGGTTGCATCGCGCAGGGCAGAGAACAGGCTCTCGGCGAGGCCGGGCTCGATCACCACGCTTTGTCCTGGCGCGCCATTGGTCAGCACGTTATGGAGCAATTGTTCGAGTTCGGGCGCCAGCGTCATGACGGCCAGATTTGCCTGTGTATCCAGCAGCTCCTGAACAATCATGCGGCCCAGCTTGGGTCGAACCATCGCAGACAATTGTTCAGGGTCTTGTGTTTTTGAGGCAGCGTCCGACAGCGTCTCAACAATGGTGCGCATATCGCGAATGGCCACACCTTCGGCGAGCAGCAGCTGCAGGGTGCGTGTGATCACGCCCAGCGCCATCTTGCCCGGCACCAGATCTTCCACCAGCTTGGGCGATTTCGCTGCCAGCTTGTCGAGCAGTTGCTGTGTCTCGTCGTGCGAGAGCAATTCGGACGCGCTTTCGCGCAGTACTTTATTCAAATGGGTTGCGATCGCCGTTGCTGGATCGACGACGGTATAGCCGAGCGTGCGCGCATAATCGCGCTGTGACGGATCGATCCATACAGCTTCCAGACCGAAAGCAGGTTCTTTGGTCGGTATGCCTTCCAGCTCGCCGTACACTTTGCCGGGATTGATGGCAAGTTCGCGACCGCTCTTGATTTCGCCTTTGCCACGCACGACACCATTGAGCACGACGTGATACACGTCAGGATCGAGATTAAGCGCATCGCGGATACGAACGGGCTGAACCAGGAAACCCAGTTCCGCCGAGAGTTTTTTGCGAACGCCTTTGACGCGCGGCATCAGCTGCCCGCCGGTCTCCGGGTTCACCAGCGGGATCAGGCCATAGCCGATTTCCAGACCGATCAGATCAACCTGATCGACATCATCCCAGTCCAGCTCTTTAGGTGCATCCGGCTTGGCTTCGGCCGCCTGAATCTCGGCTTCCTCTGCGACGGTTTGTTCTTTCTGAATCAGCATAAAGCCCAGGCCAGCAGTCGCCAACGCCAGCGTCAGGAACACCATATGCGGCATGCCGGGCACGACACCCAAGATTGTCAGAATGCCTGCGCTAATAAACAGAGCAGAGGGGTTGGACAATTGCGTCACCGCCTGCTCGGTCATCGATTCGGAGGTCGTCACACGGGTGACGATGATCGCGGTGGCCAGTGACAGGAAGAGCGAAGGAATCTGCGCGACCAGTCCATCACCGATGGTCAGCAAGACATACAGCTTGCCGGCCTCGGAAAACGACAGGTTGTGCTGCGCCACCCCGACGGCCAGGCCACCGATCACGTTAATCAACAGAATGAGCAAGCCAGCGATGGCATCGCCCGAAACGAATTTCGATGCACCGTCCATCGAGCCGAAGAAGTCAGATTCCTGAGCGATTTCGTCGCGGCGGGCCTTGGCTTGTTCTTGCGTGATCGAGCCGGCGTTCAGGTCGGCGTCAATCGCCATCTGCTTGCCCGGCATCGCGTCCAGGGTGAATCGGGCGTTCACTTCTGAAACCCGGCCAGCGCCCTTGGTCACTACGAAAAAATTCACAATCATCAGGATCACGAAAATAATGAACCCAACGACATAGTTTCCGGCGATCACAAACTCGCCAAATGCCGCAACCACCGCGCCTGCCGCGTGCTCACCCTCATGTCCATTCACCAGAATTACTCGGGTCGACGCCACATTGAGTGCCAGCCGTAGCATGGTGGCAAACAGCAGAACGGCAGGGAAGGATGAGAATTCCAGCGGTTTTCGGGTACCGATCGCGATCATGATGACCATGACACTGACCAGAATGTTAAAAGTGAACAGAATATCCAGCAGCCAGGGCGGCATTGGAACGACCAGCATCGCCATGATCAACAGCACAAGGAACGGAATTCCGAGCCCGGAGAGCTCAAATCCCGACAAGCGCTGTCGAATAGTTGACATGGATAGCGTGGACATTTTTAAATTCTTTTAAAAATCAGGTACTTGTAATTTGGGGCCTCAAGGGCCGGGTTTCCTCGTGGAACATATAAGCAAATGATGTGCCATCGATTCTGGAAACCGCCGGCGCAAACCTTGGTAAACCACTTGGAATGCACTGCCATCCTCATGCTCAGCCTTAAAAATTACATTATTGCAATCAAACTAGCGTCAGCACTAAAGAAGCCGGGCCAATTGCCGATAAACCGTGGGAGCGAAGGTTTATTGCCTTCCGTTAATACTTTGTAAAGCGGTGTCACCAGGGGCTCAATCAGGCATTATTTGAGAGATTCCCGGAGGAAATGCTGAGACGTACCGCAAGAAGTATTCCGGCCGCTAGCTCGCTGCTGACTAACCAAGGGGTGATTCATGAACAAAATGTCCAAATGCACGATGGTCTCGCTGGCCGTGCTGATCTCGGCTTGCCAATCCATACCGTCGGTCGCTGTGGCCGATAACGCGTCGGCCAAGGCGGAAGTCAAGCCGGTCGATCCTCAGCCTGAAGCCAAGGTTGCAGCCAAACCTGAACCTAGGCCTGAACCAAAAGTTGAAGCCAAGGCAGAAGCGCCAAAACCTGGGCCTGATGCGGTGAGCATGATCACGCCGATGATGGAGCGTCAGCAAACTATCCGCGCGACCGGCTATGCAGTCATTAGCACGCAAAACCACAAGAACGGTGCCCAGCAGCGTCTGATGGCTATTCGTGCTTCCAAGCTGGATGCCTACCGTGCCCTGACTGAACAGGTCTATGGTCAGCAACTCGATGCCACCACCACTGTGGCTGAGATGATGATCACCAGTGATACCTTCCGCACTCGCGTGCAAGGCATCATTTATGGCGCTGTGCTGGAATCGATCACGCCGATTGGCGACGACACCTATGAGACCACCATGTCTCTGGACGGTCGCGTCGTCAACGACCTGCGCGTACTCTACCTGCATCAGCTGGCAGCACGTAACCGGTAATTGATCATGCTCGCTCCCCGACTTCTACCCCTGCTGCTCGCGCTGCCTTTGACTTGCGCTGCCATTCCGTCGTTCGCCGATACCTCGGGTTTGCCGACTGAGCCGCGCGAGCGTCTGGGGGCATTGCAGGATGCGCTCGTCGCTGCTGCAATGGACAGCCAGACCCGTGTGCGCACGGCTGCTTGGGTGGACAGTACGGGGAAACTGCATGAAAACACCCGCATTACCTCCGACATGAAAGTGCGCGGTGTGCGGGTGCAGTCTTACGTGAACGCCGAACACGGTCCGTCGGCTGCGATCGTGGCTGAATCCCGGGGCGCAACCCCGAGCGAAGAAATCTGTAAAGCGAATGTGCAGCGTTATCGTCGTGAGGCCACGCTGGAAACAGTACTGCGTATCCACACCAGCGGCGCCGATCGCTATCAGTGGGTCATGCTGATGGATCAGGCGCGTGCACGTCTGGTCTCGCGCACGACCACAAACCGGATGTGGCAGCTCTCTACGCCAGTGAGCGTGCCGTCAACCACCTACGATCGCATGCTGACCGGCGCGGTGCCTGACATCTCGCCGTACCACATGGTCATCGAAATGCTACCCCCGGGTGCGCTGGCCATTGAGCCTATTCGCCCCAAGCAGACGCTTCGTCAAAAGTCGGCGCAAATGGTGAAAGCCGTTTCTAATTACGTGACGGATGAGCCACCGCGCAGCGAGCCGGTGCCTTTCGTGATGCGTCTCTCGGTGTACGAGCGCAGCAACCAGCGTTTGCTGTGGCAGGACGCTGTACCGTTTTTCTTCCCGGAGCGTACGCTGGTCACCACCAGCCAGCCTTTGCCACCGGGTCTGCTGGCAGAGCTCGATCGCGTGCTGGATGGCTGGCAGTTAAGCATGGACAATAACTTTTCCTGCCGTCCGCAGCAGTTCAACGTGCTTCAGGAAATACCCACCGGTTGGGTTATTAATGGCGGCCAGGTAGCGGGGCTCACAGCAGGCGACCAGTTGCTGCTGATGAACCGTGAACACCTGCCAGCCCGTATTCTGGAACCCGACAGTGCTCAGCATCTGGCACTGGTTGAAGTGGTCAGTGTTGCCGCAGGGCGCGCCACCGTGCGCAAGCTCGCGGGACCCGCCAGCATCGCCCGTTCGGGCGACTGGGTTGCCACCCCCTTTTAACGAAGCACTGGTTTTTTCAGCGTTTCCCTGAAATTTTGCGGAGAAAAAAATGAAGATCGCCCAACGCAAACTGCTGATCGCCGTGCTCGCGCTGTTCTGCAGTGCAAGTTATGCTGCCAACGATCCTCCCAAGGCCGAGCCGCCGAAGGATGCCAAGGCAGCCGATAACAAGGATGAAAAGAAAGACGGTAAGGACGGCAAGGACGCCAAAGCTGAAGCGCCTGCGGTGCCGGATCTGCCTTCGAAGCCTTATCCGTCTAATGCCACCCCGAAAGCTTTCCAGCCCAAAAAAGATGCAGCGCCCAAGGCCGATGCTGGGCAAGAGAAGCCCGCAGACAAAGCGGCTGAAAAGCCTGCCGACAAGGGCGGCGACAAGGCAGCGGCAAAACCAGGCACGGACAAAGCCGCCGACAAGCACGCAGCAGAGAAGCCAGCTGATAAATCGGCAGATGCGCATGCCACAGTGGCGCCCAAGCAGGAAAATACCCCGAACAAGGCGGTGAAGAAAAATCGTACTGGCTACAACGCGCAGGCCAAGGCAACGCCAGCGCCAGCGCCAACTCCGGCGATGGTCGAACTGGCCCGCGAGGTTGCAGCCCAGCAGAAAAACGCCGGCGCGCAATCCTATGTTGTGCGGGCCCGCGACAACCTGGACAGCGTGATCCGCAAGACCATGCCGGCCAACCTGTTTGCGGCTGATGTATTGCGTCAGGCTTTCCTTCGTGCGAACCCCGCATTGGTCACTGCCACCAACGTCAAGCTTCGTCCGGGCCAAGTACTGCAGGTGCCTGATGTGGCGACAATTCGTGCGGTGGTGATGTCCGAGAGCGGCAACAGCAATGGAAGTGACAGCAAAATCAGCCTGCATTCGACAGCACCGGTCGTTTCACCGACCGTCGCTGCGACAGCCAATGATCTGAATCCGCCGATCGCCATTCCACGTCTGCCTGTCAATGTGGCTGGCAGCGCCAATCCGGCACCGGAAGTCTCGCCGGAAGAAAAGAAGAAGTGGGTGCGCTACCCCTGACGCGGAGCGTCCCGTATGTTGTCCGGCGCTGAGCAGGCAGCCCTGCCCGGGCGACTTAATCCAATCTATCTTGAGGGCCGTCCCCTCCAGCTCGAAACGCCCATCGCCCAGCAGCTTGGTTTGCGCGATGGGCAAATCGTTCAGGCCAGTATCGAGCTGCGTGGCGAAGCGCTCAAGCTTCTCCTTAATGGCAAGCTGTTTGACCTGCCGGCTGCCCTGAGATTTCGTCCCGGCGATCGTGTGTTTTTACGCGCCTATCAGGGAGCCAATGGCTGGCTGTTGAAGATTTTCGATCCCGCTGCCCAGTCAGCTGCATCGGCATCGGCGGCCTCACCTGCATCCGCGCCGGCGACCACATTGCCTGCAGCCCAGATCAATGCCTCGCGCTTGGCGGCATTGTCGTTACGACCGCCGATGTCACCGACCTTGCTGGATTTGTTCACCCCGGGCCAGGCGGCTTCTCTGCTACAAACCACGGGCAATCCCGAACTGGCCGCCATGTTTCAGCGTCTGCAACTGTCGATGCGCGGGCTATCCGCGGCTAGCCTACAGGCCGCTATTCTTGGCTCGGGTTTCTGGATGGAGGCACTGCTCTCGCGTGGCCAATCACAGCCCGCGAACGATGCCAAGGCCTTACTGCGACGAATGATTCGCGCCCTAGGTGATAAGGATGCGTCGATCGTCGCAGGTTTAAAAAAAGCTGTGGATGACATCGAGTCCGCTCAAGTCGAGTCGCTCGCCGCGCAAGGTCGCGGTGAGCTATTGTTCAGCATGGTGTTGCCCTTTGTTGATGCCAATCCTGTCCACATCCGTTTTTTTAGGCCGGCTCGTCAACCAGGCCGTGAGCCGCCGCCATTCTCGGTCGACATTCATACCGAAAATGAGGTGCTGGGCGAGATCTGGCTTAAGACCTCTATCACACGCACATCGCATGTGGACCTGATGATGTGGGCACTCAAAGGCAGCGCAGTCAGGCTCGCGCGTAAACATAGTGATGCGCTGGGTCAGCGCTTGCAGAAAGCGGGTTTGACCATGGATTCCTTCCGCATCTTTCATTCGGCTCGCCCCAGTTTGCCTGAGGGCTGGACACCGTCGGCGGGTGCGATGCTGGACGTCTGCGCATGAAGCGCACGCGCGAAGCCGTTGCGCTCGCCTACGGTAAGCGCGAGGCACCTGTCGTGACAGCCAAAGGTCGTGATGAGCTGGCCGACGCCATCATTGCTGAAGCAAAAAAGCAGGGGGTTTATATCGCCCAAGATCGCGAGCTCGTCGCTGCTTTGTCTCGTCTTGATCTTGAGCAGGAAATACCGCGCGAACTTTATGTTGCGGTGGCAGTCGTGCTGTCATGGGCTTACTGGCTTCAGGGGATGAAGCCGGGGGACGAGAAGGGATAACTGTACTTAGACTTCTTCGTAACCACGACCAGCGCGCGAGCGGGCCATGCGGCCGAGGCGGTCGTAGACTTCGACTGAGGCAGTGGACTCACCGCCGTTGAGGGTTTGTAGCGTGCCACGTATGGCGTCAAGCTTGCGGCTGATCAGAATCTCATTGCGGCGATGCATGTCGCGGCAATCGGCGATCAGATTTTTGAAGGTATCCCACTCGGGCTCTTCCAGACGATTCGATTCTGTGCCCACACCGGTGAGGCGTATCAGTGAATCGAAGATCTGAGTTTTTTCGGGTTGCAGCGCTTCGAAGATATCGAGGTTTTGTTCGCGCAGTGCGTCGAATTCCTGTTGTAGCAGCTGCTGCAAAACCAGTCCGTGCTCAAGCGCCGCCACCAGCTCGGGGCTGGGTGCGGAGGAGGCCGTGGCTGTCATGGCTGTTGTGGCTTCGAGCATGAACGATTAGTCGATCAGTTTTTCGATGGCCACGAAGCTCTCGGCGATGCGGCGAGCGTTCATTGGGTAATTACCGTCGCGAAGCGCCTCCTTGATTGCCTCGACCTTCTCGCGATCAAAGCTGGGTTCCGCCGAAGCGCGCTTGGCAACTTCGGAGAGCTGCAGCGTGTCCGCATTAGGCACGGGTGGTTTGGACGCTTTGGTCGCCTCCGGCTGACCATCGCCAGGACGCTCTAGCGCACGGCGCTTGGTTTTTTCCAGGGCGACTTTGTCCAGGGCGGCGCTGCCGCTAAAAATACTGGATATCGGGTTACTCATGGTCTTCTCTCACTTTCGGCCTTCGGCCTTTTATTCCTGTCACAAGGAGTATCGGATGGGCTTTAGAAAACTTTAGCCTATTCCGCAAAAAATAATGACGGAGTGCATACTAATAGATTATTTTTAGGTAAATTCTTCTAACTTCCTTTAACGAAGCCTTTTCCTGTCACAACGCCGCCTAAAATTCGGCCAGATTCGTTGTTCCGTAATTTAATTTGTTCGCCGAGGCGGCCGTCCTGCATCGCTTCTAGGCGTACTGAAATCTGAAATTCACCCGCTTTACCTACCGTCAGCTGCACCAGTTCACCTCTTTTGACCATGATCGCTTGTCGCATGTCCACGTTTCTGATGGGCTCGCCAGCGCGGAGGGGTCTGACAAGCTCCTGACCCTCGAGGCCGGTGGCTTCAAAGAGGAACGACCTGTTGATTTTATCGGCATCCATCTTCTCCAGCTTGAACATTTCGGGTTGCAATAACTGGCCGACCGTCAGATTGCTCGCGGCCACCAGCACCATGCGAGATTCAGGGGGTGCTGGCGTTGATGGTGTTGGAGGCGTCGGCGATGTTGATTGAGCCGCTACCTGTCCCGATTGATTGGACGGTTTTGCATTGGCCGCAGGTGCTTGATTAACTTGCGCAAATCCGACTTTGACATACAACTGCCAGGCCGGTTTCAGGCAACGTGCCCGGACGCTCTCTCGATTAACAAAAGGATAATCAAAACTGTATTGCGATGCGCAAGGCTGTACAGAAACGCGCGAATCCAGTGGGGCGATGATCACCTTATCGATGGGCACCTCATTTTGTAATGCCACCCATTTTGCCAATTCGGCCGTCAGGGTCTCCTGCGGGCTGGTAGCTTGGGCAGCGGGTGACCCCAGCAGGCACAGCGCCAGCATCCGCGCCAGTAGCTGGCGGGTGAGGGGCAGAGCAGCAGTTTTTATCATAAGTGTCTGCATCATTAATAAAGTGGTTACTGGAACAAGCCTTGCTAAACGTTCTGCATCGGGGCTCTCGACTGTTGAACTCCCGACAGTTGTTAGCTTCAAAGCAAAAAGAGTTCCAGCCCATGTAAAGGCCAGCCACTATGCAGATTCTAGCCAATAAAGCCCAGCTCGCCGCCAACACCACCGACGCCACCCGTGCCGCCGAACGCAAGGGCCGGGCGGGGGATTTCCGACAGGTGCTGGCAGAGGCCAAGGACGGCAACGGGGCCAGCGTGACGGTCAAGCGGGGCGACACCTTGATGAATCTGACCCGCAATTACCTCGGTAATGCGGTCGGCCAGTTTAATAATGGCCAGATTTACGAGATGGCGAAGACGATTGCCCGTGAAAACGGCATCGCTGATCCCAATCGCATCGTACCGGGGCAAGTCTTGAACATGACGCCGATGACCACCATGGCCGCCCTGAAGCTGCGGCCGGGGACAGTGGAGTCAGTGCAGCTCAGCGCAAATGCCAATGTGGCAACACCAGTGCTTGATAAGACCCTAGCGCGCGCGGTGGCCAAAGGCTTCTTGCCAGCTGATCAGCAGGCTGACGTGCGCAACAAGATACTTTCTCTGGCTAGTGAACATCGCTTCGCGCCCGACGATTTTGCTCGTATGACCCTAATGGAATCCAATGGCATGAACCCCAAGGCAACCAACGGTTTTTGCCACGGCATTATCCAGTTCTGCGCCGGCACCGGGGCGACGGGTGTGGGTTACGCCAGCAATCCCAAAGAGATATTGAACCTCAACGTTATGGACCAGTTGGAACTGGTGGATCGCTATTTCACCCGTACCCGCCTGAAAGACTATGGCCCTGCATCGCTAGATAACCTCTACCTCACGGTATTGACGCCGGGCGCGCGTAACGAGCCCCGTGCCGACGTGCCCCTGAAAATCGCCGGACGCCAGGCCGCCTATTTATATGAAGGGCGTGATCCGAATGCCGGGATCATCACCCGCAATTCGATTGTGAATGGCTTGCGACTGAATGCGCAGCAGCGACTGGGTGAGTTTAATCAGACTGTCGCGAAAATTGAGAGTTCAGATTTGTGAGTTTGAGTGATCAAGCTTAGGTGCATTTTCAAACCGGAAGGTCCGCTACGAAAGACGCTGGATCCCCCCTTGCAGGGCGCGCACTGGCTTGCAAGCCAGTGCCGTTCCGCGGGCATGCAGCATGCTGCATGAAACCCCCGCTACCCTTGCAGGGCGCGTAATGGCGAGTACGCCATTACCGTTCCGCGGGCAGACCGCATGCGGTCTGAAACCCCCGCTACACCCTTTCGCCGGGAGCGAGTGGGGAATTCGGATCGCGTGCGATACGCCCACGCAGCAGTCATCACATGCAAGTGATGACGGTAGAAAATTTAAGGGTCGCCTCAAGCAGTACTGTCGTCACCTTCACTTGATGACATTTGAAATCCGGTTGGCCTCAGAACCGTCATCCCGGCGAAAGCCGGGTTCCAGCGTCGTTAATTAACCCATTGCCGCCCCACGGCAATCCTTTGCCACCAGAGGCAAAGCTTGCAGCGGTCAATCCTTGCCGCTTGCCGACTCAGCCCTGACGTTATTTCCACAAAACAAGCGTTGGCACGACCTTTGCAATGGTCGGATCGACAGCTGGAAACTTGAGCGGACTGTCGGTAATTCGGCGACCGCACAGCAAGGAGAACGACATGGATGTATTGAGCAAAGCCTTAGGCATACACGAGAAAGCATTACGAGTGCGCAACCAGCGCATGGAACTGCTCGCTCGCAATATTGCCAACGACGATACGCCGCACTTCAAAGCGCGTGAACTTGATTTCAAATCGGTGATGGCTGAATTCAAGCCCAGCGACAACATGAGCTCAACGCACATGACGCACTTTCCGTATGCCGATGAAAACCCGGACGACGATGGCCTGCGTTATCGCGTGCCATTTAGTGCATCGCTGGACGGCAATACCGTCGAATTGTCGGTAGAGCAGGCGAAATACGGTAAGGCAGCCGCTGACTATCAGGCCACCTTGTCCTTTCTTGAAAACCGCGTATCGAGCATACGCAAGGCATTGCGAGGAGAATAATCATGGCAATGTCGATCGATAACATTTTCGGGATTGGCGGTACCGCGCTCAATGCGCAGCTGGTCCGAATGAATAACACGGCGTCCAATCTGGCCAATGCCGGCACCACCGCAGCCAGCGAGAAAGAAGCCTATCGCGGCAAGCGCACGGTATTTAAAGCGCTGATGGATGAAGAAATGATTCATGCCGGTGCGCCCTATGTCGGCGGCGTCAAAGTCGACAAGATTGTTGACGACAGCAAGCCCATTCCCCGCGTCTACGACCCCAATAATCCGCTGGCTGACCGTGACGGTTTCGTCTATCAGGCCAACGTGAATGAGGTCACCGAAATGGTGGACCTGATGGCGGCATCCCGCTCGTATCAAAACAACGTTGAAGTCGTCAACACCGCGCGCGAACTGATGATGCGCACGATCGACATGATTAAAGCTTAAGGAAAACTGACATGGCAACCTCCACGACCGGACCAGCATCGTCAACTTCGATGAACACGCTGCCGTCAAATATCAAGACGACAGCACAGCACAAAAAAGATCAGGAAAACGCCATCCTCAACGGCAATGGCGGTGAGATGGGGCAAACCGCATTTCTGACGCTGTTTACAACGCAGCTGCAAAATCAGAATCCGCTCGATCCAATGGAAAACGAAGCTTTCGTTGCTCAGTTGGCGCAATTCTCTCAGCTTGAAGCCACGACCAAGATGTCGGATTCACTGCAGACCCTGGTCAGTTCGATGTCAGGCGAGCGTATGAGTTCGGCGGCCAGCCTGATTGGTAAATCGGTTGCTATCAGTGACGGTAAGGCGATCAAGGCTGGCGAGCCGGTCGAAGGTTCTGTCAGCTTGGCCAACGATGTCGACAGCATCACGCTCAAAGTATTTTCATCGTCCGGCGCCCTGGTGCGTACCGGTCAGATCGGTGCACAGAAAAAAGGTGACTACCCCTTCAGCTGGGACGGTAACGATGCCGACGGTAATGCGCTGCCTGATGGCACCTATCGCATTGAAGCTAGTGTCACCCGATTTGGCGTCGCCAGCAAAGCACCCGTTTCCACGATGGCCAATGTGCGCAGTGTGACCACCGATGCTCTTACAGGCGATATGAAAGTCCAGCTCAATGATGGCTCGCTGGTCAGCCTGACAGAAGTAAAACGTATTGGTAATTAACGATAAAGAACAGATTCAACAGATTCAAAACGAATTCAAAAATAACCGCCCGCTAGCAATTCAGGAGAAGTAAATATGTCTTTCTATACCTCGTTGACCGGTCTGAACGCCGCAACCTCGCAGCTGTCCGTGACCAGTAATAACATCGCTAACGTGGGTACCACAGGTTTCAAGCGCTCGCGCGCTGACTTTGGTGACATCTTCGCAACTTCACCACTGCAGAAAGCATCATCGGTGGTAGGTCAGGGTACGGCTCTGAAACAGGTCAGTCAGGAATTCAGTCAGGGCAATATTCAATTCTCGGCAAACTCGCTCGATATCGCGATTACCGGTGATGGCTTCTTCCCGCTGAAATCGGCCGACGGTCTGCAGGACATCTACACCCGAAACGGTACCTTCTTGTTGAATGACTCGTATGCGGTGGTCAATGGCTCGGGCCAGGCACTGATCGCAGCGTCCGTTGACTCCTCCGGCAAAGCTGATCTGGATAACCTGTCTAAATTGATCATTCCGCGTTCAACCACCGGTGATGCTGTGGCGACCACCAACATTCAGCTGGGCCTGAACCTGCCCGCGGACGCCAAGATTCCAACACTGCCGTTTGATAAAAACGATCCAACTACCTATAACAAAACCACCGCCATCACCGTCTATGACGCGGGTGGTAACGACTACCTGGCTACGGTGTATTACCGTAAAACTCAAGTCGCCAAACCTGAAGATCCCAGCAACAAATGGCAGACCTTTGTTTATATTGGTGACACCAAGCTTCAGGAATTGCTGATTCAATCCAAAGATAAATCTGGAGAGGCACAGTTCGTTAACAAGTACGGCGAAGTACGATCTGAATCGGACATTCCGCCGCAGGATATTGCCCGTGGTGTGACCAAATTGTTCAACCTGGACGACCTGAAAAATCCGATCGCCTCAACACCTGCCACAGCAAAAAGTGCCAGCCCATTGCCAGTACCTCTGGTGAATGAGTGGAAAAACGGTATTGATTTTCCGGATCGCGTGAATGCCTGGGTCGATACTAACCCTACCAAAGGTGCCGTATTCTCTGACGTGAATGCGCAGTCTTATATTCTGAACACACGTGCCACCATCCCTGATGAAACAGCAGCCCAGCAAAAAGCAGTGACCAAACTGGTATTCGAACCGGAAGAGCGCGGCAATATCCTGAAGTTAAGTATCGCTACCGATTCCTACGTAGGGGCAGATCTGGATGATCTGGTGTCTAAAATCAACGCGGGTAGTCAGTACACGGCAACTAACGTCGCAGGCAAGCTGACCGTGCAGCTAACGGGTAACTCGGGTGACCCGACATTGATTGCCGACGATTACGAATTAACTGTGTTTACAGCGAATGCGGTTGATAGCGCTGACATCCTAGAATCCACCACAGGCGGTAACATCACGCAGCTACGTGTTCCTGTATCCGATGCGGATGAGTCGTATGCGATCGAGATTGCTGGCGATATTTTCTCCGGAGCGACTCTGGAACAATTGAAGGCGGCAATTGATGCAGATGGTCAGTATGCAGCTTCACTGAACAAGGCCACTATCACAGGTCCACGTTTTGGCACCACGCCAGCAACGACTGATTTTACAAACTTTGCTATTACGATTAACGGTACTGCGTACAGTCTCACTCCCGCGCCAGCGACGACCACTCTTGCGGCTTTGGCAACGAATCTGAACGCCCAGTTGAGTACACGAATTCCGAACCCGGGCGTGACTGTTAGCGTCGTGGGAACTAATCTGGTTGCGACTACCTCAGATGTGACCAAGCGTATTAGTGCGATGACCTTGACCACGACCGCGGTGGGTGCGAATGCAGGTACGGATGGTGGTGGCCAGCTCACTATTGATCTAGGTACTGCGAGCGAAATCAATCCGAATTACTCATTTATCTCGGGCGCTAACGGTACACCTTCACCTGAGACCGCAAAGACCCAGAAGATTACCGAACTGACCTTTACGATTGATGCTGGCACGGGTGCTACAGACCCGGGCATGCAAAGTTTAATGCTGACGGTTGGTAATGACACCTATACTGGTGAGGACGTCGCCTCCTTGGAAGAGAATATCAACCGTGCAGGAAAATACACTGCGACGCTCGACACGACTGCTAATACACTAGTCATTGGTCTGACTGGTGATGTCGGAGATCCGACACAGATAAACAGCAGCTACAAACTTAGTCATATTACTGGTTCTTTACAAGCCGATACGATCACCGGTCTGGCGACTGAAATAAATGTTGATGAAACGCTGGAATATGAGGCCTCGGTCAATGCATCTGGTCAACTGGTGCTCAAGCCTAAAGATGGTGTGAATCCGTTTGTGATTCCTGAGTTTTCAATGACAGCCTCATTCGCTGAAGGCTTCGAAATTCGTCCAGAAAGCAAAACTACCAGCAGTATGAGCTACAAGGTGGAATATCTGAGTGACACGTTCACCTTAGATTTGGGCTCTGAGCGTTATCAGGGCGTATCGATTGACGAGCTTATAGATGAGATCAACGGTGTGTCGCAGGTATCTGCCGACCCTGGTGATTTTTCTGAAACACTGAATGCTGGCGTTATCACAACTCTGCGCGTTGCAGTAAATTCTGATGTAAAAGATCTGACTATGACGTTTGGTTCGGCTCCTAATGAGAGGACATTTACTGGTTATGACATCGCCAGTTTGATCGATGAGATCAATGCTGATGGAACTTATACTGCTGTCGCTACTAACAGTGGCATGACCATCGAGCGGGGCACCGCAACCGCGATCAATGCCACCTATACACTGGAGTATCTCAGCAAAGACGAGGATCGTATTTACGACGCGACCACCATTGGCAACTCAGATGGTAGTACGACTATAACTATCAATGCTCACGGTGCGGGCGCTACCATTCCATCGATTAGTTCGCTGACCGCTTCGGCTTTAGGTGTGGAGACTGGTGCTGACGATATCGTGTTTGATCTGAATGTCGATGGATCTGCAACGCCGGTAACGATTGATCTGAGCTATCTCAAAGATCTCGCCACAACAAAGAAATTTACTGGTATCGAAATTGCTCGTGAAATCACCAATGTGATCAATAAATCCTACGGTGATGAGCGCTACTTTGACTTTACTGCATTTAAGCCGACTGAAGATTCTACCGAAGCCGATATGTTCCGGCTGACGGTAGGTGGCGTATCTAAGCCGATCGTACTCAATCAAGGACAATTTGGCATCAAAGATCTGACTGCTGTCACGCTGCAGGATGCGATTTCTGCCATTCAGGCTGTGGTGGACAAAGAAGTCGAGTTCCCATCGCCGGTGACCGTCGGCTATGACCCAGTACGTCAAACGTTCACTTTCAAGCCTGAGGATGATGTGGATGTCTCCATCCGCTCTTTCACGACAGCTAGAAATGAGCTATTTGGTCTGTCCGATGTGGAATCAACAATCGATCCCGACACGGGTACCTGGGGTAAGAGCGTACTACCAAATGGCGGTCTGATTACGTCTGCTGAAGATCAGCGCTACGGTGTCGAGGTGAAATTCGATGAAACTACCGGCGAGTTCTTAATTAGCTCGGGCACCACAGGTGATACGTCTAGCATCGCTATTTCCAAGTCATCTGCGCTAGCAAATTTTTTGTTTGGCTTTGTTCAGGGTGATACGCCTACCGAAGTTGATACTTCCTCTACACCACTGCGCGGTATTACGTCTACACCGGCTGTATTGAAAGGTAACGCCATTGGTATCAATCTGGATAACAAATTTCGGGTTGACGGTTCCAATAACCAGTTTGTTGTAACGGTAGACAACGTCACTGGCCTGATTACCATGCCGGAGAAAACCGACTATACGATGGAAGAGTTTCGTCAGACGCTGGAAGATCGCGTCAACGCATTGGCTGACAACTTCGGACGTTCAGTCAACGGTGTGAAGCTCGAAATCGTAACCAATCCCGGTACCAATACGAAGAGCTTTGTTTTCAAGACAGGTACCACTGGCGACGATTCCTTCCTGAAGGTCTCTGCCAACAGTATCTGGGGTCTGGATGGCTTGCCTAGTGCGCGTGGAACGACCAGTCGTTGGATTGAGCCACCGCAGGCACAAAATGCTGACGGCTTCCCGCTTTATGTCGATCGTGACGGACTGGAAACCTCTGACCCAGGTACTTTCTCCGAAGATGAAACCCGTGATCTCTGGTCTCCTATCTTCTTGGACAAGGGCGAACTGACCTTTGATACGGCCGGTAATCTCAGATCACCGCTGGAAGCAATCGCCTTCAAATCAACCACCATTGGTGATTCCGGTGCAACGCTGCAGTTTGCGATCGATTATGTTTCATCCACCCAGTATTCATCACCATTTTCGGTGCTCAAGCAAGATCAGAACGGTCGGCCCGAAGGTGACTTGATCGGTGTGGATATTGGCGATGATGGTTTGGTGTCGGCATCCTATTCCAATGGCTCTCAGAAGTCGCTGGCAAAGATCGTGCTAGTGAACTTTGCTAGCCCGACGGGTTTACGACAGATCGGTGATGCCAGCTACTACGCAACCTCTAAATCAGGTGATGCAAAGTACGGTGAAGCTGGTTCGGCAGGCTTTGGTACGGTTCGTGCAGGTGCACGTGAACGTGCGAACGTTGACTTGACTAATGAACTGATCGAGCTAATCACAGCACAACGTAACTTCCAGGCGAATGCCAAAGCGATTGAAACCAACAATACGCTGACGCAGGCCATTATTAATATCCGTAGTTAATACGGCAAAGTAACCGGAGTCTGACATGGACCGTTTAGCCTTTACTGCGATGGCGTCGATCAACGAGCGACGTCTACTGCGTGAACAGCTCAATAATGAGCTGGCTAACGTATCGACCGTCGGCTTCAAGAAAAGCTTCGAAAGCGCCATGGTGGCTGTCAAAGCCAAAGGTGACGGCTTTGATACGCGTATCCAGCCCTTCATCGACAAGACGAATGCTGTCAATCTCGAGCCAGGCACCATCATGGCCACGGGTAACAAGCTTGATGTCGCCTTGCTCGACAAAGCAGTTTTGGGTGTACAGGCCAAAGATGGCACGCTGGCGTTTACTCGTCGCGGCGATCTGCATCTGAACAGTCAGGGCGTGCTCGAGAATGGTTCATATCATCCAGTATTGTCTGAAGATGGCGTACCCATCACGATCCCGCAAGGTTTCGATGTACAAATTACGCGCGAGGGCGATGTCTATGCCCGTGATCCTGCACAGCCTGCGCCTGCGGTTCAGATTTTAGTGGGGCGACTGATGCTGCGTGACGCCAGTAACATCGTTTTCCAGCGTCGACCCGACAGTCTCTATACACCGCAACAGGAATTCCGCCGGGGTAATGGCGATTTTCAGAATGGCCCGAATCAACCCATCATCGCTGCGGGAGCGCTGGAGAGCAGTAATGTTAATCCAGTCACTGCGATGGTCAAACTCATCGATTTTTCGAGGTCTTTTGAGACGCAAGTAAGAACGATTAAAGAAGCAAAATCACTCGACGAGTCCGGCGCCAGCATGCTCCGCACCCGTAATTAATGTACTGACAGAATAGAGTAAAGAAGAGAGGACATCATGGATGCATCAATGTGGGTAGCCAAGACCGGTCTGGATGCACAACAGACCCGTCTGAACGTTATCTCGAATAACCTGGCCAACGTCAATACCACGGGCTTCAAGCGCGACCGTGCCATGTTCGAAGATCTGCTCTATCAGAATGTTCGTCAGGCTGGTGGTCAGACCGCACAGACCACGCAGGCGCCGACTGGCTTGATGCTCGGTACGGGTACTCGCATCGTTGCGACAGAAAAAAATCACGCGCAGGGCAATATGATCAACACGCAAAATGCGCTTGATATTGCGATTGCCGG
>JAIXYM010000006.1 GCA_027490255.1 Oxalobacteraceae bacterium | reverse complement strand
CAAACAAGCCAAACGCCTGATTCAAAAACTGCTGACGGCAGCAAACGCAGCAAGCGCAGTAATCGCATGCTTTTCATCGTGCTCGCCGTGTGTGCGGCGCCGCTGATCTTTTCCTATTTTACGTATTACGTCATCAAGCCCCAGAGCCGAACAAATTACGGTGATCTGATCGATCCGCGTGCGTATCCAATACCCGAGCTCGGCCTCAAACAACTCGATGGACAGGCGGCGGCACTTCAGCAATTCGCCGGCAAATGGATTTTGCTTCAAGTCGATCAGGCCGCCTGCGCAAAACCCTGCGCCGACAAGCTCTACAACATGCGCCAGCTGCGCTTGACACAAGGTAAAGAAATGGATCGTCTCGAGCGTGTGTGGCTCATCACTGATGACACTCCAATCGATACTGCGTTAATGAAGCAATATGACGGAACGCATCTGCTGCGAGTCGATGCAAAAAAACTCGCAGCTTGGTTACCGGTACAAGAAGGCACGCAGCCGGCAGACCATCTGTACATGATCGACCCGCTCGGTAACCTGATGATGCGCTTCCCCAAAGATCCGGACGCTAACAAAATAAAAAAAGATATTTCGCGTTTGTTGAAAGCTTCACGCATAGGATGATCGCATGCTGATCGGACTTGCCCTCAAGGCGCTGCTGGTGGCGCTGATACCCGCGACGATTATTTATTTGTCGCTTGGTGCCGATCGCTATAAAAAGCTGGCGTGGGTAACGGTATTTTTTACCTTTGATCTGATCGTCTTCGGCGCCTTCACCCGACTGACCGATTCCGGTCTCGGCTGCCCGGACTGGCCCGGCTGCTATGGCGAAGCCAATCCCTTTCTCGCGCATAACGAAATTCGTGCTGCTGAGACCTTGATGCCGACCGGTCCTGTGACGGTATTCAAAGCGTGGATAGAAATGATTCACCGCTACCTCGCCATGGGCGTTGGTGTACTGATCATCGCTTCGCTCGTGATTGGATGGCGTCTCTGGCGCACGCATCGTGAATCTCGATACGCGCCGAAACTACCGGCCTTTCTATTGTTCTTTGTGTGCTTGCAAGGTGCCTTCGGTGCATGGACCGTCACGTTGAAACTGCAGCCGATCATCGTAACCATTCATCTTTTGCTTGGCCTGTCACTGCTGGCACTGTTGACTTGGCATGCATTGCGACAAAGCGAGCACTCACCTGTCGCTGACACTGCGAGCACACTGCGGCTTCCAGCAGCGCTGGCTTTTGTTGCGGCCTTCATGCAAATTGCTTTGGGTGGCTGGGTCAGTACCAACTATGCGGCGCTCGCATGCGGTGGTTTTCCTTTGTGTCAGGGTGACTGGATGCCGACTATGGATTTCACGCATGGCTTCACGCTCTGGCGAGCTTTGGGCATGACTGCTGCCGGCGACTACCTGCCGTTTGATGCGCTGGTGGCCATTCACTGGGTGCATCGATTGTTCGCCGTCATCGTCGTTGCTCTGGTCGCATGGGTTGCGCACCGCGCTTGGAAAACTCCCGGCACAGAGCGACTGGGACGAGCCTTGTTGTGGTTGATACTGCTGCAGTTTTGCACGGGCATGGCCACGGTATTACTCAATTGGCCACTCACCATCGCCGTGTTGCATAACGCGGGTGCGGCGCTCTTGGTGCTCTTGCTCACCATGCTAAACTACCGTCTCTCTTAGCCTGTGGAAAAGGTGACCGAATTCCGGGCCAGCCACTCGTCTGCATGATTGATCTGTCATGACCACCCTCACCGTTCAACCCAATCGCATTGCTCAGTACTGGGCGCTGACCAAGCCTCGCGTCACGCAATTGGCCGTTTTTTGTGCCGTGATCGGAATGTTTCTCGCCACCCCCGAGCTGCCTGACTGGCGTTTGCTGATATCCGCCACGGTGGGCATTTGGTTACTGGCGGGTGCGGCCTTTGCGGTGAATTGTCTGGTGGAGCGCGAAATCGATTCGCGCATGGCGCGCACTGCTCGCAGACCTATGGCCCGCGGCGAAATCACTGTACCGCAAACCCTCGCATTCTCTGGCGTGATTGGGGGTGCCGGTATGTGGGTGCTGTATAACCTCGTTAATCCGTTGACCATGTGGCTGACCTTCGCCACCTTTGTCGGTTATGCGGTCATTTACACCATCATCCTCAAGCCAGCGACACCACAGAATATTGTCATCGGTGGTTTGTCAGGCGCCATGCCGCCTGCGCTGGGCTGGGCGGCGATTGCCAATGATGTACCGATGCAGGCCTGGATACTGGTGCTGATCATCTTCGTCTGGACACCGCCGCACTTCTGGGCGCTTGCGCTCTATCGTCGTGACGACTATGCAAAGTCGGGTCTGCCCATGCTACCCATTACGCATGGTATGGAGTTCACGCGTTTTCATGTCTGGCTCTACACCATCATCCTGTTCGCCACCACGATGCTGCCGTTCGCGGTGCGCATGAGCGGCCTGATTTATCTGGTGAGCGCGGTGATACTGGGTGCCATTTTTCTCTGGTACGCATGGCGCATTTATCGTCACTACAATGATCTCATTGCGCGCAAGACATTCACCTACTCGATCGTTTATTTGTCCTTGCTCTTTGTAGCGCTGCTGATCGATCACTACCTGCGGTTCTAATCATGAGCAAGCTGTTGTTTCCGCTGGCCTGGATGTTGGTTTGTGTGTTGACTTTGTCTGCCTGCGACAACAAAGGTGTGCCTTTGCCTAAAACGGCATTTGCCAACACGGATATCACGGGTCTGGACTACGGCAAGGATTTTTCGCTCACCGACCATAACGGCAAACCACGCACGATTGCAGATTTTCGCGGCAAGCTCGTGTTTGTTTTTTTCGGTTACACCCACTGTCCGGATATCTGCCCGACCACCTTGTCCGACATGGCCGGCATCATGAAATCCTTGGGGTCGGATGCCGACAAACTCCAAGTTTTGTTCATCACCCTCGATCCCGAGCGCGATACGTCTGAGGTAATGGCTGGGTACGTGCCTGCATTTCATCCCGGATTTTTGGGGCTTTACGGCGACCGAGCCGCCACAGAAAAAGTCGCACGCGATTTCAAACTCTTCCAGCAGCGTGTGCCGGGACCGGATGGCAAGAGCTACACCATCGATCACACTGCAGCCAGCTATGTGTTCGATACGCGCGGTCATCTGCGGCTGTTTGTGCGACATGGGCAGAATGGTGCACCGCTGCTCAATGACTTGAAATTGCTTCTGTCTGAAAGTTAGTCGCCATTGAACGCCCATGAAAAAAGCGCCTCGACATGTCGAGGCGCTTTTTTTTACCATCGCAGGCGCAACAAAAAATTGTATTGATTGACCGATTATCAAGCCATCGTCATCAATCAAGTCAGAAGAAAATCAAATACAAAGACTAACAACCGGACGCCTGTTAATAACAATTACGATAAACAAGAAACATTGTTGACTTAGCAAGATTGTCCAATGAGAATGCCAGCTTTCCATAAAGACAAGTTTGGCGATGCGCGCTTCTGACATCACGTTCACCTTCGACGAACTACTTTGGCTTCTCGGCAGTTTGTGTGCGCTGTATCGCACCCCCTTCGATGCAAAACTCATCGAGCGCGATTTCCCACCGCCGCATAATCTTGCCAGCTTGCATGAAGCAGCGCGCGCTTTAGATTTCAAGACTGGAGATGTTCATCACCCAGCCGACTGGGAAAAATTTCCTTACCCCGCCATCGCCTTCTTGCCTGAGGTGTGCGAGACAAAGACCGATGGCGCCAGCCAAGTGTCAGAGCGACGCATCCCGGTACTGCTTCTGAAGGGTGATGCGAACAAACTGCTTTACCTTCGCGCTGATACGACGGTGCCGGAAACGATTACCGTCATTGAAGCGAAACTCGTATTAGCACCGGAACTCATTCTCGTCGCGCGCGGTAGCGAGACGATCGAGGACAGCATTCCCGGTTTCGAGATCAAGAAAGCCGCTTTCGGCTTTCGCTGGTTCATTCCAGAACTACTCAAGCACAAGCGCATCTGGCGAGACATCATCTTAGCCAGCTTGGGCATACAGCTGGTGGGTCTGGCGACGCCGCTGTTCACGCAAGTGACCATCGATAAGGTCATCGTTCATCAAACGCAAAGTACGCTGATCGCCGTCGGTATCGCCCTGATCATGTTCTTGCTCTTCACCAGCAGCATGACCTGGTTACGTCAATATCTGGTGCTGCACACGGGAAACCGCATCGATGCAGTCCTCGGCGCTCAGGTCTTTCGTCACCTGTTGCGCCTGCCCTTGCCTTACTTTGAACAGCGCCCGACAGGTACGCTCGTAGCGCGATTACACGGGGTCGAGACCATTCGCGAATTCATCTCGGGCGCTGCGGTCACCCTTGTCCTTGATCTGCCCTTCCTGTTGATATTTCTAGCAGTGATGTTTGCCTACAGCTGGCAGCTGTCATTGATTGCCGTGGGTCTGTTGGCTGCAATCGCTATCGTCAGTGCGCTGGTAGTACCTGTCTTGCGCCGCAAACTGGACCGGCAGTTCATGTTGGGTGCGCACAATCAGGCATTCCTGACGGAGTATGTCGCGGGCATGGCCACCGTGAAATCCCTACAGATGGAAGCCGATGTAGAAAAAAAATACGCCGACAATCTGGCCAGCTACCTTGCCGCGGGATTCTCGACCCGACAAGTCAGCAATACCTATAGCGTAATCAGCAACGGTCTCGAGCAAGTCATGACGCTCGCAATCCTGATGGTGGGTGCCCTGCTCGTGATGAACAACGATGGGTTCACCGTCGGCATGTTGGTCGCGTTTCAAATGTTTGTAGGGCGCATGAGCCAACCCTTGCTCAGGATGGTGGGCTTGTGGCAGGAGTTCCAGCAAGCGGACATCGCCGTCAAACGGCTGGGTGACATCCTCGATGTCCCTCAGGAGTCGCACACCTTGATACCTTCAAGAGAGCCTCAAGGCGGCGGACGAATTGAATTGCAGGATCTCGCGTTTCGCTACTCTGAACATCACCCTTACTTGTACCGAGAACTCAACCTCACATTCAAGCCAGGTCGCCTGACGGTGCTGATGGGTGCCTCAGGTTGCGGCAAGAGCACGCTGGCCAAATTGCTGCTGGGGTTCTATCAGCCCACCGAAGGCCGAATCCTCATGGATGGCAAAGACATTCGCCATCTCGCCACCAACGAACTGAGAGCCACCTTTGGCGTGGTACCGCAAGAAACCGTGCTCTTCTCCGGCACGCTCTACGACAACCTCATCATGGCGCATCCCCACGCCAGTTTCGATGACGTCCTGCGTGCCTGCAAAGCAGCAGAAATCCATGACGACATTGAACGCCTACCCAACGGTTACCAGACCCTTATCGGCGAGCGCGGCACAGGCTTGTCCGGTGGGCAGCGCCAGCGAATCGCCATTGCACGGGCATTACTCAAGCGAGCGCAGATCCTGGTGTTCGATGAGGCGGTTTCGAATCTCGATCAGCAGACTGCTGAACAGTTCGCCAAAACAATCAACAAATTAAAGGGCCGCGTGACCCTGCTGTTCATCACACACCAAATACCACGCGCATTAAATGTCGATGAAGTGATCCAGCTTGGTTCAAATCCCCTGAGTAGTATCGAAGTCACAGGTGCAGGGGATGACGAGATTTACATATGAGCGATTGAGCTCTGATCAACTTGCGAATGTGAACCTTGGGTCTTTGTGATCTAAAAACTATTAAGGAAAAAAGTGCATTTACCGCTAAGGGAAAAACTGGATTCACTAAAAGATTCTTTTGGTCAGGCTATTTGTCTCGTCCTGACGATGGGCATTTTTCCGGTGCTGATTTTGTATAGCCTCGTCGGAATTCAGCCCAATGAAAACAATCTTTCCGGAATGCTGATCACTCTGACCTTTAAAAACACCTTCACACTGGTTTTGTACTTTGTAATGTTCATTACGTTGAGTTACTTGATTTTAAGCTCGGTATTTGGTGCGGTTGTTTGGGTACTCAGTTTATTTTGGTAACTACTTCTCAACTACGGACTGTTTATGAAAGATTTGATTACTAGTGCCACTGATACAAGAATAAAAAATTCAAATGCTGGCGTCAACGATTTGGTCTGGCTGTATCGCCAGAAAACTGTGATTGTCATGCATTTGATCAGTATGGGGATTGCATTGCTGGTACCCATCGATGCAATTTCATCATCTGCTTTTCTTGGTCATGTAGTGGATGGCGTGCTGAGTGTCATCCCCATGGGTAGAAACTTTTCGGTCAAATCAAGTTTTCCTGAATTGGTGAAAATTCATTCGGTAGCCATGATTTTTTTTATTCCGTCACTAATTGCATTGCACTTCAAACTCCCTAAGTTGCATGAAACAAAAAAAGATTGTTGCAATTAACAAAATCATCAAAAGGGAAATTTCTTCTGATTCATTTCATTCCGTTTTTTATTTTTTTTGGTGGAATAAATTATCTATTTATTGTCGAGGGTACGGATTTTAAGAGCGCACCGTTCTTAACTTCTAGGTTTTTTCTTGGTTCGATTGGCCCAATTATTTTTTGTGTAGTCCCAGCCTCAATGATTTGCTTGTTTTTCGTTGTTCTTGATGTTTTGAATAAATTCTGGAGGAGTGAACGTGTCTCGTGAAAATACAGACATCAGTGAAAGTGACCTTGTATGGCTTTATCGCCAGAAAATAGTGATTTTCATGCATGTGATTGGTATGGCGATCGCTTTGTTGGCGCCTATTGATCAGATTTCATCTGGGACATTTATCGCAAGCATCGTGGATGGTGTATTGAATGTCATTCCTATGGGCAGAAATTTTTCCGTAAGGTCAAACATACCGGAATTGGTCCGACTGCAGGCGGCAGTAATGGTTTTTTATATACCAATCCTTATTTCGGTTTATTTGAAGTGCCCTGACTTTAAAGGCGCCCAGAGGAGAATTCTAAAAATTATAGCTAAATCAAAGATAAAACTATGCTTTTTACATGCCTACCTTATTTTTGTTGCAGCTTCTTTGTTTATTTGTTTGTTTGTTGTGGAGGGCACCGAATTTGCAACGCTCCCTTTTTTAACGTCAAGATTTTTTCTTGGGGTATTTGGACCGGTAATTTTTGCTCTGACACCTGCATTTACGACATGTTGGGTTTTTATAGTTTTTTTGGCGCTAGTTAAGTTTTGGAAAGCGGATGTCTCAAGGATATAAAAATTTGGCGAAATTTTTATTGATAGGGGCAGCTCATTACTTATGTGATTTTCTTCAACGGAGGTGTTGGTGTGAGAGAAAAAATAAAAAGTATTTCAGTCAATGTAAAAAAATACATCAAAAATAATTGGTGGCAGCCGAGCGACAAATGGAGCATTTTAGCCGTGGCTATAGTTGGTTTTTTGCTTTTTCTTTTAATGAGAGTTGAGGATGATACTTATTATCGCGAGCGATTAGAGATGGGAGATTTTATTAGAAAATTGTTATTAGATAGATATATATGTAAATCAATTATTGACTGTCAGAGAAAAGATTATTTTTCTGTCTCTCCTTATAAAAGTGGTATTTCAATCCGAACTTACACAATTACTTCCAAAGACGTTTTAATGCGAATTACAGATGAGGCTTCGACTATGTTTTATTCGCACGAAAAAATGAACATCGTTATGGAAAGCTATTCAAACACAATGGAGGAGAGTATGGCTCATCTTATTAATGGGCCCGACCCGTTTTATGTTGTTGAGTTTCGGAGGTTTAATCAATGATTAATCCCTCGGTTGAATTGAGGGTTGAGATTGGTGTAAATGATTTCCTTCTGCGCAGAATTTTTATGTTTTATTCACACAAGAAAATGAATATTGTAGTTCGTGATTGTGTGATTACCAAAGCTGAGAATGTGAAATTTTTTCTTTCAGGGCCGGACCCATTTTATTACGTTGAGTTTTTGAGGGGTAAATAATGAATGAATTATCTGTTGAGTTACGTGTAGATATTGGTGGTCATGATTATCTTCCGCATAGCTTTCTTATAGTCACGGGTCCCGACGGAATTGAAAGAGGTTATGGTTTTGGCCCGCTGGAAGACGGAAATATGGTTGATTATGGGTGGATAAAAGATAATTTCGAACATGAAAGAAATACGTCTACAGGAAAAATCTCTCTAGACGTAGATTCATACAATAGATTGGTTGCTTACATTAATAAATCAATCGCCAATCCCCCTTCCTACAATCTTTTTTTTGGGTCTCAGTGTGCAAACTGGGCCGTGAAAGGTTTGGTCGAGGCGGGCATCCCGGCCTTTGCATCACCGAATATGTTTCCGGATAACTTTTTGAGAGACGTATTCGAATCGATTGTTTGGAATCCTTACACCCAGTTTCTCAACATAAAGGTCAATGATCTTTTTGGCCAGGCTCGCGTCATGCGCCGAATTGATCCGCTCGCACTAGACCTCGATGGCGACGGTGTCGAAACAGTCGGCATCACCGCAGACAAGAAAATTCTTTTCGACCATAACAGCGACGGTGTCAGGGCGGCTACGGGCTGGGTCAAAAGCGACGACGCACTGCTGGTTCTGGACAGGAACGGCAACGGCAGCATCGACAATGGCAGTGAGCTATTTGGCGTTGATACGTTGCTCTCTAATGGTCAGAAAGCCACCACCGGTTTTGCTGCGCTGGCCGACCTTGACAGTAATCGTGACGGTGTTTTTAACAGCGCTGATGCGAAATACGCGCAGGTCCAGCTCTGGCGCGATCTGGATCAGGACGGTATGAGTGATTCGGGCGAACTGCAAACCCTTGCGGGAGCGGGCATTGCCAGCATCAACCTGAACAGTGTTGTTAACAGACGCGATTTAGGCAATGGCAATGTTCAAACTGACACCGCTAACTTTACGCGCACGGACGGCAGTGTAGGTACGGCAGCGAACCTTGACTTTGCCAGCAATGCTTTTTATCGCGAGTTTGGTGACAATATCGCACTGACCAGCGAAGCTGCTCGTATGCCGAATCTTCGCGGCGCCGGTATGGTTCGTGATCTGCAAGAGGCAGCGAGCATCGATGCCAAGCTAATTCAGGATGTCAACGGACTGAGCGGCTTGTCGCGGGTGGACGCGATGAATCAGCTGGATCAGCTGCTGCAGGACTGGGCAGGCACAGCCAATTTCAAAACTTCACAGCAACGTGCTGCTGATATGGGCGTAAAGCTGCTATTTAGCGTGCCTGATGCGACTGCTACTGAAATGATCGCGATTCAACGCTTGGGCGGAGGCCCGTCTAATCTTTCGGGGGTGCTGGCGGAGTTGGGCGTCACCTTGGAACGCTACAACATCGTTAAAGAAAAAGTTGCTGCGATGGGCAGAATGATCAGCGTCCTCGAAGCATTCAACGGACAGACGTTCCTTGATTTTCCTGACTCCGGTGGTGTGGCCGACGGTACTGCATTTTCGGTACCGCAAGTGAACATAGTCAGTTCCGATAACAATGGCGAACCGATCAGCATTCTGGCAAGTTCCCTGGTCGTCGTGTCATCTTTGGTGCCAGGTCAGGGCGACTTGCTAAGACGAAGCTACGTGACCTTGAAAGAGTCCGTCTATGGCGACCTGGTCGGTCCGATACGTCTCAAGAGCTATCTTGATGCAGTTAGTCTGAAGATTGATGCGAGCGGCATATCGATGGATTTTACTGCGCTCAATGCGAAACTTGATGGCGCATATAAAAACGACCCGATAGCAACCTTTATCGATTGTCTGGACCTGCAAAAATACATTGAACCACTGAGTAAAATGGGTTGGCAGGGTGCGGCCAGATTGGTTTCATGGGCGTCTGACACCGCATCCAAGGGGCAGCTCGATCAACTTAAATCAGGCTTGGCTCTGGTCTATGCCGAAAGCAGCAATGGCGTCCCGGAAATCAGATTGGGAACTGCAGGCGCTGAATCAATCAGTGCTGGTAAATCTGATGACATTATTGTCGGGTTAGCAGGAAACGATACGCTTCGCGGGGAGAACGGTAACGATATCCTTGATGGGGGTGCAGGTAATGACTCGCTGTTGGGCGGCGAGGGAAATGATGTGTATCTGTTCGGGCGTGGCAGCGGTCAAGATATGGTATTGAACTTTGATACTGCGTTGAACAAGGTCGATGTGGTTCAGTTTGCGGCGGACATTGCGAGTACCGATGTAATCATCAGCAATACCGAGAATAATTTAGTGCTGAGCATCAAAGGCACGACTGACAAGTTGACCATCTATAGTTATTTCCAAAACGATGGTGCTAACACCTATAGGGTTGAAGAAATTCGTTTTGCTGACGGCACGGTATGGGACGTTGATACCGTCAAAGCCTTGGCCCTGCTGCCCACCACTGGTAACGACATTCTGCGTGGTTATGCAACGGCAGACACCATCAACGGTGGTGATGGCAACGACACGCTGGTAGGTGAAGCGGGTAGCGATACCCTTAATGGCGATAACGGCGCCGATCGTCTGCTCGGGGGCGATGGAAGCGATGTGCTTAATGGCGGTGCAGGTGCTGACACTCTCT
>JAIXYM010000133.1 GCA_027490255.1 Oxalobacteraceae bacterium | reverse complement strand
TTGCCTGCGCCACATCCAGTCCTGCTTGTTCAACAGCTGACAGCAGTACATCATGACTCGAAGGGTCAGCGCCCTCCGAAAAATACGCGGACAACAAGCGCCATTTCAATCGGCGCTGCACATCCGTATCTTCGGACTCGGCAGCCCAGTGCAGCAACCGGTGTGCATCGAAGGTGTTGTAGGTACGCTTGCGGCCTTCCATGTTGAAGCTGAAACCCACCGCCGCACCTCGATCGCGAATATGCTCATGATTCTGCTCCACTTGCTCAGCGGTGATCTGATATTTGCGCATCAGATGCTCGAGGATATCCTCGCCTTCCGGCGGCATATTCGGGTTGAGTTCAAACGGCTGAAAATGCAGGGAAACGCTGACTTCATTACCCACACGCTTGATGGCCTGCTCCAGTGAAGCCAACCCCACCGCGCACCATGGGCAGGCAATGTCGGAGACGAAATCAATTTTTATGGGTGTCATAGGATGCGAATAGGGTGATGTAACGCATTGCAACTGCCGGTGCCACTGCCGGTACAAATACCGATGCCTTTGATGCTAACACGGGGTGAAGCCCCTATCCTTCGGTGCTTGGAACCGATGCAAATTGAGAACCCTTGATGCGACGCGCGACTTTGATATTGATGCTGTCTGTGAACTGGCCCACGCTGGCCATCGCTGCCGTTCCAGCGCCTGTGCAACTAGATATTGAACCTAAACTCTTGCAACTAACCGAGGTGTAAGCGACTCCGGACACCCGGCCTTTGCGCGGACCGGAGGATTTTGCTCTGCCAGGGTCGGACTTGGTGCCATTTATGGGGAAGGACACGGGCGCCCGAGAACGGGCACCCAGCCCCCAATCGCCGAGCGTTGCGCCGGCTCTGGGAGGATTCTGAGGCGATAGCGCGACCTCGCGGTCCCTGATGTCCAACTCAACAGTTGCCTGCGAGCGGCACGGCTGTTAGTCTGCGGAATAACTCTAAGCAGGATTGTTTTCATAAATGAAATCTTCGTCACATCGCAAGGCCATGCAGAGCATAGGTTCGGTGCTTGGTAACGCCACACGCCTTGAAGGTACGCTTCATGTCGACGAGAGCGTACGCATCGATGGCAAGCTCGAGGGAAATCTCGAGCAACCTGATGGCAAGTCGCGGTGGATCCTGATTGGACCCACTGGCGAAATTCATGGCGACATTCGCGCACAAAATATTTCGATCGCCGGCAAGGTGATCGGCAACATCATCGCCAGCGAAAGCATCGAGCTCATCGACGGATGTGAAGTCCGCGGCAATATCACCCACAAATCCATTACCGTCGAACCCGGCGCCAGTGTGCATGGACAGCTAATCGCCCGCGACGAGACTGACAGCGAGGCGGTCGCTATCCAAGTCATTGAGGCCGCACGCAGTAACAGCTGAACCTCGCTCGACCGTAGACTGCATTATTGGTCCAATGCCCCTGCACGTACAAACCACCATCTTCATGATTTGCATGGCCTATCTGGTCTTGCATGGTGCGATCTGGTTTGCCCTTTCCGAACAACGTAATGCTCAAGTAAGGCTCTGGTGTATTTCAGGGCTGGTGAGCGGCGTCTCCGTTGTATTGCTGTCTTTGCGCGGGACCATTAGTGAATTTGCTTTTGTCTACATTGCACAATTCCTGATGGTGATCGGGAATATGGGGCGTACGATCGCACTTCGGCTTTATCTGCCCTCGCCCATACGCCCTGCCATCGTCTTTCATGCAGTTGCGGGGTTAACTTACTACGCTTGGTTGGTGTCTGCTTACGAAGCAGGTACTGATACGTTGGCGCTGTCGATAGTTTTTTTCGGCTTTTACGCCATCGTGTGTATCGACTATTTCCTGGTCGGGCTGTTTCTCAATCGTCAATCGCAAACGCTCGGACCTAGAGTGCTGGCAATTGGTGGGTTGATACTGTCTGGCTCTCTGGCCTTCAAAGCGAGCGCAAGCATCATGGGCTGGGGAGCTGAGGATATCTATGCGCCCGGTATCGACCAGTATGTGATGATCGCCGGTCAGTTCATCGCAATAACACTAGTGAATATCGGATTTCTTCGTATATTCCTGGATCTACGCCAACAAAAAAATCTCACGACAGAACGCAACCTGGCGGATGCGAAAGAACACGCCGCACTACTCTCTCAGCATAAAAGTGAACTGCAGAAGCTCCTGACGGAGCGCGAAGAAATCATTCGACAGCTCACTTTGTCGAACAAAACTGCAGGTATGGGGGTATTAGTGGCCAGCCTCGCGCATGAGCTGAATCAACCACTATGTGCTATTCGCCTGAATGCGCAACTCGTCGAACGTAAGCTCAATGCTGGCGATACAGATGTAGAGGGCGCAAGAAAATTCCTGGACTCGGTCATCAACGACAATCGTCGCGCAGCCGATATCATTACCCGGCTTCGTGCCATGTTCGAACACCAGGACAAAGGAGAAATGACGCTGGACGTACACTCACTGCTGCGTGATACCGTTGCCTTGGTACAGATGCGCGCCAATGAGGAAGCGGTGTCCATTGTCACTGAATTCTCAGATCAACCTGCTAAGCTTCAAGGCGATCAAGCACAGCTGCAACAAGTTATTTTGAACCTGCTCAACAATGCCATGGATGCACTTGCCGAGGTAGACCGAGAGCAAAAGTTCATCTATCTGAACACAACCATCACCAACGGGCAGTTGATTCTTCATGTTGACGATAACGGCTGCGGGATACCCGACCACTTACATCATTCTGTGTTCGAACTCTTCAAGACCAGCAAAGCTCAGGGAATGGGCGTTGGACTCTGGCTATCCAAAACCGTCATCAACGGTCATTGCGGGGATATCCAATTCACCAGCCAACCGGGTGAGGGAACCCAGTTTGAGGTCGTCTTGCCTGTCAATTGATTAATCCCTGGACTCCGGATAGGAAAATCCTCCTGAGGAACGTTTATAATAAGCAACACTCTTCCAAGCGGCACGGCCGCCTGATACGGCAATGCAGGTTCTGAACCGAAACCTTTGCAATGGCATCATCGCCCTGCTGTCCAGCACGCTGGTTGCAGCGCCCTCGCACGCGGCGACTTATACCTGCGTGACCACGGCATTGCGAGGTAACAAATGGATTTGTCAGGATAATGTTGCGCTCTGCACCTTTGTCTTCCTCGTCAATGAAAAAGACAAGTCGATGGTACGGCGGGTGGATGAAAACAATCCCAGAGTACCCGTGGTGGTCGACAAATGGGAAGAGAAAAAAATCATCGCGCATGAAGACCAGACCCGACTGGACAAAGGTCTCATCGAGCAGTACTACTATCGCATCGAACTCGATACCGGAAAGTTCGTGATGGCTAACGAGTACAAGACCAACAGCGGCCGCTACCTGACTCAGGAAGATATCAACGCGACCGACAGGAAACGCTTCTCTTATTATCGTCCGCGTCTTTTTTCGGAAACAGGTAGCTGCAAATTTGACTCAAAAAAATAGCATTTACCTCTCGGTGCTGCCTTTAGTCTGCAGTGACTGCGAACCATCCGGAATTCAACGAACCTTGACCCGCTGATTTGTAAACTGTTTTTCTGCTGCTTCCAGCGCACGATCGAGATAGGCGGAATAGAAACCGTTGTTATCTCCACCCACAATAGGATCTGCCAGCAACTCTCCCTCGGCATTCACGACAATGACTGTCGGCGCCACCTGTACACCATAGCGAGTCGCCAGTGCCGATTGCGTGGTGGCTTTACCATCAAATCCCTGTAGCGAATCGCGACTGGTGATCTGCACTTCGCGTATGACTGGCCTGTCCGCAGGCGATGCATCGCGCAGCAGCGGTATCAAGTAATTGCGACGCACGACCTTGCAATAACCACAGCCGGGCAATGAGAACATCAACAGGAAAGCCTTTCGGTCTGCGTGTGCTTGCGCAGCCTCGCGCTGAAGATTCTGCGGGACGGGCAGCATGTCGTCAGGCGACTGTGCCTGCGCGGGCAAAATGAAGAGAACGCTGGTCAACAGGATTGCGGCAATGCGAATGACCATGTTGCCCTCGTGACGATTCAAGGAGAAGAGACTGCGGGCAAGCGCGTGCAGGTCAATTCACCCTGCACCTCGATCAGCGTACCCAAACGTGAATTGAATTCCTTACCCACGACATTCA
The DNA here is from genome assembly GCA_027490255.1 of Oxalobacteraceae bacterium. GTDB lineage: Bacteria > Pseudomonadota > Gammaproteobacteria > Burkholderiales > Burkholderiaceae_D > Pernthalerella. Next base: position 17,787 of record JAIXYM010000133.1, on the reverse strand, counting down.
GTAGCCGCTCACTATGGCGCAGGGTGAAATCCAGACTGACTTCTGTACCGTCAGCCCGAAAACCAAGACTGCGACACACAATTTTTTCCGAGCTCGGTGGTTCGCAGGCACACACTTCGGTGCGTCCTGCAAAACAACCGGCAGCCAGCGCGGGGTCGCGCTTGACATAGTCAGCGGCGATATTTGCGGTGATTCGAAAGCGCCGAGTCTCCGTAGTTACACCACCGGCTTCAAACACATTATCGGTCCGAAGCGCGCCTTCGCAAACATAGTCCACTGCTTGCGCGCTGGACCACTCACTCATCATGAGCGTTGCCGCAAAAACGATGCAGCGTGCTACCACTGAAACATGCCGGAAGGTCGCCCGTTGCATTGCGACGGACGACCTGAAAGGTTTAATGCAAACGGTCCAACGCGCTGGACAAATGCCCGAAGGTACGGTCGATGTCCAACAGCTTTTCCAGGCCAAAGAGACCGATGCGGAAAGTGCGGAAATCTTCCCGCTCACCGACCTGCAGTGGGACGCCGGCGGCCGTCTGCATACCCAGCGCCATGAATTTTTTACCGTTCTGAATGTCGGGATCCTTGGTGTAGCTGACCACCACACAAGGCGCCTGAAAGCCGGGGGCAGCCACGCTCTTGAAGCCCTTGGCTTCGAGCAGTGCGCGCACCCTAAGGCCGAGATCTTCTTGATTTTTCTTCAGGTTGGCGAAACCAGCCGCCTGGGTTTCTTTCATCACATCGCGCAGGACACGCAGTGAATCAGTCGGCATGGTGGTGTGATAGATGTGGGCGCCTTTTTCGTAGGTCTCCATGATCTGAAGCCATTTCTTCAGATCGCAGGAATAACTGGTGCTTTGGGTCGCATCGATTTTCTGACGCGCGCGCTCGCTCATGGCAATCAGTGCGCAGCACGGCGAACTGCTCCAGCCTTTTTGTGGTGCGCTGATCAGCACGTCCACTTTGGAAGCCACCATATCGACCCACATTGCACCTGAAGCGATACAGTCGAGCACGAACAGACCATCAACGGATTCCACCGCCTCACCCACCGCACGCAAATACTCCGGCGGAAGCATCATGCCCGCCGACGTTTCAACGTGCGGCGCAAATACAACCGCCGGCTTTTCCTTGCGTATCCAAGCCACGACCTCATCAATCGGTGGCGGCGCATAGGCGCCTTCGAATTCATTGGCAAGTTGGCGGCCCTGAATGACATGCAGGTCATTCGAAATACCGCCCATCTCAAAAATCTGTGTCCAGCGATAGCTGAACCAACCATTGCGAATAACGGCACATTTGCGACCCGTCGCGAACTGGCGTGCAGCGGCTTCCATACCGTAGGTACCACTGCCCGGAACTACCAGCGCGGATTTCGCGTTGTAGACCTCTTTCAGGATTTTCGAGATATCGGTGATCACGCCTTTGAAGGCTTCCGACATGTGATTGAGAGAGCGGTCGGTATAGACGACGGAAAATTCAAGCAATCCATCGGGATCAACGTGGGGAAGCAAACCGGGCATGACGAGTCCTGTACTGATAAATGAGCTTGGTTGCACCTGACATGTCAGACACAACCGTAGCAGGGATAGCAAGTTTAACAGAGGTCTTCCATCACCTTGACCCGCATAGCGTCATGGCCTTTCTGGCAATAACGCAGAGGTTTTCCAGCCGCTATAGAATTGCCCTTCCTTAAAACACCAGAACCGAGGAAGCCCCATGGAAAGCGATATCGAAATTGCACAAAAAGCAAAAATGAACAAAGTGGTCGACGTCGCCTCGGCCTTGGGAATTCCGGAAGACTCAATCGAACCCTATGGTCATTACAAGGGCAAGATTGCTCTGTCTTACCTCGAGACTTTGAAAAAAAAGCCTGACGGCAAATTGATTTTGGTCACAGCGATCAGCCCGACACCAGCGGGTGAAGGTAAAACAACCACCACGGTCGGATTGGGCGATGCGCTTAATCGTATCGGCAAAAAAACCGTCATCTGCCTGCGCGAGCCTTCGCTGGGCCCGGTATTTGGCGTCAAGGGCGGTGCCGCTGGCGGTGGCCACGCGCAAATCGTGCCGATGGAAGATATCAACCTGCATTTCACCGGCGACTTCTCAGCTATTGCGTTGGCGAATAATTTGCTGGCCGCGATGATCGACAACCATATCAATCACGGCAATACGCTCGATATTGATCCACGTCGCATTACCTGGAAGCGCGTGGTCGACATGAATGATCGCGCGTTGCGTGACATCGTGGTGGGTAATGGCGGCACGGCGAATGGCTTTGTTCGGCAGGACGGTTTCGATATCGTTGTCGCCTCCGAAGTGATGGCGATCTTCTGCCTTGCTACCTCGGTACAGGATCTGAAGAAACGACTTGGAGATATTGTGATTGGCTACAGCCGCGAACTGAAGCCGATCCACGCGCGTGATCTGAATGCCCATGGTGCGATGACCGTGCTATTGAAAGACGCTCTGCAACCCAATCTAGTCCAGACACTGGAAAACAATCCGGCGTTTGTGCATGGCGGACCATTTGCCAACATCGCTCATGGCTGCAACTCCGTTATCGCCACCCAAAGCGCATTGAAGCTCGGTGAGTACGTTGTCACCGAAGCGGGTTTCGGTGCTGATCTGGGTGCGGAAAAATTCATCGACATCAAATGCCGGAAAACAGGTCTCAAGCCAGCCGCCTGCGTGCTAGTCGCAACAATACGCGCACTGAAGTACCACGGCGGCAAGGACGTCAAAGCACTCAACACCGAAGACCTGGATGCGCTGCAAAAAGGTTTGGTCAACCTTGAGCGTCACGTCGAAAACGTCAAGACCCACTATGGTCTGCCCTGCGTTGTGTCAATCAACCGCTTCACGTTTGATACGGACGCAGAGATCAGTCTCGTGACTGAACGCATGAAAGCGCTCGACGTCAACGTGGTACTGGCAGAGCATTGGGCTAAAGGCAGCGCGGGTGCTGAGGGACTGGCGCATGAGGTGGTACGTCTTGCCGAGCGCGGTGACGCAGTGAAGTTCGTCTATGACGATCAAGATTCCCTGTGGGACAAAATGAAAAAAGTGGCTACCAAAATTTATGGTGCTGCCGATATCAGTGCATCAGCGAAAATCAAGCAACAACTCAAGGCTTGGGAAGAAGCCGGTTATGGTCATTACCCGATCTGTGTGGCGAAGACGCAGTCCTCATTCAGCTCGGATGCCACACTGCGCGGCGCACCCAGCGGACACATGGTCAACATTCGTGAAGTACGGCTGGCAGCGGGCGCGCAATTCATTGTGATGATTTGCGGTGACATCATGACCATGCCCGGCCTGCCGAAAGTACCGAGTGCAGAAAAAATCGATATCGATGAAAACGGCAAAGTTGTCGGTCTATTCTGATCAACCAAACCCATACGCAATCCTTTAATTATCTATAGGCACCCTATGAGCACCGGAGCATCCATGCGAGCAGCAATTTACACCAGCAAAGGCCCCGCAGCCGAAGTACTGCGGGTCGTTGACAAACCTGTACCGGAACCCAGCGCAGGAGAAGTCCGCGTTCGCGTGGCTTTCTCGGGCGTGAATCCCTCGGATGTGAAATCGCGTTCTGGCGTTGCGGCACGCGGCGCAGGCTATCCTGAAGTCACACCGCACAGCGACGGCGCAGGCACCATCGACAAGTTGGGAGCCGGCGTCGATGCTGCACTCATGGGCCGCCGCGTGTGGATGTTCAATGGCCAATGGGAGCGTCCCTTTGGTACGGCAGCGGATTACATCGTGCTGCCGGCGTCACAGGTCGTTCCACTACCTGATGGCATCAGCTTTGAAGTCGGCGCATCGATTGCGATTCCGTTGATGACCGCCATGCACGCGGTACAGGCCTGCGGCTCCCTGCTCGGCAAGACCGTGCTGGTGCCCGGTGCCGCTGGCAGCGTAGGTTTCTACGTCACGCAACTGCTTAGCGCTGCGGGTGCACGCGTAATTGGCATCGTGAGCAGCGACGACAAAGCAAAGCTTGCCAAGAGCATTGGCGCGACAGAGATCGTCAATTACAAAACCGAATCACTGGTCGAGCGTGTGCAGGCGCTGACGAATGGCGTGGGTGCTGATGCGATCATTGATGTCGATGCTGCGACGCATGCGCCCCACTACGGTAGTTTGCTGCGCTTCGGTGGAGAAGCCGTGGTGTATGGCAGCAACCAACCGCCGGTGACGATGCCTTTTGGTCCGATGATTTTGGGTTTCATTCGGCTGTATTTTTTCATTGTCTACAAGTTGCCACCGCACCTTATGCGCGAGGTACTGGATGGTGTCAACGCAGCACTGTCGCGCCCTGGCTTCCAGCACCCGAGCACAGCGATCTATCCGCTGGCCGATATCGCTGCGGCACATGAACAGGTCGAGCGCGGTGCGAATGCGAAGGTGTTGATACAACTGTAATCACGTAGAAATTTTTGATTGCAAGCCGTTATTGAGACTCGCGCCTTAATACACCGCCCTTCAATGGGCTAAAGACACTGGATCCCGGCGTGCGCCGGGATGACGGTGGTTATTGAGGCGACCGTAAAATTCTCAGCTGGATCACGGCGTGCGACGGGATGACAGTGGTTATTGGGACGACCGTAGAATCCCCAGCTGGATCACGGCGTGCGACGGGAAGAAAGTGGTTATTGAGACGACCGTAGAGTTCCCACCGTCATCCCGGCGTGAGCCGGGGTGACAGTGGTTATTGAGACGACCGTAGAATTCCCAGCTGGATCCCGGCGTGTGTCGGGATGACAGTGGTTATTGGGACGACCGTAGAATTCCCAGCTGGATCCCGGCGTGCGCCGGGATGACAGTAGTTATTGAGACAACCGTAGAATTCCCAGCTGGATCCCGGCGTGAGCCGGGGTGACAGTGGTTATTGAGACGACGGTAGAATTCCCAGCTGGATCCCGGCGTGCGCCGGGATGACAGTGGTTATTGAGACGACCGTAAAATTCGCAGCTGGATCCCGGCATGCGCCGGGATGACAGTGGTTATTGAGACGACCGTAGAATTCCCACCGTCATCCCGGCGCACGCCGGGATCCAGCGTCTTTCGTAGTTTACGGGACGGCGTTGAGCATGATGAGTATAAATGCCCTGCCATGACCAAAAAATTCAACGACAACTTTGGCAAGGTCGCTGCACATAAGAGCAGGACAAACTTAAGCAGCGATACCGATAATCACGTTAGACGGCTCGATCACGGCAAGTACGGCTGATCCGACCTGCAAGTCAATCGTATCGATTTCAGATCGGCTCATGGTGGTAACCAGCGTCAGGCCACTCTCCAGCAAGACCGTCAACTCCGAATGATGTTCGCTCTGCGCGATCGCGTGCACCGTACCGAGGAACACATTTTTTCCGTGAGTCTCCTGATTTTCATGCGGCAGCCGCAAGATCACTGACGACGCTTTGATCAACGCAAAGACCTTGGCACCCACGGCCAGCTGAAGCTCCCGACAGCTCTCGTGCGTAATGGATGCAATCAGTGTCTGACTGGCATTGACCATGATGCCCAGCTCGTCATTCACTTTACCCGGCGTGATGGACACCAGAATGCCTGCAAACTGGTTACGCGCGCTGGTTCGCATGGCGATTTCATTTTCCATCGCATAGTCATTCGACAGCCCGTTCGCCAACGTATCTAAACGCGCGATGAAGCGCGCGTGCTCGGCCTGTATCAGCGAAAAATTGCGCAAGACTTGCTGACCACGCTCGGTCAGATGGGTACTGCCGCCGCCCTTGCCACCGGCATGACGCTCGATCAGGGTACCGCCGGAGAGGCGCGCCATATCATCAATAGCGTCCCACGCGCCCTTATAGCTGTAGCCGACCTGCTTCGCCGCCTGCGTCAGATTGCCGAGCTGATCGATCTGGCGCAGCAATTCAATCCGCCTGGCGTTGGCGAACATCTCTTCACCCACCCGAACCGTAAGCTCAGCATGCAAATTGAATCGGTCTTTGCCCATGATCCGCCCATTGCTATTGATGCCGCGATGATAGCCGGGTTGACACCCAAAATAAAGCCGGGTAAATTTCGGTTTCAAAATATACCTGACTTTACTTTGAATATTATCTTTTAATTAATCTTGTGGTCAACATAACGCTGTAACAGACCCCCCCGATAAAGGAGTCCCGTAATGTCACAAAGAGACAAGCGCCATCTGCCAGTGGTGGCGCTGCTGATCATGTCGCTGTATACACCGGCCCAGTGGGCCAACGCGGGAGAAGACGTCAGAATTTTGCTGGAGATACTGCTCGAGAAAGGCATCATCACCCAGGAAGAATTCGATCAGAAACTCAAGAAGGCGCAGGAAAAAGAAGATATCCGGGCCTTCAATGAATCTCAGGATATTCGGCGCGCCAATCGCGAGATCGACAAACGCGCTGAAGACGAACGCAAATTCAAAACCCAGTTTTACGGACTTGTCTCTGCCGGGTATTACAGTGCCTCGAACATAAAAAATAATTCAATTGACGCATCCGGGATCAGTGACCAACCCAAAGCCAACAATCGTGTCGGCCTCAAAATTTCGCGGGAGCTTGATCCGGACACCGTTGCTATGGTGACCTTGGAGTCCAACTTTTCTTCTCGCACGGGCGCTGTGGGAAGAGACGCGGCCGCCAGTGGCACTGGCAACAATCCTGTTTTCGACAGAGAGGCCAATTTCCGCTTGATATCTAAACCTTACGGCACATTGATTGTAGGTCGAGGACCCAATCTGCAAACTGATCTGAGTAGCGCTTTCGATGCCCGACAAAACTGGAATTTTGGCGGACTGAAGGCGATTGGCCGATATGCCGGATTTCACAGCGCCAGTGGAATCAACCGCGCAGATAAAATGATCCGTTACATTTCACCCGTCGTTGAGGGTTTTAACTTCGACGGTGCAGTCTCTTTTGGCGGCGTACCCGGAGACGAAAACTACGGACAAAACTACTATCTCGGAGGGCGCTATAAAAATGGTAATTTTGAAATGGGATACAACCACATCGAAGCTAGATTAGACAAAAATGAAACTCAAAATCGTGTCGATTTTATTGCAGCTAAATATACGCTGCAGCAAGTAACACTGAATGCAGGTTATGTCGTTACGCGCAACCCGATGAATACTGCAGCAACGCTTAACCCAACCACACCCGGCGGCAAAGCCGATGTTGATACCTTTTTCGCAGGCGCAGTCTACCGATTCACCCCCACCCTGAGCGCAAATTTCGGCTGGTATCAAGCCAAAGACAAGACAACGACCAACGGCAGCAATGATGTGCGAATGGCGGCAACTGGATTGACTTGGTCACCTTACAAAGAATGGGATTTTTTTGTTGACTATGCGACTGCCTACCGTAGGAAAAACGCTAATGCGGCATTTTCCATCTACGATGCATGGCGTCCCGACACCAATAACAGTGGCACTTTAGCGGCAGGCACCAAAAACCAGTCAGGCATCAGCATTGGTGCGCTTTTCAAGTTCTGAACGAGGGAAAGTAAAATGAATTTTGACAGAATCAAACAAATCACTCTGGGGCTACTTCTTTCGATCTCGTTTCACGCTAATGCCGCCGAACTTAAAGTCGCCGTGGCAGCTAATTTCGCGCAAACGATGAAAGAGATCAGCACTGTGTTTGAAAAAGATACCGGACACAAGCTCGCCCTGACACAAGGATCCACCGGCAAACTTTACGCACAAATTAGTCAAGGTGCACCCTTCGAGGTATTCCTATCCGCCGACGACGAGACGCCAGAAAAATTGATCACTGAAGGCAAGGCGATTGCTGGCACCCGATTCACTTATGCAATCGGACGACTGGCGCTGTGGTCACCCAAGCCTGATTTGGTTGATGAGGGCGGACAGGTACTCAAAACCGATAAATTCCGTTATGTGGCGATTGCTAACGCACGCGTCGCGCCCTATGGTCGCGCTGCCGTACAAGTCATGCAAAAGCTCGGTGTACTCTCCAGCATCGAGCCGCGTGTGGTGCAGGGCGAGAGCATCACGCAAACTTTTCAGTTCGTCTCCACCGGTAACGCGCAACTGGGATTTGTGGCACTCTCGCAGATCAACGAAAACGGTAAGCTAAAATCAGGCTCAGCCTGGATCGTCCCTGAAAACATGCACGAACAACTGCGACAGGATGCGGTGCTTTTAAATCCCGGCAAAGACTCCGCTGCAGCGAGTGCCCTGCTAAGCTTCCTGAAGTCGGAGAAGGCAAAAAAAATCATCGCATCATACGGCTATCAATTCTGACTATGACAAACACTCATGTGGACACCTGAACCGGAAGTCTGGCAAGCGATCTGGCTGACGGTGCAGCTGTCGGCCATCGTCACCCTGATACTACTGATCGCTGGTACGCCCATCGCGTGGTGGCTCTCGCGTACCAACAGCGCATGGAAAGCCCCGATTGCTGCGGTGGTCGCGCTACCTCTGGTACTACCGCCGACGGTGCTTGGGTTTTATTTGCTGATCGCGATGGGACCTGAAGGTCCCGTTGGCCGGATCACCCACTCGCTCGGTCTTGGACAACTGCCCTTCACGTTTCCCGGATTAGTGATTGCTTCCGTTTTTTACTCGCTACCTTTCATGGTGCAGCCGTTGCAGAACGCGTTCGAAGCGATGGGCCGCCGACCGCTGGAAGTCGCTGCCACCTTACGCGCCTCGCCGCTCGATGCTTTTTTTACCGTCGCGGTACCGATGGCGCTGCCGGGATTCCTGACCGCTTGTGTGATGACCTTCGCGCACACGGTGGGCGAGTTCGGTGTCGTACTCATGATTGGAGGTAATCTCGCCGGCGAAACCCGCGTAGCCTCCGTACAAATTTACGACTATGTCGAAGCCATGCAATACCCAGAGGCGCATGGGCTGGCAGCGATCATGGTGGCCTTTTCTTTCATCGTCTTGCTGCTGTTGCAGATCTGGCGACCTGTCACACGTAAGGGAGTCTGAGTTGAACAGCATTCAGGCTCGCTTCAAACTCGACTGGCCGGGCTTTTCACTGGATGTCGACCTCTCACTTCCGGGTCGAGGCGTGACTGCCTTATTCGGTCCTTCTGGCTGCGGCAAGACCACCCTGCTACGCAGCATCGCCGGGCTTGAGCGTCCACCCAAAGGCTTCCTGCAAGTGAATGGCGACCTCTGGCAGGACGACAATATTTGGTTGCCGACACATCGTCGGCCGCTGGCTTATGTATTTCAGGAATCGAGTCTGTTCCCCCACCTGAGCGTGATGGGAAATCTGCAGTACGGACGACAACGTGCATCGCAGGCAGCATCTTTCGATCTCTCGCAAGTGATCGAACTACTCGGTATCGAAGCCCTGCTACCGCGCAAACCCGATGCGCTCTCCGGTGGAGAACGACAGCGCGTGGCCATCGCACGCGCACTCGCAGTAAATCCACGACTGCTACTGATGGATGAGCCACTGGCGGCGCTGGATATGCAACGCAAACAGGAAATCCTGCCCTATCTGGAACGCATGCAGAAGACGCTCGACATACCGATCATCTACGTGACGCATGCCCCGGATGAAGTGGCGCGACTTGCGCAGCACATCGTGATGCTCGAACACGGCAAGGTCACGGCCAGCGGCTCACTGTACGACACCTTGTCGCGCGTGGATCTGCCCTTGCGTCTAGGGGATGACCGGGGCGTGATCATTGACGCACGTGTCAGTGAGATCGATAAACAATGGCATCTGGCGCGGCTGGATTTTGCCGATGGCGCCTTTTGGACGCGCGATCAGGGTTTGGCTTTGCAGGATACGGCGCGCCTACACATTCTGGCGCGCGATGTCAGTATCGCGCGCGAAAAGCCGGCCCAAAGCAGCATTCAGAATATACTTGAGGGGCGCATCGACCGCTGTGTCGATGATGACGCTCCGGGTAGTGTGATTGTTCGTGTGCTGATCGGAGAAACGCCCCTGCTGGCGCGCATTACTGCCCGCGCCGTCGCCGAGCTGGCGTTGAAGCCGGGTGACGCAGTCTGGGTACAGGTCAAGTCCGTTGCATTGGCGAGATAAACCATGGTGGAAGTTTTTGTGATTCGCTGGACGATGATCGCTGCGCTGCTCTTGGGCATGTCGACGGCAACGGCCGCGCCTGGCAAAGATACTCTGCGTTTTGCTTGCCGGGGCTGGATGCCCATCTATCTGGGGAGCTGGGTGCCCATCAACCCGGACCCGAGCGATTTCGACTCACTGACAGTTGAGGTTAACGAAGCTACGCGCATGACCAGCTTCGTTTTGACGATGATAGGTCGCGCTAATTTTGCGACAAAAATCAACGAGTCCCATGTCAAAGGCGCCATCGCTTTCAAGCAAATGATGGTCGATGACTACATTGAATACATCGACTTCATGCTCAATCGCGGCACAGGCGAAATCATTATCACCGCGCTAGAGAAAGGCCGCCGTGGGCATACGCTCTATCGCGGCAAATGTGCTTCAATAAAAAGTAGTTTCTGATCACGCCTCGGCTAAGAAGCACTTTGCGCATCAACACGATGTCGACATCAGCGTAAACAACCTACCTACACATCAGAACAGACTCGCTGGCGTAAAACGCAGGCCGAAAGAAATCCAACGATTATCCTCGCTGGTACCGGTTTGTTGTCCAACCGTCGCATCCACCTGAAATAAATTCGGGATGATCGCGTAGCGTACACCGGTCTGCCAATAAGGATTGGCGCGGTTATCTCCAAAGCTTTCTGCCACCAGTGTCAGCCGGTGAGTAGCATTGATCTCACTGCCGATACCCCAGGTAAGACGCTCTCGAGAAAGTGACTTGTCATGCAACCATCCCGTATTCAGATGCATGACCACCCGGTCATCCGCAAATGACAATGAGAGCGGGAAATAAAGGTAGGTATTGCCATGCTGGTTGGGGCCAGGATTGATCTCGGGATGACGCACAGTACCGATCGCCGCTCCCCAGCCCCAGCTATTGGTTTCGAGTGCGCGGAAAAGAGTTTTCGCCTGAAAAACATAATCCTCTGAGGTGGACAGAGACGTGTCCTGGTAGCGCGCTTGCCCACCCCCCACAGTCAATTCTAGATTCCCGGTGGGGTTGCAGGCAGGCAGAGCCCAGACCTCGGTGCTGTCTTCATAAAAGCGAGTCCAACTCTCAACTTGGCAGCTACCCGCCGCGGTCAAACGCGCATCATCGGTAACAAAAGGTCGCGCCGCTTCTGCTGGTATGTGGATCACGCTCAAAACTAAAACGCTCCATAAATAAGAGCGCATCAAACGGATAAGGTACTTGTGATGGCGGTTAGGTGGCGTCATGGCAGCGCGAGGTCGATATGCTTCAGTAGCACCTCAGCCCAATGACGCATTTGCGTCTGATCGAGCAGCGCTACAGACTCATGGTCACAACTATTCAACATTGCAGCTGCGTCGTCCCGGCTGCCCAGTTCTTCCAGCAAATAGAGCTTGCCGTCCCACTCGAAATGAGTGAACCAGCACAAGCCCGGCAGAGGCTCGAGTGCAGCGAACATCTGTAATCGTCGCAGCAGCATGCGGGCAGTAGGATAGTCGACTAAAAACCGCAAAGACAAACCTTGCGCATGCGCAGCCTCCTCTGCAAGGTCCACGCCCGCATGGGTACCGAGCCAAATCAGCTCACCGGAGTCATCGATACCAAAATACGCAGGTTGAGAAGACATGAAAGGTTGTCGAATGAAAAACTTACAGAATTAAATTTTCGAAGTTCATTCTAATCATTAAAACTGACAAAGTTATTTCGTAAATTCTGGTTTTTGAGATACCAGAAGTCAGCCTGAGGTCGCTAATGAACGAATCCAAAAGCTTTAGTCCTCTTTCATCTGCACCGAGGGACGCTTTGCCATACGCACAGCGCTTCTTCTCATTTACCTAGACTTGCAGACACAGTGCGATGCACGCCGAGCTTGAGGCCCGCAGCATCCAACACAGCCAAGAGCGTTTTGATGGTTGGATTACCATTCGGCGAAAGCACGCGATAGAGACTTTCCCGAGGAATGCCTGCTCGATCTGCAACTGCCGCCATCCCTTGCGCTTCAGCGAAATGGCGAAATGCCGCCAGCAATGCTTCACGGCCGCCATCTTGATTGGCCTCTTCCATCGCTGCAGCAAAATATTCATATGCAAATGACGGGTCTTCACGCAACAACTCAATCACTGCTTCATCGTGTGAACGGCTTGCATTATTCATGATGATTTCTCCGCTTCCAGTCTCTTAAATAAGCTACGGCAGTCTCAATATCGACCTGTTGCTGTTGCTTTCGCTTGTTACCACCAGCGAGCAACTAAATGATTTTCGTCAAAGTACAGCTTGCCCCGTATACGGTCGAAAAAAATATCTAAAAAATAATTTTTTAGCCGCCGAAGAACTGGGATATACTTCCGCCATATACATCTTTAAAGGGAAATCATCTGATGCCCATTTCCACTGTTTTCATTAACAACCGCACTCAGGCGGTCCGACTCCCGGCAGAAGTTCGCTTACCTGAAGGCGTGAAACGAGTCACCGTCAGGGCTATAGGCAACGAGCGAATCATCGCGCCGGTCGAAAACACCTGGGACAGCTTTTTCATGAATGGTCTAGAAGTCAGTGACGATTTCATGATCGAACGTGCCAGCCAGCAGCAGAGCGAGCGGGAAGCGCTTGAATGATCCGCTATCTGCTTGATACGAATATCGTGATTTATGTGATCAAGAAACGTCCGATAGAAGCGCTGCAGGCGTTCAACAAAAATGGCGGAAGGATGGCGATCTCGAGCATCACACTTGCAGAGCTTTTTCATGGTGCAGAAAAAAGCGCCCGCTGCGCGGAAAATCTGACGGTGATAGATGACTTCACTAGCCGCCTTGAAGTGCTGCCCTACACACCCAAAGCGGCTCAACATTACGGTTCGATCCGTGCCGCCATCGAAAGAAGTGGAGATACTATCGGCATCAACGACCTGCACATCGCAGCTCATGCACGAAGTGAGGGACTTGTGCTGGTGACAAACAACCTAAGAGAGTTCGAGCGCGTCCCTGCACTGGAAACAGATAACTGGATCAGCGTAGCAAGTTGATCGAGCGACACAACAGATACCCACAAAGAAAAAGCGGCTGAGGAGACCTCAGCCGCTTCTTTTGCCGTTTTCCGACCTTTTCCTGAAATATCAGGGGCGAAGGCGGGGAATTTTGGCGTCCCCACGGGGATTCGAACCCCGGTACTCACCGTGAAAGGGTGATGTCCTAGGCCTCTAGACGATGGGGACAAAAACTGTCCGTACTGCCGACCTATTGTTACCGCTGCTGCACATTTAATTCCGACTCAGTGGTGGAGGTAAGCGGGATCGAACCGCTGACCTCTTGCATGCCATGCAAGCGCTCTCCCAGCTGAGCTATACCCCCATGTGCAGCAGAAGCGGGATTATAGCCGAATCTTTTACCCCCTGTAAATCGCTACGGCCACACTAAGCCAGACCAGCCTGCAGGCGTGAGAGCACCTTGTCCCGCCCGAAAAGGAAAAGCACAGCATCTACTGACGGCGTCTGCAGCTGGCCGGTGACCAGTAATCGCAAGGGCATGGCCAGCTGCGGCATTTTCAGCTGACAGTCGGCCAGCACTTGCTTCATCAACGCGCTGATGGCTTCGCGGGTCCAGTCAATATCAGCCGCCGCAGTGGCAAACTGCTTGAGCGCCACGCGCGCCGCATCCGTCAGATGCTGGGTAACCAGTGTCGGATCAGGTCTGGGCTCACGATAAAACAGCATGGCGGCATCGGCCAGTTCATTGACGGTATTGGCGCGATCCTTAAGTAACCCTATGACTTCGGGCAGCGACGGGCCGTCATCAAGTTGTGCGCCATCACGTTCCAGCTCTGGCATCGCCAGTTGAGCCAGCTCGGCATTATCGGTGGCTTTGATGTAGTGATTATTCAGCCAGGCCAGCTTCTCGGGATTGAACTGCGCGGGTGATTTGGTCAGATGATCGAGATCAAACCAGCTGCAGAATTGCCCGAGGCTGAATATCTCATCGTCCCCATGACTCCAGCCCAATCGCGCTAGATAATTGAGCATGGCATCGCGCAGATAACCCTGCGCCGGATACTCCATCACGCTCACTGCGCCGTGGCGCTTGGAGAGTTTCTCACCATCCGCACCGAGAATCATCGGTACATGGCCATACACGGGCAGCGTGCCACCCAAAGCTTTGAGTACATTGATCTGGCGTGGTGTGTTGTTGACATGGTCATCGCCACGAATCACATGGGTGATTTTCATGTCCCAGTCATCGACCACGACACAAAAATTGTAGGTCGGTGTGCCATCGGGACGTGCGATCACAAAATCATCAAGCTCCCGATTGGAGATGGTGATCGTGCCTTTGACCGCATCATCCCAACTGACGTCACCGTCCAGTGGATTTTTGAAACGTACGACCGGCTGCCGGCCCTCGGGTATCGCGGGTAAAGTTTTGCCCGGCTCGGGCCGCCAAGTGCCGTCGTAGCGTGGCTTGTCGCCAGCTGCCCGCTGGCGCTCACGCATCGCTTCGACTTCTTCGGGAGATGCATAGCAGTGATAAGCAGTACCCGCCACCAGCATTTGGCCGATCACTTCGCGATAGCGATCCATACGCTGCATCTGATAAAACGGCCCCTCATCATGATCAAGACCGAGCCACTGCATGCCATCCAGAATGGCCTGCACCGCCTCGGGCGTGGAGCGTTCCAGGTCGGTGTCTTCGATACGCAAAATGAAGGTGCCGCCAAAGCGACGCGCATAAGCCCAGGAAAACAGCGCGGTACGGGCGCCACCCAAATGAAGGTAACCGGTGGGGCTGGGGGCAAAACGGGTGCGAACAGTCATGATCAGGGCGCAGGCGCCATCGGGAAAACCTCTATTTTAGAGCCTCTGCCGAAATGGACGTAGCACTCCTTAGTGCCAAGGGGTGTCTGGGACAAAAAAGAGCTTCGAAAAGGCAAAGCCCGCTCTTCAAGCGACCTTTGGCCTCAGGCTTTAGCGGTTACCACTCCGAGCGAGTGGTCACTGATAAAATCGCGGTTTGCCTTTAACGGTTACCCATACGCAATGAGCACCGCCCATTCCCGCAAGATTTTCGTCACCACTGCCCTGCCCTACGCAAACGGTGCGTTCCATGTTGGTCACATCATGGAGTACATCCAGGCTGATATCTGGGTCCGCTTCATGCGCATGCAGGACCATGAGGTGCATTTTGTTTGCGCGGATGATGCGCATGGTGCCCCGATCATGATCGCTGCCGAAAAAGCAGGACTCACACCCCAAGCCTTTGTGGCCAACATCGCCGCCGGTCGCAAACAGTATCTCGATGGTTTTCATATTGCCTTTGACAATTGGCACTCCACCGATGGCGAAGAAAATCATGCGCTCTCGCAGGAAATTTATCGTCGATTGCGTGATAACGCGAAGCTGATCACGACGCGCAGTGTCGAACAATTTTTTGATCCGGTGAAGAATATGTTTTTGCCGGATCGCTACATCAAGGGCGAGTGCCCGAAGTGCGGCGCAAAAGA
Source organism: Oxalobacteraceae bacterium (assembly GCA_027490255.1). Classification (GTDB taxonomy): domain Bacteria; phylum Pseudomonadota; class Gammaproteobacteria; order Burkholderiales; family Burkholderiaceae_D; genus Pernthalerella. The sequence goes on along the minus strand of JAIXYM010000133.1, from coordinate 2,244 downwards.
TCAATACGGTGATTCTTGCGAATCCTGCAGTGCCGTATACGCACCGACCGATCTGAAAAATCCCTACTCCACTCTCACAGGTGCAGCGCCTGTGATGAAATCCTCCGAGCATTACTTCTTTCAGCTGTCGGATGCTAAATGCGGCGAATTTCTGCGTGAGTGGGCGCTTGACCCGTCGCGCCTGCAACCCGAAGTGGCAAACAAAGCGCGCGAATGGCTGGAGAGCGAGAGTGGGCTGGGCGACTGGGATATCAGCCGGGATGCGCCTTACTTTGGCATCGAAATTCCTGACGCACCCGGCAAGTATTTTTATGTCTGGCTGGACGCGCCGATTGGCTACCTCGCCTCGCTGAAAAACTATTTCAGCAAAACCGGTCGCGACTTCGATGCCTTCATGGCAGATCCATCGACCGAGCAGTATCACTTCATCGGTAAAGACATCACTTATTTCCACACGCTGTTCTGGCCTGCGATGCTGCATTTTGCGGGTATGAAGGTACCAAACAATGTGTTTGTTCATGGCTTCATCACGGTCAGCGGTGAAAAAATGTCGAAGTCGCGCGGCACGGGCATATCACCGCTACGCTATCTCGACATCGGCATGAATCCCGAATGGCTGCGCTATTACATTGCAGCCAAACTGAACGCACATGTCGAAGATGTGGATTTCAATCCGGATGATTTCATCGCGCGTGTCAACAGCGATCTGATCGGCAAGTACATCAACATCGCCAGTCGCGCTGCCGGCTTCATCACGAAAAAATTCGATGGTCGTGTGAGCATGGGCTGGGCGGGCGCCGACGATCCTTTTCTCGCCAGCCTTCGAAACGTAGGTACCGAGGTCGCTGCGCACTATGAAGGGCGAGAGTACGGCAAAGCACTGCGCCTCATCATGGAGCAAGCCGATGCAATCAATGCGTATGTCGATGCGAACAAACCGTGGGAGCTTGCTAAAGATCCTACCAACAATGCCAAGCTGCAGGAAGTCTGTAGCCGCTTACTGGAAGCATTCCGGATTCTGACCGTCTACCTCAAACCCGTACTGCCATCGCTCGCAACGCAAGTGGAATCACTGTTCAATATCGCGCCGCTGAGCTGGCATGATGCAGCGAAGGCCCTGCCCGACCAGCATGCGATTCGTCCTTACACGCACCTAATGACTCGGGTGGAACCCGCGATGCTGGACCAGCTCTTTGAAGCACCGGCGGCAGAGCCTGACGCACCATCCGCGGCCACTGGCATCGAACCTCTTGCCGAGGAAATCCGCATTGATGACTTTGCCAAGATTGATCTTCGTATTGCCCGCATTGTTGATTGCGAACACGTGGATGGGTCGGACAAACTGCTCCGTCTCACGCTGGATGTGGGTGAGGGACGTCTGCGCAATGTGTTTTCTGGGATCAAATCTGCCTACAAGCCCGAGGACCTCAAGGGCAAGCTGACCGTCTTGGTTGCCAATCTGGCACCGCGCAAAATGAAATTCGGTATTTCCGAAGGCATGGTATTGGCCGCCTCAGCCACCAATGAAAAGACCGATCCGGGCATCTACATCCTCGAGCCCTGGCCGGGCGCACAGCCAGGAATGCGGATTCGATAAGGTTCAGTCAGGGTAGAATACGCCTTCACGTTTTTCAGCGGGTCTGGTTATGGCTTGGTTTATCAAGAAAAGTGGCTATGTTTCTGAATTCACGCAATTCCTCGGTGAAATGAAACAAAAAAATCCTGCCATCGAAGAAGGTCAGCGCGCGGGTCGCGATCGTCTATGGGACAAGGAACCGATCGACCTCGACAATATGCGTCGCTCCCAGGAGTCTCGCGTGCACCAGTCTGCCTACGTTTACCAGGGTCACTGATGAGCGTGCCTGCAGAAACTGTCACTGATGTCGTGGACGGCGATCCCGGCGCGGCTCTTGAACCGACAGTGGTTGACAACGTTGCCTTCGCCAAGCTGTACGGCGAGCCGCTGTTCAAGTTGCCCACTGACCTCTACATTCCACCGGATGCTCTGGAAGTTTTTCTTGAGGCTTTCGAGGGCCCGCTTGATCTGCTGCTCTACCTGATCCGCAAGCAAAACTTCAATATTCTCGATATTCCACTCGCGCAGGTCACGGTGCAGTATCTGGGTTACATTGAGCAGATCCGCAAGCGCAATCTCGAACTCGCAGCTGATTACCTCCTGATGGCGGCAATGCTGATCGAAATCAAGTCACGAATGCTGCTGCCCTCAAAGAAAGTGGATTCAGG
>JAIXYM010000144.1 GCA_027490255.1 Oxalobacteraceae bacterium | reverse complement strand
GCACTGGTGCTGGTATTGGCACTGGTGCCGTTAGTAGTCGTGGTGGTTGTGTTGGTGTTTCCACTCACGTTCGCAGTACTACTGACGTTGCTGTTATTACTGGCGGTGGTACTAGTGCTAGTGTTCGTTAACTGCTGCGCCGTAATCGAGAGCGTCTGCTGGCTCGCTATCGTACCGGTGTTGGTGAGCGTGCTATTTGTCTCTATCGTGGCGCTGCGCTGCGCGGTGATGACGCCTGAGTTATCGATGGCACCTTCGGTCTTTATGGCCAACTCTGGCGCCGTGATCTTGCCCTTGTCTTTCACACTCAGGATGCCATTGCTATCCAGTGTTAATTGCTGCGCCGCGAACAGGGCACCGTCGTTTCGTACCCCCAGACCGTGTTCGCTGCCTACTAAAAAAATATGGCCGGCATACATGCCACCCAGATAGCTGACATCCAGCGCAAACACGGGTGCGGTGTTGTCGGTCGTTTGGCTGGCTGAGATATTTCCGGAGAATTTGCGGGGAACCGGAGAAATGATGATCGGCGCAATCTGCGTCGGCTGACCGTTGGCGTCAACTGAGACATCATTGGTGCCGGTGACGATGTTTAATCGATTGGCCCAAAGGGCCGCGTTGATTTCTGCGGCGCGGGTGAGTATGGTGAGAGAGTTTACTTCTCGGCCATCTAGACCCAAGCCTTCGATCTGCACGTGACCGCCCTGGATGCGGTAGCTATCCAGATTGCCCTGATTCAGTACCGGTGTACCCGTGGCGAGTGTTACTTGGGGCGTATTGATGAAACCGCAGCCGTTACAGGTGATACCGGCAGGATTGGCGGTGATGACTTGAGCCGGTTGGCCGGCGACTTCGATCCATCCATTGAGGTGACTGGGATTGCTGCTGTTGACTTCATTCAAGATGACGCGTGCACTGCCCGTGGCCAGCCACGGATTGCCCTGAACCCAGCCACCGAGTTGGGTTGGTGTGTCGGTGCGGCTGTTGTTTAGAATGGCGCCGTTTCCGTCGACATCAAATTGGCTGTAGCTGTTGCGCGAAACACCAGCGGCAGTCGGGGTTTGGATGTTGACTAGGGGGACGGCATTACCAGTTTGCAGAATGGTGGGTCGCTGATCGACAGGTGCGGTGGCGTCCGCTCGGATTTGAGCGGAGGCACTTGTCAGTGTGAGCAGAATAATAAAGAAAAATCGAAGACCGAAGCGCATCGCCAATGACTCCTGATTCAATATGAATCAACAAGGCTGTATTCCAGCCATTGATCGGCCTGCGCTTATTGGGCGCAGGATCGAGCACCAAAAAAATCGAAGCGAAACGGATGAAAAAAGTGAAACGCGGCCTTGCCAGCAAACAATCCGCTCACTGCTCGCGATGCAAATGCCTAAAAGAAGTCACTCGCCACATCGAGACTCGATAAACGATTCACGATAATGCGAGCGAATATTTACAGCATTGATGTTTGCTGTCGATCTGAAAATTATCGATTGCGTGTTTTATGAAACACTAGCTGAATGCATTACCGATAAATTCATGAAAGGACTTCCTCAGTCATGCAGATACAGAGAAAGATTTTTTGAAGAAAGGATTTGTAGCGATGATTTACATCGAGGGTTTACAGCAACTTCAATAAACAAAGATTCGGAAATCGAATCAAAGGATTTCACAATTTACAAAATGATCAGACCTTTGATAAAAATTACCAAAGGCCTGATTCAAAAAGTAAATTATTTTTTAGAGAAAAATTCCATCATGGCGACTGCGCCGATCTTGCGCTCGTCGTTTACTTTTTTCATTGCGGGACGCTCAAGAAGAAACTGCACATAATCTCGTACCGGATAAGCGGCCAGCATGTCTTCGCCATAAATGGCCTTAGTGGCATTACTGACCATAGGCAAATGAAACGCTGCGGCGCAATCTGCCATCGTGAATTCAGAACCGGCGATATAGCGATCAAAACGCGCAAAGCGACCGAAGGCTGCTGCATGACGCTTCAGCACTTTTTGCACTCGGGTCTTGGTCTCATCAGACACCTTGCCACCGAAAAAGGCCTCACTAAACAATTCACGCGCCACCAACTCCAAATGCAGTTCGATGAACTGGGTCAGCTCACGCACACGGGCCGCCGCCAGCGGATCAGCTGGCACCAAGGGGTTTTGCGGATAGACTGCCTCGACATAATCGAGCATGACCTGGGACTCGCACAAAGTCTGGTCGCCGATCTCGAAAAATGGGACTTTGCCCAAAGGCGATTTCTCCAAAAGCGCCGGCGAGCGGTCAGACCAGACGAGTTTTTCTTCAAATGGAACAGCTTTTTCAAGCAGGGCCAATTTGACCTTGTTGTAGTAATTGCTAGCGGCGAAACCACAAAGAGTAAGCATCGGAAGTCCTAAGAGAATGAGGAAACGAAACAGGCTGGGGTTACAATGGGGAAATATCCAGTTTATCACCCCCGACCCAACCCAAAACCCGAGCCTGCTTTCATGCCTGCCGAACTGCTTGCTTCACGTCGTGATGCCACGCTGATCCTGACCCTGTCCAACCCTGGCGCCAAAAATGCGCTGCATCCGGACATGTACGCCGCCGGTATAGAGGCCCTGTCCACTGCCGAGCGCGATCCCGACATCCGGGCCGTGGTTCTGACCGGCGCAGGCGATGTCTTTTGTGCCGGGGGCAATCTCAACCGGTTGCTGGAAAACCGCGCCAAACCACCTGCAGTACAAGCAGAATCGATCGATCAGTTACACAACTGGATCGAGGCAATTCGGGATTGCAACAAGCCCGTGATTGCCGCCGTTGAAGGCCCTGCGGCCGGTGCGGGGTTCTCACTGGCGCTGGCTTGTGATCTGATCGTGGCAGCGCAGTCCGCTAAATTCGTCATGGCCTATGTGAAAGTCGGCCTCAGCCCGGATGGTGGCGCCTCCTGGTTCCTGTCGCAGGCACTGCCACGGCAGCTGGCCACCGAAATACTGATCGAAGGTCAGGCCGTGTCCTCGGAACGTTTGCATCATTTCGGGCTGGTAAACCGCGTCGCCGCCGATGGCGAAGCGCTCTCCTCTGCCCTGAACTGGGCGGATGCGCTGGCTGCTTTGTCGCCACACGCTATCGGCAATATCAAATCGCTATTATCCGAAGCACCGTCGAATACCCTCTCGTCGCATTTACAAGCTGAAAAACAGAGTTTTGTCGAAAGCTTGCACCACCGCGACGGACTCGAAGGCATTACCGCCTTCCTTGAAAAAAGAAAGCCGCACTACCGATGAGCTTCAATCACAGACGCCGCATTTTCTTGATGCGGCATGGCAGCGTTACTTACTTTGACAGCGCGGGTAAACCCTTTTTACCGGAATCCGTGCCACTGAATGAACAAGGTCGCGAACAAGCCACTGCTGCGGGCAAAGTGTTTGCCGAAGCGGGTTTACGTTTCGATCGCGTGATTGTCTCCGGACTGCCGCGCACGGTAGAGACCGCCACACGCGTACTGGCAGAAACCGCCCAGACAATCGAGTTACAGGAATGGTCAGATCTGGTCGAAATTCGCGGTGGTCGTCTCTCTGAGATACCCGACGCCCAATTGAAGGAAGCTTTCACCGGCGCATTCGAAGGTATCGCACCAGAAGACAAGCGCTTCCTCGGTGGCGAGAGCGTTGGCGAGCTAATGAATCGCGTACACCCGGCGATTGATCGTTTGCGTGCCGATGCAGACTGGGACACGGTACTGCTCGTTCTGCATGGCGGCGTGAACCGCGCAATTCTTTCCTATGCATTAACGGGCCAGCGCATTTTTATGGGTAATCTGGCGCAGACAGCTGGCTGCATCAATGCCATGGACGTCGGCGAACAACACAGTGACTGGGTTGTTCGCGTGATGAATTATTCACCCATGTCATCACTGCAAGCAGAATCACGTGGCACCACAATGGAAGCACTTTTTCATCAATACCGAAAGGCCCGTGGTATCTAATGCAGCACATCGCGTGCATCAGAACAGCCACAAAACACATCCACACAACGGAAACCAGCAGGAGATCGCAGCAATGTATGAAGAATTCATGGGCACCAAGCCCGTTACCGAACGTCTGAGAGTAGACCTAGATGCCCTATCCGCTTACATGCGCGAGCACGTAGAGGGATTTTCAGGTGATTTGCAAATCGAACAATTCAAAGGTGGGCAATCGAACCCCACCTACAAGTTGACCGCAGGCAGTCAGCGGTATGTACTTCGTACAAAACCAGCGCCTGCAGAAAAGCTACTGCCCTCCGCGCATGCGATTGATCGTGAATTCCGTGTGATGGATGCGTTATCGAAATCCGGATTCCCCGCCGCGCGTCAGTACGCGCTGTGCGAGGATGAATCCGTGATTGGCCGTGCTTTTTACATCATGGAGTTTATCGAAGGACGCGTGCTCTGGGACCAGTCTCTGCCCGGCATGAGCACAACAGACCGCGCCGCGCACTATGACGAGATGAACCGCGTCATCGCGCAACTACACAGTACCGATTACAAAGCTGTCGGACTAGAAAGCTACGGCAAACCCGGTAATTATTTCGGTCGTCAGATCGATCGCTGGACACGGCAATACAAGGCGGCTGAAACAGAATCCATTCCTGCGATGGACCATCTGATCGAATGGCTGCCACAGCATATTCCTGCCGGTGAAATCACCACCATCGTGCATGGCGACTACCGTCTGGACAACATGATCTTCCATCCAACCGAGCCGCGCATTCTCGCGGTGCTGGACTGGGAGCTATCCACACTCGGTCATCCGCTCGCGGACTTTTCCTATCACTGCATGAGCTGGCATATCGAGCCGGGCCTGTTCCGTGGCATCGGCGGTTTGGATCTAAAATCGCTGGGCATTCCCACTGAAGATGCGTACATTGACCTCTACAGCGAACGCACCGGCATCTCGATCAACAAGGATGATTTCCGCTTCTATCTGGCCTACAACATGTTCCGTATGGCTGGCATCCTTCAGGGCATCATGAAACGTTATCAGGACGGCACTGCGTCCAGTGAAGAAGCACTCAGAAACGGTCAGGCAGCAAGGCCTATGGCAGAGATGGGCTGGGATTACGCATCGGGTAAACGCAGCATCTGAAACGCATTAGAAAATAACCGACGTCATTATTAAAAAGCGAGGAGACACGACCATGGAATTCGAATACTCGGAACGTTGCCAGGCTTTGCGCGAGAAACTGTTGCGCTTCATGGATCAGCACATCTATCCCAACGAGCGTGCTTACAAAGATGAAGTCGACAGCAACGGCCTCGAAAAAGGCAATCGCTGGATACCGACCAAAATCATCGAAGAGCTCAAGCCCATCGCCCGCAAAGAAGGTCTGTGGAATCTCTTCCTTCCCAAATCCGACCGTGCGCCTGAGGGCTTGTCTAATCTCGACTACGCGCCGCTGTGCGAAATCATGGGCCGCATTCCCTGGGCACCGGAAGTCTTCAATTGCTCGGCGCCTGACACCGGCAACATGGAAACCATCGAGCGCTACGGCACTGAAGAGCACAAGCGCCAGTGGCTAGAGCCGCTCTTGCGCGGCGAGATGCGCTCTGCATTTGCGATGACCGAGCCAGATGTCGCCTCCTCTGACGCGACCAATATCAGCACACGTATCGAGCGTGTCGGTGACGAATACGTAATCAATGGCCGTAAATGGTGGATTTCGGGCGCGGGTGATCCTCGCTGCAAGATCTACATCCTGATGGGTAAGACCGATCCGAATGCGCCTCGCCATTCACAGCAATCCATGATTTTGGTGCCCTCCGACGTTAAAGGCGTGACGGTCGTTCGTCCGCTATCGGTGTTTGGTTATGACGATGCGCCCCATGGCCACTGCGAAGTGATTTTCGATAACGTGCGCGTACCTGCATCGAATATTCTGCTAGGCGAAGGTCGTGGCTTTGAAATCGCGCAGGGTCGCCTCGGACCTGGGCGTATTCACCACTGCATGCGCGCCATCGGCACGGCAGAACGCGCACTGGAACTAATGTGCCGCCGCATTGATTCACGCGTCGCTTTCGGTAAAAAAGTCTCCGAGCAAGGTGTCTGGCGCGAGCGTATCGCCGAATCACGCATCATGATCGACAGCGCACGTCTACTGGTGCTGAAAGCTGCCTACATGATGGATACGGTTGGCAATAAAGTCGCCAAGAGCGAAATTGCGATGATCAAAGTACTCGCACCTGTGATGGCGCAGAAAGTGATCGACTGGGCGATTCAGGCACACGGCGGTGGCGGTGTATCGGATGACTTCCCACTGGCGCAACTCTGGGCTCATAACCGTACGCTGCGTATTGCCGATGGCCCGGACGAAGTCCACCGCAATGCCATCGCCAAGCTGGAGATTGCAAAATACGCGAGCTTGCCAGGTGAGAGTGTAGATTTGCCGGTTACCCGTTCGTAAGTAGGTAATCGTTCGACGATTGAACGTCACTTGATCTCGGCTGTCGCCGGGATCAAGCAGGGAATTCGGATTGCCTGCGATCCACCCACGCAGCAGTCATCACGCACCGATAATGACAGTAGTTTTTGCGGCGACCATAAAATTCCCACCGTCATCCCGGCGAAAGCCGGGATCCAGTGTCTTTCGTTGACTACCCGAAAAAATTTTTGCTCGTAAATTTAAACCAAGAGACTTGCGAAACAATCTGCGCCAAGTGCCTTTGTCTAAATAATGTTTCGTACAGCAGTGCGGATCGATAACTAGCCAGCGACTTTAACCGAGGAGAAACCCAATGATCGAAGCGTATTCCATGGCCACGCCAAACGGCCACAAAGTACACATCATGCTCGAAGAATGTGGGCTCCCCTATCGTGCACACAACATCGATATTGGTCAGGGTGATCAGTTCAAACCTGAATTCCTTGCCATCTCACCTAACAACAAAATCCCCGCTATCGTTGACCCAGATGGCCCGGATGGACAACCGATATCCTTGTTTGAATCGGGTGCGATCCTCGTTTACTTAGCCAGCAAGGTAAATCGCTTTCTAGGCACAACCGACAAAGAAAAATTCACCGTACTGCAATGGTTGATGTTTCAGATGGGTGGCCTTGGCCCCATGCTGGGACAAGCGCATCACTTTCGCATCTATGCACCGGAGCAGATTGACTATGCCGTAACGCGCTACACCAATGAAGCAAAACGTCTTTACGGCGTGATGGATCGCCAATTGGCAAAGCATCGTTTCATCGCCGGTGATGAATACACCATCGCCGACATCGCCTGCTTTCCGTGGACACGTTCCTGGAAAAATCAGGGTATCGACTGGGCAGATTATCCGCATGCTAAACGCTGGCATGATGAAATCGCCGAGCGCCCAGCGGTGCAACGTGGTGTAGAAGTTCTCACCCATTTGCGCAAGCCGCTGGTGGATGACAAGGCGCGCGAGATGCTATTTGGTGGCACGCAGTATCAGAAACGTTAATCTAATGCGCCACCCCAGCGTATTAGCCTTTGATGTCTTTGGCACCGTCGTTGACTGGCACGGATCGATCAGCCGTGAAGCCCAATCGATCATTCCAGGAATTGATGGCGATGCATTCGCCACTGCTTGGCGTGCCGGCTACCAGCCTGCGATGGCTGAAGTCCGCAGCGGTAAACTAGGCTGGACAAAAATCGATGATCTGCATCGATTGATTTTGGATCGTCTACTGATTGATTTCGGGATCGATCTCGACGAAGCAACTCGTCAGCATCTCAATCGCGCCTGGCACCGCCTCGACCCCTGGCCTGATACCGTGGCCGGACTGACCCGTCTGAAATCCGAATTCACCATCGTCACGCTGTCGAATGGAAATCTGTCACTGCTTGCCAACATGGCCAAGCACGCGCAACTGCCGTGGGATTTGATTCTCTCGGCGGAAGTTTTTCGGCACTACAAACCAGACCCCGAAACCTATCTGGGCGTGGCTGAACTCTTTGACCTGAAAGCACAGGACGTAATGATGGTCGCCACCCATGAAGATGATTTGCAGGCAGCGCAAGGCTGCGGTCTGCAGACGGCTTATGTCCATAGGCCGCATGAGTATGGTGTTGAGGTAGCAAAAGCTGTGGGTGATCTGAGTGTATTTGATCTGAATGCGCAGGATTTTAACGACCTTGCTGATCAGTTGTCGCGTACGACATAGCGCTAGGTAGCAGTGGGTTTTCTGTTTTTTAGGTCAGCTGGTCCAGAACGAAAACCGCTGGATCCCGGCCTGCGCCGGGAGCGAGTGGGGAATTCGGGTCGCATGCGACCCGCCCACGCAGCGGTCATCACATGCAGGTGATGACGATTTTGAGACCAACTACTCCTGATACGTCATCCCGGCGCAGGCCGGGATCCAGTGGCTTTACTCAAATAACGTGAGATAGATTACTGGTCTGAGGACAAACACACCCGACTAAAAATACCTACGCAACACCGACTCAGCCACACAAACTGGCTTGTCACTACCCTCCTGCTCGACGGTCATTTTCCACACACTCTGCACACAATCTGCCAGACGCTCAACCGACAGCAGAGAAAACCGTCCACGCACTCGACCACCGACCAGCATAGGCGATGGAAAACGCACCTTGTTGGTACCGTAATTGATACTCATCTTGCCGAACGGAAGTTCGACCTGCGACTCGAAAAACTTCGGCAACAACGACAGCGTCAGAAACCCATGGGCAATCGTGCCGCCAAACGGCGATTCGCGCTTGGCACGTTCGATATTGACATGAATCCACTGCGGATCATCAGTCGCTTCAGCGAACTTGTTCACGCGCTCCTGACTGATGGTCAACCAATCACTGACACAGACTTCCTTGCCAATTTCAGCTTCCAGTGCTTCGG
>JAIXYM010000096.1 GCA_027490255.1 Oxalobacteraceae bacterium | reverse complement strand
CATCGCTCGATCTCAGCAGGTCGTCCGCCTTTGACACCGATCACCAGTCGCTTGCCGATCCACTCAGGGCGCAGTACCAGCTCAAAGGCGCCGTTCATCCATTCAAGATTAATCTCGCGGTAATCTTGACTGACTTCGGACAAGTTCTCGCTTAACTCTTTGAGCAGTGGCAGCAACGTGCGATGTGGTTGTGCGTGATCGTACGGGGGCGGTGTGATGGGCAGAGCACCCGGGCGCAGCAGCGACAGCGGTCCCAGCAAATTGCACAGCGCTAGATAGAGCGGGTAGGGCGAGATCACTGGGCTCTGTAAATGCGCCTCCAGTACCGGTAAGGCAGGCACCATGCACGAGAGCCGCTGTAACAAGATCAGACGCTCTGCACGTTGCTCGGCAACCGAGACGCCCGCGGCCTGTCGCGCTACGAATGCCGCTTTACTGCGCAGCAGATGCACCATATCGCGAAACTGCTCCAGCAGTTCGGGTACCGCATGCAAATCGAGCAGGGCGGGCAAACTGTTATCCAGTTTGATCACGCCATCATCTTCAAGCACACCACCAATAGCCATGCTGACCATCAGCGCGGGTGGCGCCTGACCGACGGCCAGCGAAAGGTTGGGTATCAGGCGCGGGATATCTGCGGGTGCTGCTTCTGAAACTTCATCTTCGACGGGATCAGTCTTCACTGACAGAAAACGCGGGGCCATCTCGGGCATTTTCATGTTGCGTGAAACTGGAAGACACAGCCAGATCGTTTGCGGTCCCTGTGACAGCACATCTTTGATCGAATCGAGACGGATGGACAGATCAATGGCTTGCGTCTCGTCATGCGAGAGCGCAATCGCGGTGCCATCCGGCAGGATCGCTTCGAGTTCCAGTACACGCACGGTACCCGAGGCTAGCAGTGCCAGATCAAATTTCAGGCGCTTCACGCCCCATGCGTAGGGCGTGCCCGTCAGCGTGTGCCATGCGATGAGCGCATCAATACGCGCTGACTCCAGCTGGAAATGCTGTGGCGAGAGCAGCATGCCCTCATGCCACTGAATACGATCAGGACATTTCATGCGTTTGCTCCAAAAAACTGGATCTGATAATTCATTTATTTCTCCGAAGCGCTGACCGAAAAATCGGTCGCACCCAATTCAACCCTGAGCTTGCCTTTGAAGGTATCGACTCGCACATTGTGTTCACCTGCGGTGAGATAGTCCGCCACGATCACGGCAAGGAATACACGTTTCTCTGAAAATCGTTTGCCGGGCAAAGTAATCGTCGCACCCGGTACCAGCTCGAGACTTTCGATATCCAGATCACCCGGATTGGCTTTGATCAATCCGGCACGTGCAGCGAACCAGTCAGCGGCTTTCATGGTTGAGATTTTTCTGGCCAGTGCCTCATCCATGACTAGAACAATGTCAACAGCGACCGGAAAATCCCGATTCGAGCCCGCCGCTGTGGTTAGCGATACCTGATCCCAGTCGGGCTTCACACCCGGTGGGAAAAGCGTACTCTTCACCGTGCTGCAACTACTCAGACTCAGCATGAGAATGAGTAGTGGCACTGGCAGCCAGCGGGAGATTGCGGCAGTCATCACTATTTGCCTTTCCCCGGCGCGGTTGCGTTGTACATCACCGAGCTAGCTGTTGGGAGCACGACAGGCGAATAGGTCACTGCGCTCTTGTTATCGGCCGTGGCTTGCATTTTGGCTTCGTAATCGGCCTTGGCAGATTCGTGGCCTAACTCAAAGCCGAGCATGATCAAGAGTGCCACCAGCAGCACAGAGCACACTGTGCAAATCATGATCAGACGCGGCGTCATCAGTAGCGTAATTTTCATGCGACCTCCACGGTCATTTGGCCGGGCATCGATACCTCAATCGATCCTCCCCAATTGCACATCAGTTTCGAGCCATCATTCAAGGCGGGCATGTTGGCGATCTGTACGGTTGGCGAGCCCGGCACCCAAGGCGCCACCGTCATCGGTATGCAGGGCATGGGTGTGAGCACACCCAAGGCCGCTGCAGTAGCGGCAGCAACCATGGGATTGGCCATGGACTGGCACATGCCAAAGGGCATGATGTTCATCATGGGTACGTTATCCATGATGTTGGCCGATGGTGCGCCCGACATCACGCAATTCATTGGCAGCACGTTTAGCGTCCCCGGTGCCATACCGAACGAGCATTTCAACATCGCGCCAGAACAAACGAGTTTGCCCATTAGCTCCCCCTGAACAGTTTTTCGAACCGTTCCCCCATACGTGGTGCCTCGCCGCCTTGCGGTTTACCGTTCTGATCAAAGCGCGCTGCATCACCCACACTCAATCCCTTGTCAAAACTGCTGCGCTCCATCACCTGCCCATTGGTCCAGTAACGAATCATGGGGCCGTGCAGCACATTGTCTTTGTAGGTGGTGCGCTGAATTACTGTTCCATCGCTGGTCAGGTCTTCAATGACACCATCCAGTTTTCCGTCCTTGTACTGCGCACGACGAACCAAGCGGCCATGTGTGTAATAACGCGCTTCACCTTGTAGTAGGCCCTTCACAAAGTTCAGTTCGGCGGCCACATTGCCGGCACCGTCATACGCGGTGGTGAGACCATGCGCCTGACCCTGCTCATATTGCTGCTTCATCTGCAGACGATCATTAAAGTGATATTCGCTACTGCCATGACGCTGTCCGTCACTGTAGGCAGCTCGCTGGAGCAGACGACCGTATTCGTCATAGCTCTCGGTTGGGCCATGTAACTGACCGCTGCGCATGCTCACGGATTGACGCAGGCCGCCATCGTCCCCAACGATACGTACTGCCTCGGTCGGAGAGATATTGAGAATGTCGTCGCTCATGATCAGTAGGTTCTCAATTGATTTTCACCATGCCACCCTTGAGGGTCAGCATGCCACCGCCGTTAATCTCTGCCGAGGCCGAAGCCTTGCCGGCAATCGACAATGCTTCGGCTTTCAGATCAGCGCCTGCCTTGATGCCAAAGGAAGTACCTGCCTCGCTCTTGAGTTCGGTTCCGGCCTTGATCGTCGTAGCGGTAGCCGAGGTCATGGAAATCGTCTTGCCTGACTTGAAGGTAATGCTGCCGGTGACATCAATAACCAGATCGCCGGTGACCTTGATGGTTGACTTCCCTTTGATGGTTTGTAGCATGTCCTTGGTCACTTCTAAGGTGTAATTTTTCTCAACCGTATGCGAGAAATTACCCGTGTTCTCATGGGTCTCATCTCCGGTCACACTCACATCGCGCGTACCGCCAACGGAGTGCGATTCATTACCCTGGGTGACCTCAATCGTGCGATCACCTTTTTTTATCAGGTGCTCTTCTGATCCTTTGTAGAGCGTTGTCTCAAGATCATCTTCCACGTCAATTTTTAGATCGCGCTCGGCATGAAAATAAAGCTCTTCGTCACCTTTTTTGTCTTCGAAGCGAATCTCATTGCCATGCATGCGACCCGCTTCAATGGCTGTGGTCTTTGAAATGCCATTCCCCGTTTTTGTCGGGCGTGAGCGCAATACACTTTGCGTTTGCATTTTGGGTAAATCGACAGGCGTAGCGCGTTCACCGTTGTAGACGCAACCGGTAATGATGGGGCGATCCGGATTGCCATCGAGGTAGTTGATGATGACTTCTTGTCCAATCCGTGGAATAAACAGACTACCCCAGCCATTGCCGGCCCAGGTTTGAGATACCCGTACCCAGCATGAGGAGGTATCGTTTTTCGTGTCCGAATGATCCCAGTGAAATTTCACCTTCACCCGACCCATGGTATCGGTCCATATCTCCTCGCCGCTCGGACCTACGACTACCGCAGAATGACTGCCGGGCACCACCGGTTGAGGGATGCTGCGAGGCGGACGAAAGGTGGCTGACGCCGCAAACGCTTCGAAATGATTGGTGTAGGTCGACGGTGTGGCGCGATGCGTGACTCGACGCAGGGCGTAGCGCAGATTGAGCTTGCTGTTCGGATGTGCCGTCAGCGTGAATGCGCCACCCGCATGCAGGCTGTTGCAGACACTCTCTCCCTCAACAGTCGACGCATCAACCTGACTGGCCTGCACGCGCACACCCAGAATTTTTTTTCCGGCATCCAGTGTCTGCCGCAGATGCGGATAGTCATAGAAGGTACCGCGCCCCTTGGTGCCTGCTGCGTTGGCCATCAAGGCAGTGCTTGGCGCAGGATAGTCATAATCAGCACCAGTGAAGGTCTGCGTGACTAATTGACCGCTGGCTTCAAAGCGCAACACGCTGTCAGGGAAGTTGTGGCTGTCGCTACGCCCACGCAGAATAAGCGTCGACTTCTCGCAATCAGCAAATGCACTCGGATCGTCGGCCAGTACCATCGTATGCGCCGAACCGCTAAAGGTGAAATAGTAGAAAATACCTTCCTGCGCCATCAGTCGCATGATGAAATCCAGTGGTGTTTCATCGTACTGAACGCAATACTCGATTGGCGTATACGAAGCTTTCAGTTTTTTATCGAAGCTAACGCTGTGCGCACTGAGGATGGACTCGATGATCTGCACCACAGTTTTATTTTGAAAAATCATGCGGTCGCGCGACAGCGACAGCAGCCACAGCGCAGGTACCATCTCGGCGCTGTAAAAGGCAAAGTCGGCATCCATGCCAGCCTGTGTGAAACGACGGATCACACCGCTGAAATGACGGGTCATGCCATCGGGGTGTTTTACTGTGACCGTTGCCACCGTGCCAATGATGGTGTTGGGATCCAGTGCAATCTGCGAAGACTTCATCGACAGATGGAACTCAAAGGTCTCGGACAGCGACTCGGTACCGGAGAATTCCTCCAGCAGCAGCACGTTAGCGCCAAAAGCGGAGCTGACTGACAGCAGCGCATGATCTTGATTGAAGCCGGTTCTCATCGCGCCGACTCCTTGTTATGCAGAGCAAACTTGAAGTTGAGATGGCTATCGAGCGATAACACCACTTCGTTGAATGCACGGCCATCGGCAATATGCTGCAGCACCTGCGATGCCAGCTCGGGCAGCAGGGTTTGCGTCACGATGTGATCGATATTTCGCGCACCGCTTTCGACTTCGTGGCAGCGTGCGACGATGGCATCAGCGACTGCGTCATGCCAAACAAAATGTGCGCCGTGATTTTGCAGGATGCGCGCGGCCAGCTGCGAGAGCTTGATATCCACGATGTTGCGAAGCTGCGCATCTGCAATGGGTCGGTAAGGCACCAGAATGACTCGTCCCAGAAACGCTGAAGGAAATTGACGCAGCAAGGCTGGACGCAGCGCAGCCGTCATGGATTCCAGACTCGCCTGTGGCTGCTGACGACAGGTATCGACAACCACTTCTTGTGCTGCATTCGACGTTAGGAGGATGAGCGTATTTCGGAAATCGATGCTGGTACCTTCCGCATCATCCATCGTGCCCTTGTCGAAGACCTGATAAAAAAGTTCCAGCACATCAGGATGTGCTTTTTCCATTTCATCGAGCAGTATCAGGCTATAGGGTTGTCTACGTACGGCTTCGGTTAACACGCCGCCCCGACCATAACCGACATAACCCGGCGGCGCACCTTTCAGTCCCGATACCGAATGGGCTTCTTGGTACTCGGACATATTCACCGTGATCATATTTTGCTGACCGCCGTACAACAGATCGGCAAGCTGACAGGCTGTTTCTGTTTTACCGACGCCGCTGGGTCCGACCAGCATGAACACACCCACAGGCTTGATCGGATCATCAAGTCCGGCGCGATAGCTGCGCACGCGGCGCGCAATTGTATCCAGCGCCTGATCTTGCCCGATGATGCGTGCCTGCAGTCGCTCATGTAAATGCAGCACGGCTTGTTGCTCATCGTCGAGCATGCGACCCAGAGGAATGCCCGTCCAATCGGACAGCACTTCGGCAATCACGCGACGATTGACGGCGTCATGTACCAGTGGCTGCTCGCCCTGCAAGGCCTTTAGCT
>JAIXYM010000117.1 GCA_027490255.1 Oxalobacteraceae bacterium | reverse complement strand
GGCGCACGCCGGGATCCAGCGTCTTTCGTTGCGCTCAACCAGCTTGAATCATTAAGTTGCAGGCAAAAGACGACCGGCCCCCTCGCCTGAAACGGCAAGCCAATTTCCGAACAGCAGTCATCACATGCAGGTGATGACGGTGGGAATTCTGCGGTGGCCTCAACAACTACCGTCATCACCTGCATGTGATGACTGCTGCGTGGGCAGATCGCGTGCGATCTGAATTCCCCACTCGCTCCCGGCGCACGCCGGGATCCAGCGTCTTTCGTTGCACTCAACCAGCTTGAATCATTAAGTTGCAGGCAAAAGACGACCAGCCTCCTCGCCTGAAACAGCAAGCCAATTTCCGAACGACAGCCTTAGGTAATCTTGAGGGGTATGCAGAGCTGATACCCGACCAGCCGTATTGAGCGCAGGCAGTTGAGGTCGGCGCCGACCTGTACCAGCTTTTTGCGGAGGCGGACAATCTTGACCTCCAGGCTGGCCTTGCGGAAATCGTCGGGCGAGTGCCCGAGCAGCTCCATGATCTGCCAGTACTCGAGCTGTCGAGCATGGCTGGTCGAAAACGCGAGCAGCATCCGCAGTTCGCTGGTCGAGATTACGGTTGCACCCTTCGGTCCGGACAAGGTCAGCGAACGGGAGTCGACGGTGAAGCCCTCTTCGCCTTCGACCTGCGGCCGCGATTGCCACAAATCGGCCCGGCGACTGACGGCTGAGACTGCCGCCAGCAATTCTTCCATTTCGACCGGCTTGGACAAATAGACGTCCGCCCCGCTTTCGTAGCCGGCAATGCGGTCGCCCACATGAGTACGGCCGGTGGCCATGATGATGCCGGCGCGTGGATTGCCACGCCGGATGCGTTTGGACAGCGACAAGCCGTCCTCGCCCGGCAGATTGAGATCGATAATGAACAAGTCCGAGGGCGCGCTCGCGGCCTCATCGTCAATCGCCTCGGCGCAGGCGATGCCTTGCACCTTGTGACCCTGCTGGCGCAGAGCCTCAATGGTCACGGCGCGCAGCGAATCATGATCCTCGACGACAGTAATATTTAGCTTGGTAGCCATACGGTAAACCTGACACTTTTCTCCAGCGGCTCGTACCGGACTTCACCCTTCAACAGTCGCATGAAGTTCGCGACTAGATAAAGACCCAATCCCGAGCCGGAATGCTTTCGGGCGCCATCGGCGCGGTAGTACTTCCTGAATAGTTCGTCACGATCCGGGAAACCTGTAGAACCGGGTCCTGACTGGACCAAGTTCTCAACACTGATCTCGCAACCCGCCCGCTCGCCGAGGGGCGCGGATTTTACTTTGAGCAAGATAGTGCTTCCCGGTAACGAATACTTTAATGCATTGTCGACCAAGTTGGATAGCACTGATTTAAAAATCTGCCAGTCGCTGTTAACGGTAGCCAACCCGTCCTGCTCGACGCTGATCCGAGCCCGATCGGGTTGCTTGGAAAGCAGGTCTTCGATCAGCGCCTCCAGCGGAAAGTTTTCAAAATGAGAAATAATTTCGTCGTCGTCGAACTTCTCGGCCTGCAGGCAGCGCTCGATCAACTGGTTGATGTTATTGACGGTGCGTCGGCCGTGCTCGAGCATTTCGGGGTTGAGCCGGGAGACACCGAACACCATATGCAGCACAGACAGCGAGGTCTTGACCTCATGCGCGAGCATTTCCATGAAACGCCCTTGCAGCTGAGACTTCTGCTTTTCGATCTCGATTTGTTGCGCGGCCGATCGGGCGCGCAGGTAAGCGCGGTTACGCGCTTCTTCGATACGGTAGGCGCGCAACTGCAGCAGCACGACTAGGATCACGCCGGTCAACATGCCGTGGATCAGAAACATATGCAGGTTGAACTCGGGTCCCTTGGCAAGCCCGAGGGCCGGCGAGGTGGCAACGATCAGTGCCACGGCCAGCACCGAGTAAAAGCCGACCAACATCCATCGCGGAATGACAGGTCTATCCTCTTCTGCCGCCGCGGACCATGCGCGGCAAGTCAAACTAAGCGTCGCGAATAGCAAGGGACCCACCGCGACCACCGTGAGGTTCAAGCGCATGGCCGCCAGCGTGCTGCCGGTTGCCATCAACCCCATCTCGACCACGAAGGCAAGGATCCCTGCCGCCAGCATCAAGCGCAGGCCGGGCATCCAAGGCTTGAATTCGCGCAGCATGAAATAGTGAAAAATGATACCGACCGCCACATAGGCGCAATACACCACGCAAGAGAAAGTGTCGATCGAGGCAGCGCTGAAGTACTCGCCGCCAAGCAGGCGCGCATAGCCGACATAGACCAGCGCATAGGCAATCGCTTTGAGCTGACTGACCGTAAAAACCGCCATCAGCACTTCCCGCTGCAAGGACCATTGCAGCACCGCCCACAAAAAGAAGAGCAGCAGCGTACCCATCATGAGTCCGTAGACCATTTCCTGCATGCGGTTGGCATGCTGCGCTTCTTCCATCGTGAGCACCTGCACATGAATCAAGCTGGTGCTGGTGGTCTTGAGCCGCAACCAGATATCGCGCGGCGCATCTGCTGCGGGTATCAGAAAGCCGTGGTTGAGCGACTTGAATTCGCTGGCATGCCATTCGGTGCGGTCACCCGCGATGCGAACCCGACCGCTGGTGTCCAAGGGATCAAACAGGCGGATCTCGTCCAGATAGACAGGACGCACCCTGACCGCCAGCTGCTCTCCAGTACTAATCCCTTGCACTGGTGCGACGGTGATGCGTATCCAGGTGGCTGATTCGGTAAAGCCACGACTGAGCACCCCCTCGTAACGCTGCACAGGCATCTTGCGAATTTCATCCAGAGTGAGCTTGCCGCTCTCATCAACGACGTAGGCGCGCTCGAGAATGTGGTCGGCAGGATCCGCTAGGGCAGCTGCGGAGAGCAGCCCCAGCAAGACAGCGAACACATAACGCGTGATCGCGTGCATGACCGAGATCGGAAAAGCGCTGTAGCCTGCGCTGGCGGGGCGGCTCAGAAAATGCTCGCTCAGAACGTGCCTGGATAAGCGCCGCCGTCCAGCAGAATGTTCTGCCCGGTCATGTAGCTGGCGTGCGCACTGCACAGGAAAGCACAAAAAGCGCCGAACTCGGCCGGCGTACCGAAGCGCTTGGCAGGATTTGAATCACGCCGCGCTGACACCAGTGAATCAAGATCCTTACCGGTGGATTTGGCTGCGGCCTCGAAGGTTGACCAGAGACGATCTGTCTCGAATGGGCCGGGCAGCAGATTGTTGATGGTGACGTTCTTGTGCACCGTGGTGCGCGAGACGCCAGCGATGAAACCCGTCAGTCCGGCGCGCGCACCATTCGAGAGACCCAGAATATCGATCGGCGCTTTGACTGCACTGGAGGTGATGTTGATGATGCGACCAAAACCCCGCCCCATCATGCCATCGACCGTTGCGCGTATGAGTTCGATGGGGGTGAGCATGTTGGCATCAACAGCAGCGATCCATTGTTCACGTTCCCAATTACGGAAATCTCCGGGCGGCGGGCCACCGGCATTGGTGACCAGAATGTCCGGCTGCGGACAAGCCGCGAGCGCTTGCTTGCGACCTTCCGGCGTGGTGATATCGGCGGCCACAACGGTGACTTTCACCTGGGCGCCCGCGAGCTGGCGTATCTCATTCGCTGTCGCTTCCAAGGTCGCGGCATTGCGCGCGACCAGCGTGACATTCACGCCCTCTTTCGCCAGCGCCTCGGCGCAAGCACGCCCCAAACCCTTACTGGCACCGCACACCAAAGCATTTTTACCGCTGATTCCTAGATCCATGAACTCATCTCCTTCAGTTAAGCGTTAGGCTACTTGTTTGCAATGAAAGCCACTGGATCCCGGCGTACGCCGGGATGACGATAGTTTTTGAGGCGACTCACAAATTCCAAGGTCATTACATGCAGGTGACTCAATAACTATTCAGTCGCATCAACAACCACCGTCATCCCAGTCGCCTGCATAACTATTCAGTCGCCTCAACAACCACCGTCATCACCTGCATGTGATGACTGCTGCGTGGGCGGATCGCATGCGATCCGAATTCCCCACTCGCTCCCGGCGTACGCCGGGATCCAGCGACTTTCGCCGAATCTCTAAAATTTATCGATCTTGCTCTTGGGCATGAATATAGCCGCTATTTCTGTCCAGCCCCTTTACCCAGTGCTTGATACACCCCCGCCAGCAAATCCTTGCCGATCCGTTCTTCCATTTTTTTGTGCACAGGCAGTAGCGCCTGACGCCACTGCGCCATTTCCTGCGGCGTTGGTTTGTAAATCGTGGTTTTACCGGTCTTGGCAATGGCCTGCATTGCCTCGGCACTTTCGCTCTCGGTGAGGGCGTTGTTCATTCGTGTGGCTTCGGCCAGTGCCGCTTCCAGACCGGAGCGAATCTCGGGCGCCAAGCCATCCCAGAACCGCTTGTTGACTATCACTGCAAAGCCCATATAGCCATGCTCGGTCACGGCGAGATGTTTCTGCACCTCGTATACCTTCTGCGAATAAAAATTCAGCGGCGGGTTTTCAGCACCATCGACCACGCCAGATTGCAAGGCCTGCGTCATCTCAGAGAAGGACATCACCTGCGGATTAGCACCGAGCGTGCGCATTTGCTCGTCAATGACTTTGGATCCTTGTATGCGTACTTTCAATCCGCGCATATCGGCGGGTACGCGAATCGGACGATTGGCCGACATCATCTTGAAACCCATATCCCAATACGCCAGACCCCGAACGCCCTTGGTCTCCAGAATGCCGAATAGCCGCTGCCCGACCGGCCCGTCAACCACACGCCGCAGCGCAGCCCTATCGTCAAACAAAAAAGGCAGATCGAAGACTTCGAATTCGCGTATGCCCAAAGGACCGAATTTGGACAGCGTCGGTGCCAGCATCTGCACCGCGCCCATCTGTAGCGCCTCCAGCTCTTCTTTGTCTTTGTAGAGTGTGCTGTTGGGATAGACGTCCACCCTAACCTTGCCACTCGTGTTGCGCTCGGCGACCAGCTTGAAATGCTCGATGGCTTTGCTCTTGGGCGTACCCATTGCCGCCACATGGCTGAACTTGATGACGATCTGCTTGTCCGCTGCGAGCGCCGGCAGAGTCAGCGCCATCATAGTCAGTGCCAGCAAAGTCAGCACTAGCGCGGTACCCAGTCCACCGGCTTGTTTGATCAAGCGGCGGCAGATATCAAAGACGGCCATGCGCTTCGACAAATTTGGACTGAAGTTCGGCATCGTTGAATTTCCTGACATCGTTCGAATCTCTGTGGATCGTTGGGTCATGCGGCATGCCATGGTTTTGCTGGTCTGCTCTTGCAAAGCAGCGCCTCGGGTTCAAGCCATTGCGAATTGGCAAACCGCCGCCCCGCAAAACCCGGAATATCGGCCATGAGCCCGCCCGCCGCTGACCTGACAGCCCGTTACTTGCCAATGAGCAATTCTACGTGGTTTTGGTCTCAGATCGGCGTCCCCGACACCCTCTAATTACAGGGATGGAAACATGAGCCGCAGATACCCTTGAGTCGTGCCGCGGCGGCGCAACTAGGCCTGCGCTTTCAGAAGACTGCGCGAAGATGATGTCCATTTCCACAGAAGCCACCCTTACTTTCCTACGCCAACCTCACATTTATGGCGCCGGCGTCACTCAGGTCGAGGTGATCGAAACCCATATGTCTTGGGTCTTTCTGGCGGGCGACCGCGCGTTCAAACTCAAAAAGCCCGTATGCACTGACTACGTGGATTTTCGGGCTGTTGATACACGCTGTTTTTATTGTCATGAAGAGCTGCGACTAAATCGCCGACTCGCACCAACGGTGTATCTGAGCGTAGAAGCACTTTCGCGCGATTCCAATGGCGAGCTGTGCTTCGGACAATCGCAGGAACGCATCGACTGTCTGGTGCAAATGCGACGCTTGCCCGAGTCCGGCATGCTGGCCCATGCACTGATGCATGGTGCTGCGGATGCAGCCGTCATGCAGCGTGTGGCCGCGCGTATCGCTGATTTTCATCGACATCTGCCCAGACTGAGGCCAGATCCTGATGCATGGCGCGCATCGCTGAAAGCAGAAATCGATCGTAATGAGCGCGCGCTTCTCGAACATCAGCAAACTCTGGCCTCAGACAAAGTACGAATGCTATGTGATGCGCAGCGGGCTATCTTGCATTCG
>JAIXYM010000044.1 GCA_027490255.1 Oxalobacteraceae bacterium | reverse complement strand
CGTTTTAGCTGTTTGCATACTCGTTGAATAAGTCAATTTAAAGTCTGGATGGAATTTCAAACATGGTAGCGAATTAGAATCCCCGACCCCACCAGAAAGAGGGCGTCCAGAAACTTAGCGATTTAGTGGGACCATCGATTCTGCCCCGCCAGTAATGAATAAAATGCCCGCTTGATTCAGCGGGCATTTTATTATTGAGAGAAAGACAGCGTTGTACCTGCGGACAACACGTGAGGGATTAGTATCAAGCTCTACTAGCCATCGAGCAAAGCTGTAAGGCGGCTCAAAGCGTCATCAAGAACTGCTTGTGGTACGCGCTCAACCTTTCTCGCTTTTCTTGCATTGAGATCGAGCATTCTGATCTTGTTCAGCAAAGCTACCCCTTGTGTTTTGCAACCTGTGCCCATCAGGCTCACTGCAAAGCCGGCATAACGTGAGAATTCTCCACCCTGAGTGATTGGAGCAATGAGCACGTCACCCAAACGATTGAATTCCTTAGTGGTCAATACTAGCGCTGGCCGAGTACCTCGTTGTCCGTGGCCGATAGCTGGGTCGAGAGTTAAGCTAAGCACGTCACCTCGATCAAAAACTGCCATTACCAGACCTCTTGTCCGACGGGTTTCGCTGAATACCATAGCGCGAGGTCAGCTGGCGGTGGAGCTTTTGGATCGCATTGTGCTATCAGATCGGCCAGAATGTATTTTCGCTTTTTGGCCAGCACGATCTGACCATTATTGGTGGTGTTTAAGGTCATGATTTGCCCAACCGACAAGCCAAGATCCCTGAGCACAGCGGGCGGTAGTACCGCGACCGTGCTGTTGCCATATTTTCTGAGTGTGACTTCCATGGATTTCCTCGGGGTTAAAAGGATGAATTGGTTTACATTTTATGACGTGCTTACGTCCAAGGAAGGTATTGTTGAACATCTGCTGGCTGTCGAGTTGACGATCTAAATGAAAGTGCCAGCCTTGAAGACTTGATCTCGTGAAACTCAGGGCGCGGAAGCAGAATCAGTAGATGTTTGTTAGGTACCGTAAATAGATCGGTTTCTTTGCCTGTGAGTTCGTACTCGAAGGTTGGAATCGCCGTTCGCGCAACCAGTTAGAGGCCAAGGGCATTATGGTCGCAGCTCTGGAGGTGTTTGCTGTTTACTAAGGATATTCATGCTAAATATACCCGTCGGGACATTGTCCGGACGGTATGATGGGCCATCTTAGGAAAAAGAGGGCCCTTATGGACGCCACCACGCATTCCAAATCCGAGCACATCGATGTGCGCGCTAGCGCACCCGTCAAGCAATTGCTTAAAGAGGCGGCGCGTGTGGCACACAAAAACGTCAGTGAATTTCTGCTCGATGCTGGCATAAATGCGGCCAACCAAACCCTAGCTGATCGCCCCCGCTTTGATCTGAGTGAGGAGCAGTGGCTGGCGTTTCAGGCGGCACTTGATAAGCCGGTAACTGACAAACCCCAGCTCAAGAACCTTTTGTCTGAGCCAAGGATGCTTGGTTGAGTTCGTCAGTCTACGAGCCAGTTCGCAAACTGGCTGGCTCGGACGCCGTTAAATCCTTTGATTGTGGCCAGCCTGCACTGAATCAATTTTTGCAGCGCTTTGCGCTCGTCAATCAAAAATCAAATAGTGCACAGACGTATGTGAGTTGCCATTCGTCCTTGGTCGTTGGTTTCTACAGCCTGGCAGTCGGCGGCGTTGAGCCGACTGCGGCCGCACCACGTGTTACCAAAGTTTTTCCACAACACTAAGTGCCAGTAATGATTTTGGCTAGGCTTGCCGTGGATCTTAAGCACCAAGGCGCAGGGCTTGGCAAGGCCTTACTCAAGGATGCATTGCTGCGAACTGCGCAGGCCGCTAACATTGCAAGGATTCGCGCGCTACTCGTGCATGCCATGGATGAAACCACCAGACAGTGGTACCTGAATTGGGAGTTTGAACCCAGTCTCTCGGATCCATTTCATTTGTTTCTATTAATGAAGGATATCAAGGCGATGGTCGCCAGTGGTTAAGAGAAACCTAGGCTTCAAGCTACTTCACCTATGAAAATCCCAAAAAGAATCCAGCCGCTGGTTGACGAAGGCTTGATCGACTCTGTAGAGCGACAGCTGATGAGCGGCAAAGAAGCGACGGTTTATGTTGTGCGTTGTGACCAGGAGATCCGCTGCGCGAAAGTTTATAAAGAAGCCAGTCAGCGCAGTTTCCGTCAGGCGGCGTCATATCAGGAAGGCCGTAAAGTCAAAAACAGTCGGCAGGCGCGTGCAATGGAAAAAGGAACGCGCTATGGCCGCAAGATGCAGGAAGAGGTTTGGCAAAACGCCGAAGTCGATGCGCTCTACCGGCTTGCTGCAGCGGGTGTACGTGTGCCGAAACCGTATATCTGTGTCGAAGGCGTGCTGCTGATGGAACTACTGACGGACGCAAATGGCAATGCCGCACCCCGTTTAAATGATGTGCCATTAACTGAAGCGATGGCACTGGATTACCACGCACAGTTGTTAAAGCAGGTTGTGTTGATGCTGTGCGCAGGCGTAGTTCATGGTGACCTGTCTGAATACAATATTCTGGTCGACGCAACGGGCCCTGTAATTATCGATTTGCCGCAGGCAATTGACGCTGCTGGTAATACCGAAGCTGGTGCTATGCTCGAACGTGATGTCAATAATTTGCGAAATTTTTTCAGTGTGTGCGCACCTAAACTCGCTTCTACTCAATACGGTAAAGAGATCTGGCAACTGTATGGGGACGGTTTGCTGACGCCTGATTATGTTCTGACCGGTCAGGTCGAGATTGATACGCGTCCCGCTGATGTGGGTGCAGTGATGCATGAGATTGCGCTGGCCGAGCAGGAAGAGCGTGAAAAGCAAATACGGCTACAGCAATTGTTAAATTGAGTTTTATGGTCTTAGATAATCGTTGTGATTCTTATCTGAATTCACCCAGCAACAGTTTCACAATAGTCAGTTTTACTTAGGTTGGTTTTCATGTCTGATTCAATCCGTCTTGCAAAACGCGTTGCTGAACTCTTCAATTGTTCGCGTGCAGAGGCGACTTTGTATATCGAAGGCGCTGGCGTTACGGTAGATGGTGTCGTTGTCGAAGAGCCTGGCTTTCGGGTCACGGGGCAGGAGCAGATCGCCTTGCTGCCGGGTGCTGACCTGTCGCCGATTGAAGACGTCACCATACTGCTGCATAAGCCAGCTGGCATGTTAGTGGCGAACGTGCCCGAGCTGATTGTGGCCGAAAATCAAGCGGCGGAAGACCGTTCGGGTATGCGTTTTCTGAAGCGGCATCTGAAAGAATTGGTCATGCTTGATCCGCTGGAAAATGCTGCCAGTGGCATGCTGATCTTTACCCAAGATTGGCGCGTCAAGCGCAAGCTGGTTGATGATTTGTCCCGTGTAGAGCAGGAATTTGTGGTCAAGGTCAGTGGTCAGATTATTGAAGGTGGCCTGGAGCTTCTGAACCAGAGCATCAACTTCAATGGTAAACCCTCTGTACCGGCCAAGGTCAGCTGGCAAAATGAAACGCGTCTGCGCTTCGCTAGTAAAGAACTATCTCCACGGCTGATTACGCTGCTTTGCGAAAGGGTAGGACTGTCTGTCGTATCTATCAAGCGCATACGGATGGGCCGCATACCCATGGGAGGACTGGTCGTGGGTCAATGGCGTTATGTGATGGGATATGAAAGGTTCTGAGTCTTTGTTCATCACTCAGTCGCCGACAGCTCAGCGCAGTTTTTTCAGCCCTCGGTTACACACATAGAACGCAGCAGTCAAAGTGTCCGACCCGAGGGTGCAGCCAGCCTCGCACAAAAACCAGAACATTGGTGTCCAGGCCAATCATCGTGTAGAGGCTCCGCGCTGTGCGATGGCTTTGTTCATATCTTCAACCGATACTGTCTTCGCAGGTTTGCCGAACATCCCATTGAGCTCGTAAAAGCTGGCCGTTACCGCCACGAACTCGTAACGACCCGGCGCGATCTGAATAAACTCCACCCGATCTCCAGTCCCTACTTTCAAGTCATTACGAACGCTGACAGGAATCGTGATTTTTCCTTTGCTGGTGACAGTTGCTGTAGTCATATGAGATCTCCTTTGCCTTACTGTGTATTAAGGCAAACGGTATGTCAACGCGATCAGTGACTGAAGATATTTATTATTTTCGCGGTCGGTATTCGCCCAAGCCCATGTGAGCTCAAAGACTCACGTTGTAGGATTTCGCGTGGTTAGTTGCACCGTCAGCATTGCAAATGTACCGTTCGGGACGTTGTCGCTTGGGTAGAATCCCGCACCAGCTTTTCTTTTTGACTCAGACGCCAACACTGGCCCAAGTCAAAATAGCCCACGCTACCCCATACAAGGCTGATCCAATAACCAATCCGTGGATTGAATAGCTGCCTAAAAACCGATCAGCACACAAGCCCCACAAGGGAATGAATTGTTGTGCGTGCACCGCCAGAAAATGTGAAGGGCGAATGTCTTTGTAAAGATGCCAGCCGACGATGGGCATGCCTTGGCCGGCGGGCGGTTGGTTTCCGCCCAACATAAATCCGCTGACAGTGGAAAGTAAAAAAGTGAGCGTCAATCCGATCACAACACCTAGTGTGGTCGCTGACAGTTCGCTTGCTTGATTCTCTTTCCAGATTTCCCAAGCCAGCCAGCCTTGCGATGCGGTTAATCCGACTGCGGCCACAGCCATCACGCCGAAGAGCATTGCATGAAACGGATCACTGGTGTTGTAGTGCGAAGCAGCGCCCTGGGATCCTTGATACGTGATGTACACGACTTCAAAAAGTGAAGTAGAAACAATAAGTACACAGATCCAACTGTAAGCTGAGGTGTTGGTTACTGAAGTGCTTGCCAAATGGCTGACCCAAACCGTGGTCCAGGCAAAGAGGCCGGTCGCCGCCATGAACTTCATCGGCTTTATCCACACCCCAACTTCGCGCAATGTACGGGTGTCTGTCAGCGATAAAAAATAAGTTAACCCGCATGCCAGCCACATTAAAGCGCCGTAGGCGATCAAGATTTTTGAAGCGAAGCTCAAGGCTGCCCAATCAAACCTAAGCCATGACGGTTTGCTGTTGAAAAGAGTGTTGTACATAAACAAGTCCCGGATGTTGATGCTGTCAACTATGGCAGACCTGCTTAAAGCATGCCTTGCCCGTCTATTATTTTTAACGGCAATCCCCCTTTTTACGGGGCAAAACATCCACCGGCGGCTTCACAGCATGCCCGAGTGGGTCGTAGCAATATATAAACATTTCATGCCGCTGGCCGGCTTAAACCTCGCTGACGAATCCAGCACGTGCAGCCATCGGCAGTGTGCCGGCTACGCCTAACTTAGCGCCCTGGCAGACGTCCCAAGCGTCATAAAAGAACTACTGTCAGGCCTCCCGGGGTAAAGTCCATGTGTAAACTTAAATATACGTCAATAAAACTTGACACAATCGGGGAGACTCTTTAGGCTAAATCGGTACTTCGGATTCGATTCGCGCAGGCAGGCACATGGTGGGATGAAACCTTCTGAATAGTTATGTAGAAGATAATTTTTTCCGGGTCGGCCTGAGCAAGCTGGCCTGTTCACTATTAGGGTTACCGTAATGTTTATGAATAATTCGGCAAGAAAAGTTCAGAACGAACACATTAGTGCCCGAGTGGTTATTGTGACGATGGATAGTCACTTAGCGAGCGCGACAATCCGTGCCCAAAGCGTCTTATCACGCACTTTTCCAGGCCTGAAGTTGACGGTCCATGCGGCCTCCGAATGGGGGCACAGCCCAGACGCATTAAAGCGCTGCATCGAAGATATAGAACATGGCGATATCGTGATCGCCTCCATGCTGTTTATGGAAGAGCATTTTTTGCCTGTCTTACCGGCCTTGACAGCGCGCCGGGATCAATGTGACGCCATGATTTGCACCATGTCTGCGGGCGAGGTAATGCGACTGACGCGCATGGGTAAATTCACGATGGATGGCAAAGTCAGTGGCCCGATGGCGTTATTGAAACGACTCAAGGGTAATAGTAAGCCCGGCGAAGGCAAAAAGCCTGGGATGGCGGGCGCAAAGCAAATGAAAATCGTCCGTCAGTTGCCCAAATTTCTGCGTTTCATTCCGGGCACCGCACAAGACCTTCGCATCTACTTTTTAGTACTCCAGTATTGGCTGGCTGGTTCAGAGGAGAACATCACCAGCATGATTGGCATGCTCCTCGATCAATATGCTGACGGACCACGGCGCAGCTTGCGCGGAATCTTCAAGGTTCAGCCACCGGTCGAGTATCCCGAAGTGGGCATTTACCACCAAAACATGAAGGGCAATGCGCAGAACAAGGGCATGTCTGAATTGAATGCTGATCTTCCATCGGTTGCTAAAACAGGTAAGCGCGGCACCGTGGGTCTGCTGCTGCTGCGTTCTTACCTCGTGGCAGGAAATGCGGCGCATTACAACGGCGTGATTACGGCGCTAGAGGCGAGAGGAATGCGCGTCGTCCCGGCGTTTGCGACGGGGCTCGATGCTCGGCCTGCCGTTGAAAAATATTTTATGAAGGATGGTCGTACGACGGTGGACGCGATCATCTCGTTGACGGGATTTTCGATGGTGGGCGGGCCGGCCTATAACGACTCAAAAGCCGCTGAAGAGATACTGGCCAAACTGGATGTTAATTACTTATCGGTGATGCCGGTTGAGTTTCAGACGCTTGAGCGTTGGGGTGCTAATGATCGTGGATTGATGCCGGTCGAGTCGACCATGATGGTGGCGATCCCGGAGCTCGATGGTTCGACAGGTCCCATTGTGTTTGGCGGTCGCAGCACGGGTGCAGGGGATCAATGTACCGGATGCAGTCGCCGTTGCGTATTCCCGGCATCTACCAATGAGCACGACATGCAAGTCTGTAGTGAGCGCGCCGACATGTTGGCGACACGCGTTGGCAAGCTCATTGATCTACGGCGAGCCGAGCGGGCAGATAAGAAAATTGCGGCAGTTATATTTAATTTCCCACCCAACGCAGGTGCCACTGGAACGGCAGCATTCCTTTCGGTATTTGAATCGATGTTCAATATGCTGTCTTCCATGAAGGAGGCAGGCTATACGATTGATATGCCAGAGAATGCCGATGATTTGCGCGACAGAGTCCTCAAAGGCAATGCAGAAACCTATGGTGCCATGGCGAATGTGCACGTGACGATTTCTGCTGATGATCATGTGCGGCGCGAGCGATGGTTGAAAGAAATCGAAGAGCATTGGGGCCCGGCGCCGGGGCAGCAACAAAGTGATGGCAGGTCAATTTTTGTCTTGGGCGCACAATTCGGCAACGTTCTGGTAGCTGTTCAGCCAGCCTTCGGTCACGAGGGTGATCCAATGCGATTGCTGTATGAGAAGGGCTTTGCGCCCACGCATGCGTTTTCCGCGTTCTATCGATACTTGCGCGAAGATTTTGGTGCTTCAGCGGTTTTGCATTTTGGTACGCATGGTGCGCTTGAATTCATGCCAGGCAAACAGGCCGGCATGTCAGGTGATTGCTGGCCGGACCGTCTGATTGGTGATCTGCCTAACTTCTATCTGTATGCGTCAAATAATCCTTCAGAGGGCATGATTGCCAAGCGGCGTGCTGCTGCAACGCTGATTAGCTACCTTACGCCGCCGATTGCGCAAGCAGGCTTGTACAGTGGTCTGGTTGACCTAAAGGCCTCGCTCGAACGTCTGCGTGGACTGGATCCCGAATCGGAGTCCGAGCGTGCAGAGCTAACGATATTGGTTCAGACCCAGGCTGCTGAACTGGAGTTGGCTGCTATGGAGCCCGCATGGGGCGACGATGCAGAAGCAAAAATGCAGAAGCTCTACAACGATGTGCTCGAGTTTGAATACACGCTGATCCCCGAAGGCTTACATGTCATCGGCAAGCTCATGTCGGTATCAGAGCGAACCGAGATGCTACTGTCAGTGGCCGATGCTTCTCATGGCGTGCAGGCAAGTCCCGAACTTCGCACGATGATTCAATCCATGCTGACCGATAGCAAATCAGCAGATATTCCGCCCGAGCACGTTGAGCTGATGAAATCGCTCGCTGCGATTGATCGAGTCATGTGTGAAGACAATGAAATCAACGGGATTTTGCATGCATTGGATGGGCGTTACGTGCGCCCGGCGCCCGGCGGTGACTTGATCCGTACGCCGGAAATCTTGCCCACCGGTCGCAATCTTCATGGCTTTGATCCCTTCCGATTGCCGAGTTCATTCGCGGTAAAGGATGGCAAGCGCATGGCTGAGACGCTGCTCGCACGCCATATGCAGGATGGAAATCCGTTGCCTGAAACCGTGGCGATCGTGTTGTGGGGTACAGATAACTTAAAAAGTGAAGGCGCTCCAATCGCTCAGGCGCTCGCGCTGATGGGCGCCAAGCCGCGCTTCGACAGCTATGGTCGAATGACCGGCGCCGAGCTGCTGCCATTGGAGGAAGTAGGGCGGCCACGTATTGATGTCGTGATCACCTTGTCCGGCATTTTCCGCGATCTACTGCCACTACAAATCAAGCTACTGGCTGAAGCGGCCTTCTTGGCGGCATCCGCAGATGAGCCTACTGAGATGAATTTTATTCGCAAGCACGCACTGGATCATCAAGCCCAGCATGGATGTGATCTTGAAACTGCGGCGCTACGCGTGTTTGGTAATGCAGAGGGCGCCTACGGCTCAAATGTCAGTCAATTGGTTGATAACAGCCGCTGGGATGATGAAGATGAACTCGCCGAAACTTATACCAAGCGCAAGGGTTTTGCTTATGGTGTAACTGGGCGAGCTGTACAACAAACGGCCTTGCTGAAGAGCGTTTTATCAGGTGTCGATTTGGCGTATCAGAATCTGGATTCGGTTGAAGTAGGTGTGACTACTATCGATACCTATTTCGATACGCTCGGAGGAATCAGCCGGGCCGTCAAGCGCGCTAAAGGACCGGATGCGGCAGTGGCACCTGTCTATATCAGCGATCAAACCAAGGGCAGCGGTACTGTTCGCACGTTGACCGAGCAAGTGGCTCTGGAAACGCGTACCCGCATGCTCAATCCGAAATGGTATGAAGGGCTGCTTAAAAATGGCTACGAGGGCGTGCGACAGATCGAACTGCATGTGACCAATACCGTGGGCTGGTCGGCGACGACGGGGCAGGTGCAGCCTTGGGTCTACCAAAAGCTGACTGAGACATTCATGCTCGACCCTGAGATGCGCGAGCGCATGGCTAAGCTGAATCCGACGGCCGCCGCGAGGGTGGCGACCCGATTGCTGGAAGCGTCGAATCGGGATTTCTGGAAGCCTGATGAGGCGACCCTGGCCCAACTCAAGCGCGCGGAAGAGGATCTGGAAGACCGCTTGGAAGGCGTGTACGAAGAGTAGTAAGTTGTTTTTTTAAAAACCAAATTCCTGGTCGTTTTTCACAACATAAAGTCACCAAGGAATGCCTTATTTGGTGGCCTTTTCTAGCAAGCCTGTTCGCCTTTTCATAAGGCTAATGGTGCTTTGCGTCAGTACAGAAAAACTGGGACCGGTCGGGCTCAATTTTTTGTCGATTAAACTTCTTTTTACATTTCCATTCACTTCTGTTACTTTGACTAATGCCCGTGAGCAATAATAAACAAATACTAAAAAAGTCATTCTAGTAATGGCCTCGTGCGGTGGGTAGTTTGGAGTTTGGGGGAGACTGGTGAACTTTGATTTTGTAGCGGCAATTCGTTCTGCCCTTCCAAAGAAGAAATTTTGGTTGATGTCAGCGGATGAAGCATCCGGTGGCCATCCAGGATCATCTCGCCATGCCGAACGCGCGGGCGATAAAGATGCGTGTCAGACCTCCTTGATGCAAATTCTGGAATCCCAAATCATCCCCAGTCTATTGAGGGCAACAGAATACGCCGATCCTTTTTACTCAACGGATGGTGTTAGAACTGAGCTTCCCACTCAGGATGAAATTATCAAATTCGCCTCTCTTTCTATCAGTGCGGATCAGGAAGCTACCGATTTTTTTGTTCAGTCGCTTATGGCCCAAGGTTTGGGTCCAGATGCCATATTTCTACATCTACTAGCACCGGCAGCTCGGCATCTGGGATATCTCTGGGAAGAGGATTTATGTGACTTTACTCAGGTGACGATAGGCTTGATCAAAATGCAGAAAATTACACTGCGTTTGGGATCGGAGTTTCAGGAAAAGCGTAAAGGGCCCATGGAGGGTATGAGGGCATTGTTTGCGCCCGTTCCCGGCTCGTTACACACCCTTGGCGTACTGATGGTGTCCGATTTTTTCCGGCGCGAAGGTTGGCAAGTCTGGATGGAGTTGGGATCTTCGGAGGCCACGCTCTTGGCGGCTGTCGAAAAAGATTGGTTTCAAGTCGTTGGCTTGTCCGTGGGTTTTGAAGACCACGCAGAAATACTGGCAAATACTATTCGAGCGATCCGGGTCGCCTCGGCGAACCGCGATGTCAAGATCTTGATTGGCGGTCCTTTGTTAGCGTTGTCACCCAACCTGTACAAGGATGTTGGTGCTGATGCCGCTGCCTCCGATGCGACTAGCGCTGTTGAATTAGCTCGGACGCTGTTTTCTGACGCAGTTTGATTCAGTCCCACGCCTGATTTTTCCCCTCCCTTCAATTTGTTGTACCCGGGTCCTTGGACACCGCGAATCTGAATAAATCCACGTTAATGGTGAACCCGTGCAGATATGCACCGCGGTGGCATGTAAAATCGAGAACTTCGCACTATTTGTTTAGCCCAAGATTTTTTCGATGTTATTCAATCAACGTTCCCCGAAATTCATTCTTGTCACTGATCCGCGCCCAAGTGGCAACCAAGCCACTTTCAGTGGCTGATTTGTCTATGCGAAAATAAAACATCATTTGCCAGCGCGAATTTGGCAGTAAATGATAACTACACACTCTCCAGTCTAATTTATGTCAAATCAGGAAAGCAGTGCATTAAGTTTTGATGAAAAGCGCTCTTGCGCATCGCTGGCGACGATTTACTCGCTGCGTATGCTCGGGCTTTTCATGGTGTTGCCGGTCTTTATTATGGAGGCGCGCCAGTACCCCGGTGGCGATGATCCTGCCAGCGTCGGTCTGGCCATGGGAATGTATGGCTTAGTACAGGCCGTGCTGCAAATACCATTTGGGCTAGCCGCTGACAAATTTGGGCGCAAGCGAGTGATTATCTTCGGCCTTATTTTGCTGGGCGTGGGCAGTGTCATTGCTGCTTGTGCCACCAGCGTGGCTGGCCTTGCGCTTGGACGAGCCATACAAGGCGGCGGTGCGATCTCTGCAGCTGTAACAGCCTTGCTGGCGGATCAGACTCGCGATCACGTCAGAACAAAAGGTATGGCGTTAATAGGTGCAAGCATCGGTTTGATGTTTGCACTGTCGTTATTGATTGGTCCAATTTTGGCAGCCCACTTTGGACTGTCAGGAATTTTTGCAATCAGCGCTGCAATGGCCTTGCTCGGTATCCTGATTGTCGTCTATTGGACGCCGAAAGAAGCCGTTTTGACGGAGGCTTTGCCACGCCAAACATGGGGACAGTTGCGTAAAACTCTAATGCAATCAGATTTATTGCGTCTCGATTTCGGTGTTTTTATACTGTATGCCGTGCAGCTCGCTATGTGGGTTGGCATCCCCAGTCTTTTGACGCAGGCGGGTGTAAGCAGTAAAGATCATGGCTGGATCTATCTGCCCGCTGTATTGCTCTCATTTGTATTTATGGGTTTGACCCTGTTCCGAATGGAGCGACGCGGCAAGTTGCGCCCTTTGTTTTTAGGTTCTATCGTCAGTACGATCGTTGTTTTGATTGGTATGTATTTCCAATCGGAAGGACAACAAAGTGTGTGGGTTCTTGGTGGCCTGATATTTTTGTTTTTTAGCGGCTTCAATATTCTAGAAGCCAGCCAGCCTAGCCTTGCCTCCCGCATGAGTCCCGTTGAATCGCGCGGTGCCGTGCTTGGGGTTTACAACACCTTGCAATCTTTAGGTATTTTTGCTGGTGGCGCTATGGGCGGTGTGATCGCTCGAGCCATCGGTTTGCAGGGTTTATTTTTGGCCTGCGCTGCACTCATGGTGGTCTGGTGCTGGGTATCCTGGCCAATGAAATTCGCCGTGCCGAATCACGTGAGTAGCAATGCCTCATGACAGACGGCTACCTGACTAGTTTGAAAATTTTTCAGTGGGCCGAATCACTTTGATTGCATTTTGAGACACATCAAACCACTGCGACCGAATAGGCTCTCAAGCTCTTGATTTTTGAAGTGCATGCAGTGCAAATCTCCGATGCTCTGCCATAAATGCGCAGTTATCTAGTATCTACCGCGGTAAAATTTAACGTACTTCCACTTTGCTAAATTTCGGTAGGGCGTATTGCTATGACTTCATGCAAGCGAATTTTCGTGCTCGGTGCGACGGGAACTATTGGTCTCGCGACTGTTCGCTCATTGATACAGCAAGGTCATGAGGTAGTTTGCTTTATTCGTTCCAATGCAGGTGCGCGAGGGGATCTGCAAGCTAAAGAGAGCATCAGCTTATTCGAAGGCGCATCCGTTCGCTTTGGTCATGTGGGTGATCCTCTATCACTACGTGATCAGGGGTTCAAAGGCGAAAGGTTTGATGTCCTCGTATCATGCTTGGCTTCGCGTACCGGAGCGCCTAGAGATGCATGGGCTATCGATTATCAAGCCCATGTAGATGCCTTAGAGGAGGCAAAGAGTGCCGGTGTTTCTCACTTCGTTTTGCTGTCAGCGATTTGTGTTCAGAAGCCTCTGTTGGCGTTTCAGCATGCAAAGCTGGCCTTTGAGAAACGATTGATTGAATCAGGTCTGACTTATTCCAT
>JAIXYM010000161.1 GCA_027490255.1 Oxalobacteraceae bacterium | reverse complement strand
TGTTCGATGGTGTGAATCTCGGTGAATGCCTCGCGCGCCCGATCACCCACCAGCATGTGCTCATGCTGACGATGATCGATGTGTATCGGCTCGGAGGTGCGAGGAAAGAGATTGACCGCTACCACACAGCCCAGCTTGAAATTCGCAGCAGAGATCTGGCGCAACTTGCGCGATACACCACCGATATCGATCCTGAGCGTGAAACGCTGACCACTCAGCTGCTGCGAGCGCAAGCCATGAATATCAAAAAAGTGAAATTTCGCTGGAAAGGCAAAGTATTCCTGAAGCAGGCCATAAGCAGGATGCGCACCGGGCGCTTGCGGCAGTACGGCATGCTCGGCGTCAAACCCCACTCGCTGACAGGCACTGGCAGGCAGCCGACGCGGGCGCGCATCGTCGCATTGAATATCGATACCCCGAATGCGCGTTGCCAGACAGTCGTAAAGCGTCGCTACCGTTCCCCAGTCACCGGAGAGATGAATGCGCAAGGTATCGATCTCAAGCTCGGAAAGATCAATGCCATCCTGTGCTACTACGGTGACGAGGAGACGACCTTCATCATCAATCTGCGCTTCGTCAATTGACAAGGGCCACAGCTTTAGATTCCATGCCGAGCGGAAGCGAACTTCTTCGCCGCTATCGGCATCGGCCACGAGTGCGGTGTGACGCGGAATCTGCAAGCCAGCGGTGACCTTGCCCTGAGCTTCATCGAGTGCCATTTGCATGACCACCATCGACGGTATGGGCGCCAGCAAGGAGGGGCAGAGATTTTCCAGCAGCGAGCTGGCGACTTGCGGAAATTCAGACTCAATGTCACGCCGCACGCGGCCTGACAGAAATGCTACTGATTCGATCAGTCGCTCAGTATGTGGGTCTTGCGATTCGGTGCCATGAAAATCGAGTCGCGAGGCGACTTTCGGATAGCGACGAGAAAAATCCTGTCCTTGCTCGCGCAGGTAAGCGAGCTCGCGCATGTAGTAGTCGAGCAGTTCGTTGTCCGAGGTGCGCGTATCCATCAGGCAGCCTCCACCGCAGAATGCACGTTGGTGTTTTCACCCGTATCAATGCGAAAGTTGATGCGCCTGACTGTGTGCGCTATCCGCAGATTGGCGGCAATCACATAGCGAGCTACCGTCTTGCCCGTGGCGCCGGGTAGGACCGTTACTTCGACCTGCGTGAGTCGCGGCTCGAATACAGCGATCGCACGTTCCAGAGCTTCACTGATAACAGTCTTGTCGCGCTCGCTCAGTGCCGAGCGGGCAAGTGTGTCGGGGATGCCGTAATCGAGTACGGTCAGCGTTGCTTCCTGAAATTCAGAGAGCGGAATGCGGGAGCGTGAATTGGTCAGACGTGAGAGCTCGCGTGCGACAGAGGCTTCGAGGCCGTCTGCCGAGAGCACCTGATCGGTTTCATTCGCGGCTGCGGTGAGGCGCTGATCGAGTTTGTCGAACAGCGGGATGGCCCCACCGGGAATCAGACGCGACATGTGGATTCACCTTGCGGCGGGCCCGCGATCGCGCGCGGCGATCAGGCCGCCACGTTGGTTGACAGATCCCAGCCGAAGGAGGTCTTGCCTGGGCTGTTGCCATCAAGTCCTTGCTGGACGTACTCCATGGTGATCTTGGTGAAATTGATCGTGAATTTATCCATGGGGATCTGACCATCGCCGTAGCCGCCGGTCGAAATCTGCGAAATGATCGGCTGAGTCAGCACAATTTTCATGACGAGCAGATTGGTACCGTTAGCGGTGCGGTAGACCTCGAGTGTGGCAGTTTTCAGGTCGGTACCAGCAGAGCACGCCGCGTAGAGTACAGGCGTAGCCATATCGACCGTTTTGGTGAATTCCATTTCTTGGAAGCGAGCACGGCCCGTCGTACGGTTCGAGTTGGCGACATTCATGTCCACCGGCAAATCAACTGCAAGGCTCCAGTTGCTGATCATCATGCTCGACTCAGCCGGACCGGAGAGCAGCATATTGCCTTTGACGTCTTCAATCTTCAGCGTGTAGATATCGCCCATGTTCTGGGACGATGACAGGCCTGAGTTAAAGGTGTTTGTTCTGGCGATTCCTGGCGAATTCATAGATCACTCCGTGGTGACTGGTCTGTAAGAGAGTCGTAGTCAGTTGTTTGCAGATCAGGCGGCCGGTGCCGGCAGTTCAGCAACCATGCGAATCGATGCGGTTAACTCTTCCATCTGGAAGTGCGGTCGCACGAAAACGATGGCGGTGTAGGCGCCGGGTTTGCCGGGGACTTCCTTGACATCGACACGGGCGCTGGCCAGTGGCAATCTTGCCTTGGTTGCCTGAGGTGCTGATTCATCCAGACAGATATAGTCCGCGATCCAGGTATTGAGGAAAGATTCAACCGATGCCTTGGTCTGGAAGCTGCCGATTTTGTCGCGCACGATCACTTTGATGTAATGCGCAAAGCGAGACGCTGCAAGCATGTAGGGCAGTCGCGCGGACAGCTGCGCGTTGGCGTTCGCATTGTCCTTGTTATACAGCTTGGGTTTGTTGACGGTTTGTCCGCCAAAGAACGCAGCAAAGTTGGAACCTTTGGAATTAACCACAGCGATGAAGCCGAGATCATTCAGTTCTTTTTCGCGTCGATCAGTGATCGTGACTTCGGTTGGGCACTTGAGCGTGATATCGCCTTCGTCAGTCTTGAACGTGTGCGCTGTCATGCCTTCAACCTTGCCGCCACCCTCTACACCGCGAATGGCGGTGGTCCAGCCGTACTTGGCGAAGGCATCAGTAATGCGAAGACCCAGCTGATACGAGGCATTCGCCCACAGATATTTGTCGTGATCCTTGCCGTCGACATCTTCTTCAAAGCTGAACTGATCGACAGGCACAGTCTTGGCGCCATAAGGCAGACGCGACAGATAGCGTGGCAGTGTCAAAGCAACATAGCGTGAATCTTCAGATTCGCGGAAGGCCTTCCAGGTAACCAGCTCTGCGCTTTCAAAAATCTTGGACATATCGCGCGGCACACCGAGTTCGGTGAAGCTCTTCATGTCGAACAGCGCTGGCGATGATGCAGCGATGAAAGGCGCGTGTGCGGCAGCGGCGACCTTGGAGATACGCTCGAGCAGCGCGACATCTTGCGGATGACGACCAAAATAGTAATCGCCAATCAGCACCGAATAAGGATTGCCGCCGAAGGTACCGTATTCTTCTTCGTAGACCTTCTTGAACAAGACGCTGACATCATAGTCAACCGCAGTCTCTAGATCGTTCAGCAATTCTTTTTTGCTGACGCTCATGAGACGAATCTTCAGTCGCGAGCTAGTTTCCGTGCCGAACACGAATTCATGCAGTCCGCGCCAGGATGACTCGAGCGCCTGAAATTCAGGATGGTGCATGATCTCATTGAGCTGTTTCGTCAGCAGATCGTCGATCTCTGCGATGCGCTCATTGATCATTGCAACCACGCCCTTGTCTGGACTAAACTTCATGTCCTTGTCGAGGATTTGGGCTGCAAATTGTCCGATCAGCTTTTTCGCATAGGGCTCTTGCGATGGCTCATTGACCATCTTGCCGTTCTGGACGATTTGGTCGAGCAAGCTGCCAGTGCCTGAGGCGCCTGAACCGGATGCGGAGGATTTCGTATCTGCCATGTCATTCACCTGTTGAAGTGTCAGGGTGCATCTGTGTTGGTTTTATTCGGCCGCCGGTGGATCTTCGGCTTTCTTTTCTGCTTCGGCTTCTGGCGCAGAGTCCGCCTTCTTGCTCGCAGGCGCAGCGGCATCGCTGCCGCGCAGCTGTTTCAGACCATCGGTGTTGCCGACAACGCTGGCCAGCAAACCACTGAGATCATCATTGCCATCGAGCTTGGCGAGCAGGTCGCGTAACTCCAGTCGGGCTTCGAGCAGCTTTTGCAGTCGAGGGACTTGCTGTACCACGGCCTCGGGGTGGAAATCGGCAAACTGCTTGAAGTTGAGTTCAATCTTCAGATTGCCTTCACCTTTCATGGTGTCCGGCACGCTCATGTCGAGACGCGGGGCAATCTTGGTCATGATCTCGTCGAAATTGTCGCGGTCGATTTCGACGAAACGGCGGTCCTTCATCTTGGGCGGCGCCGAAGCAGGCTTGCCCATCAGGTCGGCCATGACGCCCACGACTAGCGGCAATTCACGTTTTTCAACGGCGTCGCCGATTTCGACGTCGTAGGTGATTTGAACTCGGGGTGGCCGGTTACGCCCCACCCATTTCTGCAAGCTGTCAGCCATGGCTCTCTACCTCCAGTAAATCTTCGGTTTCTACGACCCGTTTCCGGGACGCAATGTTGATGCTTTCGCGCAATACTAACAATACTTTAGTATGACATCAAGCAAAAATATTCATTTAGGGTAATTTTTTTTATCGCAGCTTATTAAGTAGTTTGTCCGCCATCACGGCCGCCAGCTGACTTCGCAGCCGTGTCACTGACAGCCGCTCCTGCTCGATTCGGGCCGCATCCTGAATCTGGTCAATCACCCGCGTTTTGGCTTTATCTATAGCGTGTTGGGTCATCTGCAGCTCCGCCCGCAGCTGCTCGCGTCGCTCAATCTTTTCCGCCAAATCCCGCAGGGAATCGGTAATGCTGTGCCACGGACTGGTGCCACCGTCGGCTGCGCCTTCATCAAGTTGCGAGAACAGTTGGTTCAGGCTTTCGCCCAGTTCAGCTAGTGTTTCAGAGGGATGTGACTGCCCATGGTCGGTGCCCATCGATGAAATTGCCCGGTCCACCAGCAGATTGGTTTCTGCAACCCGGCGTGCAAGATCACCGAAGCCAGGCGGTAGACGGCCGAACGAAACGTCTTCCCCAGTGCCGGTATCGGCATCCAGGCGCGAGCTGCTCGGCGTGCCGCCGTGGGGCGGGGATGGTGCCGGTCCGTGGAATGCACGGCCGAACGGATTGCCGCCCGTCCTTTCGGAGCGTCGGTCTTCCGGTTGCTCGCCTCCCCAGCCTTCGCTGGACGCGCCGTACGGCTGGTGCGGTGGCTTCTGCATGGGATTGATTGCTCCTTTGGCTACGCTTTGGTATCACACTAAAGTATAATACAACGTATATCCACCGAGAAATATCTCGATGCAAAAATTTATCCGGATCAGGCGGGTGGCTGGCGTAGGGAGGGTGCGGCGTGGGTGACTTTCACGTCCCGCAGGCATTGTCTATGCCTAAATTATGGCTGCAGGACGTCTCAGTGATGTCGGCCGCGTGGTGGCTTGCGGCGATTGTGGCCGTGAGTGTATTGCTGAGCTTGATCCTGGGGTGGCAGCGCCATCGGGCGCGTGATCGCGGCACGCGGCAGCGCATCGACGAGCGCTTGCAGGAGCTTGCACATCGTCGTGCAGAATTACGTGATATCGAGGCAGATCGTTCTCGCTTTCTGGCCGCCTTCAGTCACGATCTCAAGCAGCCTATGCTGGCTGTGAATCTATATCTGGGCAGTATCCAACGAAGTCTTGAGACTGCAGCCATGGAGTCGAGTGAGCGCGCGCGATCGACCGAAAGCTTGTTGCGTCTTAGGCAGAGCGTTGGTTACATGAATGATGTGTTCGATAGCGTGCTTGATATCAGTCGTCTCGAAAGTGGTGCGATGGAGGTCGCCATCGAGCGCGTCCCGGCGGGATCATTTTGCGAACGCGTGCTGGCGCAACACAAGCGCATGGCTGACGATCTTGGGCTTGTCTTGGAATTGCGCGCGGCTGGGATGGAGCATGAATTACTACAAACCGACCCGCGCTTGCTAGAGCGTATTCTGCGAAATTTCATCAGTAACTCAATGCGCTATACAAAGGCGGGCGGTGTGCGCTTACGCGTCTCAAAACGCGGCACACTTTGCCGTATCTCTGTGATCGATACCGGTTCCGGTATTGCTGCACCTTTGCGCAAGAAAATTTTCGATGAATTCACGCGTGGTGATGCTGCTGCAATGGCGACGCAAGGTGTGGGGTTGGGATTGGCCATTGCAAGGCGGCTTGCAGCCCGCATAGGCGGCCGTATATTGCTGAGCAGTCATTTGGGTATGGGATCGGTCTTTGCTATTGAGCTGCCACTGTCGGCGACACCCTTGTCGGATACCGAGCGTATG
This sequence comes from Oxalobacteraceae bacterium, assembly GCA_027490255.1. Taxonomy (GTDB): domain Bacteria; phylum Pseudomonadota; class Gammaproteobacteria; order Burkholderiales; family Burkholderiaceae_D; genus Pernthalerella. Next base: position 2,142 of record JAIXYM010000161.1, on the reverse strand, counting down.
GCGATGCGCGATGCACATCTCCTTGAACGCGTGCTGCCTCAGGTTGTGGTTGAGCCCCCAGTCAATACGCTGATGGTATGCATCGATGCCGATCCGGATGTGGCTAATGCTTTGCGTTTGCTGGCACCCAGCCTGGGTATCGATATTTTGACGGCCGGTGGAAGTGCTGATGCAATTCGACAGCTTGCGGCGCGCAGTCTTGTACCTACGCTATTGATGATAGACGCGCAGCTGCAATCGGAATCAGTGGCTCAGGCGATCACTCATATGAACGATGAATTCAATGCCACTATTCCGGTAGTCCTGTGCAGTGATGAGGATCTGATGACTAACGTCGAGAAGCAGACGGGCTCACCCGTGACGCTGTTGCAGCGACCGTTAAGCGCAGAAAAATTGCGCGAGGTGATCAATGGTGCGCTGTCCCGAAGAGATACGCATTAAAAATTTACTTCGTTAGGTCTTGACGAGATAGGTTTTAATTTTTCAGTGATTATTGGCGAACAGGCCCAGCTTTTGCGCCACCAGTACTGCCTGTGTGCGACTGGCTACATGTAGCGCACGAAAAATACCGCCGACATGAGATTTGGCCGTGATTTCCGAAATACCCAGGCTGTCAGCAATCTCGCGATTACTCATGCCCTGACAGATCATTGAAAGTACTTGAATCTGACGTTCAGTGAGAGCAATCTGATTGAGAGCCGAGCTGTCTGCGAGGCCGCGTGCCGACAGCCAGGTACCCTTGATCAGCGTACCTTCGACCGCTTGCGCAATGATGGTCACCGTGTCCTGAATCGGCGCGGCCTTGCTGATAAATGCCGATGAGCCAGCGCCGAAGCACGCACCAACTTGCAGCTCATCGTCATTCCCTGAGATCGTGATTGTCCGCACTGATGGATCGAGTGCCAGCAACTGAGTGATCGCCTCGAGTCCACCGATACCCGGCAGACCCAGATCAATCAGTACCCACCAAGCTTGTGATTTTTTCTTTTTCAGCTCAGCCTTGATCAGCGCAATGCCAGTCTCTGCATCACCAGCAGTCTCTAGTCTGATTTTCGGAAAACGTGAACGCACGGCCTCCGCCAGTGCGGTACGGATGATAGGGTGATCGTCAACGATCAGCAATGATGGCAGTGAGGTCATGGCCGGAATTGTAGCGGACTGCGTTTCATTGCGGTGGATCAGATCGCGGTTTTGAAGGCACCCCGCAGCTCAGATTTTCAGATCGTTCAGCGAGCAAACGCAAGACCGACTATCAGAGCGGCAAGCAGCAGGGAAACCACCAGCGCGATCAGAAGGGGGGAGCCATGCCGGCGCTGTTCGGGTGCAGTGGGAGCGTCGATCGTTCGTAGCTTGGCGAGCACTTTCAGATCCGCAATCGGCAAGTTTTCCCAGGCATTGCGCGGCAGTGGCTCTGGCGCTGAAGACAGGGCTTTTTGCGCTACAACACGTTGGGCACTCGTAGCTACCTGCTTTTCCAAAAAATGATGGTCAGGCAGTCCCATAGCTATTGCGATGCGGCGGGCGCAATCGATGCGATGTGCCTCATCGACGAACGGCGTCATAATGCCTTCCTCGATGCCTTTGATCTGCGCGTCATTTAAGCCAGACAGCATCGCCAATGTGGCCGTTGTCAGTTTGTGCTCGCGTCTGACCCGCTCGATCAGCTTGCCGAGAACGGTGATCTGTACACCTGTTTGTTTCAGGCGCCCTTTCATCGCTTTGCCTCTCCACTGTCGGTACATGGCGCATTCGCATTGGCCTGCAGTGCATCATCAACCAGCGTCATGTGTACCCGGTAAAACAGTTTGTAGTCCGGTGTTTGAAGTTTTCGTAGTGACACGGACAATCCACCGCCATTACGTATACGTAGCCATCCTTGCGCCGCGCTGGCGCTGGCAATACTGTTTTCCAGATGCGCGATCTCACTGTCACCGCTGGAGAGAATTCTCAGCTTGTCCCAGAACACGCCTGAGGCGGCATAACGGTCGATCGGGTCGAGCAAACGGAACCAGCCATCAGCCATCGCAGCGATCGCAAAATGATGATCCAGCAGACCTGTCGCTTCGTGTGGCGCATCATTGCGCGAATCAACCAACAAGCCCCGCAGCATCTCGTAATTGAACGGTAAGGTCTCCAGTTGCA
>JAIXYM010000158.1 GCA_027490255.1 Oxalobacteraceae bacterium | reverse complement strand
TCGAGTGCCGCGATGTCCACACCGGGCAGTTCTGGTGCATATTCGGCAGGTGTACCCAAACGCACGCCCATCGCACCACCGCCGGCAGACAGCAGAATACCCGTCGATTCATTCACCCAGCGTCGCGCAAAATTACGCCAAGCATAGATGGCATCCTCGAAATTCCCGACAATCGCAAACGCAATGGCCGTCAACCTGACGGGCACCCAATCGATCCAGTAAAACGCTTTCAACGCAAAGCTGCCGAAGGGTTCATTACGCAAATGTTCAGGCGCATTCCATGCGCGCGCCAAGTACTCGGCTACGCGATAAAGCACTGCACCGGCTGGTCCCATGGGCATCAGCAGCCAGAAAAATACGCCGAACACGTGACGATGCGTGGTGATCAGTGCATTCTCAACCGCTAACCGGGAGATTTCCTGGGCATCGAGTTCCAGCACATCCTGGCGCGTCCATTCGGCTAACAGACGGCGTGCTTCAGTGAGATCACTGTTATCAAGCGCCAACTGAATGGCGCTGAAATAGTGACTGTAATGCCGAAAACCCAGTGTGAGATACACAATCACTATCGTCCATGCCAACTGCGCGATCGGACCTGCCAGCGCAAAGAGCCAATAGATCAGCAGCGTGGGCAGCACCAGTGCCAGCATCATCACCAGCCAGGCCAGACGCCCATGCTCGGCGCGACCGGCATTGAAGCTGTGCTCGATACGCGCTGCCAGCACCACAATCCAGCCGTAGATGGGATTGTCTGCCCTGAGCGGCCGGAACTGCTCGATCAGCAGGACACAGAAAATGGAAAAAAGAGTCATTGCTTGTTCTGGATAAACAGACAACCCGTAAGATAGCTCAGCAGATGCACAGAATCAAACCGTACTCTCACAATCGTTGGCAATCTTTTCATTTAGATCTTTATGCGCGCAGAAAATGGTAAAGGTTGCGCAGCATGGCGGCCGTGGCGCCCCAAATAAAGTACTGCTCAAAGGGCATCGCATAAAAGCTGCGGCGACCCGGACGATTCGGAAATTCGGCACTGCGGCGCTGATGGTTGGCGCCATCCATCAGAAAACCGAGCGGCACTTCAAAGATTTCCGCGACCTCGAACACATCAGCGGCCAGCTCAAGCGGTGGCTGAACCAGTGCGACCACCGGCGTGACACGAAAACCCGTACCCGTCAGATAATCGGGCAAGGTGCCAATAACTTCAATGTGCTGCCGGGACAGGCCAGTTTCCTCTTCCGTCTCGCGCAAGGCTGTCGCGATCGGGTCACGGTCTTCGGGGTCAACCCGACCTCCAGGAAAACTGATCTGTCCTGCGTGATCGTTCAGATGTGCGGTGCGCAGCGTGAGCAGAAGGGTCATGCCCTGCGGCCGGTTCACCAGAGGGATCAGCACAGCGGCCGGCACGGCATCCGGCGGTAATTCACGCCACGCGGCATCTTCGGTAAATTCCGGCGTCCAGAGCAAGGACTGCGTGAAGCGCTCGCGCAGCCAGACCGGACTCAGACGATGCGCATCAACCGGTGCTTCACCAGCGATGGCATCGATGCTTGCCTGAGTAGGATCGAAGATAGGTGTTTTCATAGGGAGCAAAGAAAAAGGGCACACACGGTGCCCTTTTTAGCTGACGCGCTTGCCTGATTACTCCGATGCTGCTGACGTTGCGCGACGGTTCGGCAACTTCTCGCGGATACGCGCGGATTTGCCCGAACGCTCACGCAGGTAGTACAACTTGGCGCGACGCACATCGCCACGACGCTTGACCTCGATCGATGCGATCAACGGCGAGTACAGCTGAAACGTACGCTCCACGCCCTCACCTGAGGAAATCTTACGAACGATGAAGTTCGAATTCAGGCCACGATTACGACGGGAGATAACAACACCCTCATAAGCCTGCACGCGCTTACGGGTACCCTCGACGACGTTGACATTCACGATCACGGTATCGCCGGGAGCGAATACAGGAATGTTTTTACCCAGACGGGTGATTTCTTCTTGCTCGAGTTGCTGGATCAGATCCATTTTTAAGCTCCTTGACCATCTTGCCGGCGCCTTGTGATGCTTGCCCGGTAGAGGATGGGGTTAACAAATTCAGGCCTGGGCCTGTCCTACTTCTTTGAACTACGCGGACGTCGTTTTTTACTTCGCCCGTTTTGACTGCATTTACTTCAACTTAATCTTTTGCAAAACTGCTTCATCCGCCTTGCCAAGCAATCCGCTCTGACGCGCCTTCGCGATCAAATCAGGTCGCTTTTGCATGGTTGCCTGCAATGCCTGCTCACGCCGCCACTTTGCAATCTCGGCATGATGACCACCGAGGAGCACCGCCGGCACTGCCTGACCTTCGTAGACTTCAGGCCGGGTGTAGTGCGGACAATCCAGCAAGCCCTGCACAAAGCTATCTTCAACTGCCGAGTCCTCATCATTGAGAACACCAGGCAATTGCCGTATCAGCGCATCCATCAATGCCATCGCGGGCAGCTCGCCACCTGAAAGCACGAAATCGCCGAGGCTGATTTCTTCATCCACACAACGATCCAGCAAACGCTGATCTACGGCTTCATAGCGACCGCACAACAACACCAGTCCTTGCGCCTTCGTTAGCTGCATCACCTTGTCGTGATTCAGAGGTACGCCTTGTGGCGACAGATAAACCGTGCGCGGCTTGGTTAGACCCAGTTGTTGTTGCCTCTGAACTGCTGCAACGATAGCTGCCTCCAAGGGCGCCGCCATCATCACCATCCCGGGACCACCGCCATAAGGCCTGTCGTCTACCGTGCGGTGATTGTCGTTGGTGAAATCCCGCGGATTCCATAGCGACAGTCCAAATCTTTGCTGCTCATAAGCGCGCCGCGTGATACCCGACGCGGTCAGCGCTGAAAACATCTCGGGAAAGAGCGTGATCACATCAAACTGCATACGCTGCACTCCCATGGCGACGGACGTCTGCACCTCACCATCATTACTTTTACTAAACCCGGCGCACGCTAATAATCGCGCTCCCAGTCCACTGTTATCTTTTTGCCTGACTGATCTACTGAAGCCACAAATTGATCTACAAACGGAATCAGCAGTTCCGGCGTCCGGGGCTCTATGCCAGCCGTCGATGCAACCCTCAGGATAGGATGCGCACCGTTGTCCATGAGTCCGACAACTTCACCCAACGGCTCACCACTGAGGTTTTCTACCTGATGGCCGATCAGATCGACCCAATAAAACTCGTTTGTTTCTAGTGCCGGAAAATGTGCACGGCGAACATGGACCGTCGCTCCCTGCAGATTTTCTGCGGCCTCCCGGCCTTCGATGCCCATTAAATGCGCCACCAGGTCTTCGCCCTGCGCGCGCACTTGCAGAACTTCTACGTCATGCATTTCTGGCTTGTCCAACCACCAGCTTTTGGCGCTGAGCAGCGCGCTGGCTTCGGAGGAGTAAGTGCGGAGACGTATCCAGCCGGCGATACCGAAGGGACCAGAAACATGCGCCACCAGAACCAGATCGTCGGGAACCGGGATTCCCGAACCGCCTTGCAAACTCACATCAGGCAGCTTTTTTTCCAGCTGCTTTCACCAGACGCTCAACGGTAGGCGAGAGCTGCGCGCCCACGTTTTGCCAGTGAGTCAGGCGATCCTGCTTGATGCTGAGTGTTTCAGCAGCGCCGGAGGCAACCGGATTGTAAAAACCAATACGCTCGATGAAACGACCATCGCGACGATTGCGCGAGTCGGTTGCAACGATGTTATAAAACGGGCGCTTCTTGGCGCCACCACGGGACAGACGAATTACGACCATGATCTTCTCGACAAAAGGGGTACGGACACAGGAAAAGACCGCGATTATAGCGTTTTTCACCTGTTGGCAACAAGTTCTCAAACGATCAATTGCTCTTGAGGCCACAGCTGGCGCACACTCTTGGCTTTCCCGTTCTTTGAACAAAGCGCAATAATTACATTTTTACTATGAAATCCATGGAATCAAACCCTGCCGGTCTCGGCCCTGCGGCTCACAAGAACAAGACTATTGCCACCCTCCTCGCGCTTTTGCTGGGTTGGGTTGGCCTTCACCGCTTCTACTTGCATGGACTGACAGATCGCTGGGGCTGGCTGCATGCGGTCAGCCTGCCACTGTCGGCCATGCTGTTGTTATCAAATCCAGAACTACCTCTACTGGTAAACACCCTGCCCCTGGTGATCTCGATGCTCACGGCCAGCATTGAGACTTTCGTGTTGGGTCTGATGCCGGATGAGAAATGGGATGCGCGCCACAACCCAACCTCCGGTGTTGCGTCGGATAGCCGCTGGCCGATTGCGCTGATGATGGTGGTGAATCTGTTTTGTGGAGCGACACTGCTGCTGACGGTGTTGGCGCGCGGTTTCGATCTGATGCTGACCGGCGGTGCCTACGGCTGAGCGCCGCAGTGCCGATCAGCATGCCAAAACGAGATCAGAACTGTTCTTCGGCCAGTGCCAGAACGCCAGCGCTGCCCTCAACGATGGCCGCCCGCGAAGCCTCCGCTTGAGACAGGAAATGGTCCGCAAAAAACCGTGCGGTACTCAGCTTGGCGCGGTAGAACGCAACATCACCCTCGCCCGCGTCTATCTTCTGCGATGCGACCAGCGCTGCACGCGCCATCTGCCAGCCGCCAAAAACAACCCCCGCCAATTTCAGATAAGGCACGCTGCCGGCAAAGGCCGCTTTGATATCGGATTTAGCGGTCGTGGCAATGTAATCCACCACCTGTTCGAGCGCCACACTGGCCGCTGACAGGCGCTTGTGTATGGCCTGTAAATCGTCAGATTTTTCGGTGGCAAGTTCTGCTTCGGTATGACGTATCTGAGCAATGATGCTGTGCGCCAGTGCGCCACCATCGCGCATGGTTTTACGACCCACCAGATCATTCGCCTGAATTGCCGTCGTGCCTTCGTAGATGGTGAGAATGCGCGCATCACGATAATGCTGGGCAGCGCCGGTCTCTTCGATAAAACCCATGCCACCATGTACCTGCACACCGGTCGATGCCACATCGATGGACAATTCTGTGGACCATCCCTTGACGATGGGTACCATGAACTCGTAGAAAGCCGCATTCGCCTTGCGCGTCGCCTCATCCGCATGATGATGCGCAGCATCGAAAGCAGCGGCAGTCACATACGACAAGGCGCGAGCGGCCTCGGTCTGGGCGCGCATGGACATCAGCATGCGACGTACATCCGGATGTTGAATGATCGCCACCGGTCCAGCCGATCCAGCGAGATCGCGTGATTGCACGCGGTCTTTTGCATACGATACGGCTTTCTGATACGCGCGCTCTGCCACCGCAATACCCTGCATGCCAACAGCAAAGCGAGCGGCGTTCATCATGATGAACATGTATTCGAGACCGCGATTTTCTTCGCCCACCAGATGCCCAATTGCACCGCCATGATCGCCAAATTGCAGCACGGCCGTCGGGCTGGCCTTGATGCCCAGCTTGTGTTCGATGGAGACGCAATGCACATCATTACGCGCACCGACCGAGCCATCTGCATTGACCAGAAATTTCGGCACGATGAAAAGCGAAATACCTTTCACACCCTCAGGCGCACCCGGCGTACGGGCCAGCACGAGATGGACGATGTTCTCGGCCATGTCGTGCTCACCATAAGTGATGTAGATTTTGGTGCCGTGAATCTTGTAGCTGCCATCACCCTGAGGCACTGCACGAGTGCGCACCAATGCGAGATCCGAACCTGCCTGTGGCTCGGTCAGATTCATCGTGCCAGTCCACTCACCCGAAATGAGTTTTTCAAGATAAGTTGATTTTTGTTCGTCGCTGCCCGCTGTCATCAGCGCTTCAATCGCGCCATCAGTGAGTAAAGGACACAGAGCAAATGACAGGTTTGCTGAGTTGAGCATTTCGATGCAGGGTGTGGCCAACAGTTTGGGCAAGCCCTGACCACCAAATTCCACGGGATGCTGCACACCTTGCCAGCCCGCCTGACCGAAGGCTTTGAACGCCTCTTTGAAGCCCGGCGTAGTGGTGACCTTGCCCTCATGCCAGTGGCTGGGCTCGCGATCACCAGTCCAGTTCAGAGGCGCCACTACTTCAGCGCAAAACCGCGCGTTCTCTTCGAGTACCGCTTCTGCCGTTTCAGGCGTCGCATCCTCGCAGCCGGGCAGTTGACTGATCGCCGACAACCCCGCCAGTTCGTTCATCACGAACACCATGTCTTTCATTGGTGCGACGTAGCTCATGCGATCCCCTGATAAAAATATTTAACGGTGCTTTGGCCGGACAATCCGGCCAGACAATCAACCAAGTTCTTTGACCAGCGCCGGCACAGCATCGAACAAATCACCGACCAAGCCGTAATCTGCAACGCTGAAAATCGGCGCCTCAGGATCCTTGTTGATGGCCACAATAGTTTTTGAATCTTTCATGCCGGCCAGATGCTGGATCGCACCGGAAATACCCACGGCGATGTACAACTGGGGCGCAACGATCTTGCCCGTCTGCCCCACCTGCCAATCGTTGGGTACGTAGCCGGCATCGACGGCGGCGCGCGAGGCACCCATTGCAGCGCCGAGCTTGTCGGCGAGCGGTTCGAGAATCGCGAAATTTTCTGCGGATCCCATACCACGACCGCCAGAAACAATCACTTTGGCAGCCGTCAGCTCAGGCCGATCAGATTTCGCCAGTTCACGCGATACGAAGGTCGATGTGCCCGCATCAGCAACGGCGCTGATTTTTTCAATCGCTGCGTTACCACCTGCAGGCGCTGCATCAAATCCTGTCGCACGCACCGTAATTACCTTGGTGGCATCAACCGACTGCACGGTTGCAATCGCATTACCCGCGTAAATCGGGCGTTCGAAAGTATCCGGTGACTCGACTTTGGTGATTTCGGAAATCTGACCCACATCGAGGCGCGCCGCAACGCGAGGCAAAATGTTTTTGCCATAGGCCGTCGCTGGCGCGAGGATATGTGTGTAGGAAGCAGCGAGTGCAAGCGCTTGTTCTGCGACATTTTCGGCTAGACCATTAGCAAACTGCCCGCCTTCGGCGACCAGTACTTTGCTCACGCCAGCCAGTTGCGCCGCAGCGGCAGCAGCAGCATCGCAAGCCTGGCCCGCGATCAGAACGTGGATTTCATCACTGCAGCGCGCTGCTGCGGTGATCGTGTGCGCAGTGCTCGCCTTGAGCGAGCCATTATCGTGTTCAGCAATGACGAGTGCGGCCATGAGGTTGTGTCCTTGATCGTTCAGATGACTTTGGCTTCGTTCCTGAGTCTCGCCACCAGCGTAGCGACATCAGGGACCATAGTGCCCGCAGTACGTTTGGCGGGTTCGACAACTTTGAGGGTCTTCAGGCGTGGCGCCACATCGACACCCAACGCATCGGGCGTCATCACATCCAGTGTTTTTTTCTTGGCCTTCATGATATTGGGCAGAGTCACGTAGCGGGGCTCATTGAGCCGCAGATCGGTCGTCACTATCGCTGGCAAACTGAGTGACAGTGTCTCAAGACCGCCGTCGACTTCGCGCGTGACGATGGCTTTGCCATCTTCGATTACAAGTTTCGAAGCGAAAGTCGCTTGTGGCCAGCCCAGCAAGGCAGCGAGCATTTGACCGGTCTGATTGCAGTCGTCATCAATCGCTTGTTTACCTAAGATGATGAGTTGTGGCTGCTCTTTGTCGGCGATCGCCTTGAGCAATTTGGCCACCGCAAGTGGCTGCAGGTCTGCATCGGTTTCGGCCAGAATCGCGCGATCCGCGCCAATCGCCATGGCCGTGCGCAACGTCTCCTGACATTGTGTGACACCGCAGGACACGGCGATCACCTCGGTCGCCTTACCGGCTTCCTTCAGACGCATCGCCTCTTCCACTGCGATCTCATCAAAGGGATTCATGGACATTTTGACATTGGCGATATCGACGCCCGTGCCATCGGATTTCACGCGCACCTTGACGTTGTAGTCGACCACGCGCTTAACTGGAACCAGTACCTTCATGGGAATCCTTGGGAGCAAATTGACTTTAACGTAAAGCGCGATTATAGATAAGAAAGACTCGTCGCGCAAAATTTACGCACGGTCGTTCGGTTATGTGAAAAAACTGCGTCGGCTTACATCGGTTTACTTGCGCTTGAGGAAAAACGTAAATTCCTTGTTTGCCTCTTCATGGCCGAGCAGTTCATTGCCCGTTTGGCGGGCAAACGCGCCAAAGTCGCGCACCGAACCCGGATCGGTGGCCATAATGCGCAGCACATCGCCGCTTTGCATGTCTGCCAGCGCTTTCTTTGCTTTCAGAATAGGCAGCGGGCAATTCAGTCCGCGCGCATCCAAGTCTTTTTGAAATTCCATCGCGTTTTTCTCAGCACATCATTCATCGGCGGGCGCTTGCGTGCCCCAATCAAGAAACTCCGGCTCCAGCCCGCGGGCCCGCATCCAGTCCGCCATCGCGTAACCCGTGCCCGCCCGCCAAGGGCGCAGTTTTTCAGGTGATACGAGCCGAACCTCCACCAGTTCAGGCGAAAGCCTGATCTCGCCCGAAGCCTTCACATGATAGGCAATGATCAGCTCATTCTTGCGTATGAATTCATACACGCCGATCAGGGTCGTTACCTCAGCATGTAGACCCGTTTCTTCTTTCAGTTCGCGCGCCACGCCCTGCTCGGGCGTCTCGCCGCGCTCCATGAAGCCGGTGATCAGCGCAAAATTTTTCGGGCCCCAGGCGGCATTGCGGGCCAACAGAATCTTTCCTTCGACCTCCACCAGCGCCGCGAGGACGGGCAGCGGATTATCCCAATGCGTCCAGTGACCGTCCGGGCAAGCAAGCCGGGCCTTGTCGCCATCAGCACCCGCTTCGCCGTCGGTACGCAGCACGAGAGGCGCTGCGCACTTAGGACAAAAACGAAACTCCATTAACCGACGCGCTCACCAACCCAGGCACCGACTGCTGCCAGTGCGGCAGGCAAGGCACTCGGGTCCGTACCACCCGCTTGCGCCATATCGGCGCGACCGCCGCCCTTGCCACCCACCTGCTGCGCGACGAAGTTCACCAGCTCGCCCGCCTTGACCTTGGACGTCGCATCAGCAGTCACGCCCGCAATCAGCGTCACCTTGCCGTCGGCCACCGAGGCAAGCACGATGGCAGCGGTTTTCAGCTTGTCCTTCATCTTGTCCATCACCTGACGCAGCGTCGCCACATCGGCGCCTTCCAGCGTCACTGCGAGCACCTTGATGCCATGCATATCCACTGCCTGCGACAGCAGCTCGTCACCCTGCCCCGATGCCAAACGCGCCTTGATGGATGCCAGCTCTTTTTCGAGCGATTTCACCTGATCCTGAACCTGCGCAATACGCTGCGTAATTTCATCTGGCTGAACTTTGAGCGCGGCAGCAGCTTCATTGACACGTGTCGTCAGCGACTGCACAAGCGCGAGTGCATTTTCACCCGTGACCGCCTCGACGCGCCGTATACCCGCCGCCACACCACCCTCGGACACGATCTTGAACAAACCAATGTCGCCAGTGCGATTGACATGGGTGCCACCGCACAGCTCCGTCGATGAACCAATGCCGAGTACACGCACATGATCGCCGTACTTCTCACCAAACAAGGCCATCGCGCCCTGTCGGATCGCGTCGTCGTAAGACATCAGCTGTGCGCTAGTCGCAGCGTTATCGAGAATTTCATGATTAACGAGCGCTTCGATACGGCGTATCTCATCTGCCGTCAGCGGCGCGTTGTGGCTAAAGTCGAAACGCGTTTTGTCAGCATCCACCAATGAGCCTTTTTGCACGACATGACCGCCCAGCACCGTCCGCAAGGCCTTGTGCATCAGATGCGTGGCCGAGTGATTGCGCATCGTTGCCGCGCGCACCATCACATTGACTCGGGTGCTGACTTTGTCACCCACCGCCAGCTTGCCGCTGGCCAGCGTACCGTGATGACCGAAGACGTCCGGCTGAATTTTTTGCGTGTCGCGAACTTCAAATGACGCATTACCCGCTTCGATAACACCCACATCGCCTGCCTGGCCGCCGGATTCCGCATAAAACGGCGTGTGATCCAGCACGACTATCGCTTCCTGGCCAGCTACCACTTCTTTTGCAGAGTGCCCGCCGACATAAATTGCCAGCACACTGGCTTCGTCGGTCAAGTGGTCATAGCCTTTGAATTCTGTTTTCGGACCCGCATACTCGAGGCTCGCTGCCATTTCGAATTTGCCGGCTGCACGTGCTGTCGATTTCTGTTTTTCCATCGCCTCATGAAAACCGGCCTCATCCAACGTGACATCACGCTCGCGGCAAATATCCGCCGTCAGGTCAAGCGGAAAACCATACGTGTCATAGAGTGCGAATGCGGTCTTACCATCAAGACGGAGTGGATCTTTCGCCAGCGCGGCTTCGAGTATTTTCATCCCGTTTTCCAGCGTCTCGCTGAAACGTTCTTCTTCCTGCTTCAACACCAGCGCCACGCGATCGGCAGCATCAGCCAGCTCAGGGTAAGCGGCGCCCATCTCGGCAACGAGATCAGGAATAAGTTTGTAAAAGAAGGGTTTCTTTTGGCCGAGCTTGTTCCCATGACGCAGCGCACGCCGCACGATACGGCGCAGAACATAAGCGCGTCCTTCGCTACCGGGAACCACACCATCAACAATCAAGAACGCACAAGCGCGAATGTGATCGGCAATCACGCGCAATGAGCTATGGCTCAGATCGCTGATACCGGTTTCGCGGGCAGCAGCAGCAACGAGTCGCTGGAACAGATCGATTTCATAGTTGCTGTGCACATGCTGGAGGATGGCCGCTAGACGCTCCAGTCCCATGCCGGTGTCAACGCAGGGCGCAGGCAGCGGCGTGAGCGTCGCCTCGCCAGTCACTGGATCGATCTGACGATCGAACTGCATGAAAACGTTGTTCCAGATTTCGATATAGCGATCGCCATCTTCCTCGGCGCTGCCGGGCGGACCGCCCCAGATATCGGGTCCGTGGTCGTAGAAGATTTCGGAACACGGTCCGCAGGGACCGGTTTCGGCCATCTGCCAGAAATTATCGGAGGCAAAGGGCGCGCCCTTGTTGTCGCCGATACGGACGACGCGCTCGGGCGGCAATCCGATCTCATTCACCCAGATATCGTAGGCCTCGTCGTCCGTGTGATAAACGGTTGCCCAGAGCTTCTCGGCAGGCAGACCATAAACCTTGGTCAGCAACTCAAAAGCCCACTTCAGCGAATCGCGCTTGAAATAGTCGCCGAAAGACCAGTTGCCCAGCATTTCGAAAAAAGTGTGATGGCGCGCGGTGTAACCGACGTTTTCGAGATCATTGTGCTTGCCGCCAGCGCGAAGACAACGCTGAACGGATGCTGCTCGGACATAGTCACGCTTGTCAGTACCCAAGAATACATCCTTGAACTGCACCATACCCGAGTTGGTAAACAGCAGGGTTGGGTCGTTGCCGGGAACCAGCGGGGACGACCGCACGACCGAGTGGCCTTTGGAAGCAAAAAAACTGAGGAATTTATCCCGTATTTCTGACGAGTTCATGAGCGCTTGATTAACTGTTTTCGGAGCGACGGGGCAGGCCCCGGAAAGCCAACGATTATACGTGAAGCCCCTCTGAAGCTCGGTTGAAGTTCGTTTGAAGTTCCTTTGAAGTTCGTTTGAAGCTCCTCTGCATATCTGCATCAGCAGCCGCATACTTGCCGAAAAACTAAGCTTGAGGAACGCCATCAAAAAAATGAGCTCCGATCAAGTCAAGACGGTCGGTACAGATAGCGTCAACACCGATCGCGCGTAATGCATGCGCTTGATCTGGTTCATTTACGGTGTAACAAAACAATCCGTATCCTGCGTTTTTGACTGCAACGGCTTGGTCTGGAGTCAAAAACCGTGCATTGACGTGCAAGGCAGAGGCGCCCAATCGCCGCAATGTGGACGCCCAGTCAGGGGGTACAACATCAACCAGCCAAGCGCGCGGCACCTCAGGCGCAGCATCCTGCGCTGCCAGCAAGGCTTCGATAGAAAATGAGGACAGCAACACGCTTGCGGCAGGCAGGCGCGAGCAGGCCTGACCCACCAGAAATCCGGTATGTGCATCCATGCCGGGTGCAGGCTTGATTTCGACATTCATCCACAAGCCATGTGAAAGGCAGAATGCAGCCGCATCGGCAAAACCCGCCACGGGCTCACCGCTAAATGCCGGCGAATGCCAGCCGCCCGCGTCCATCGCCACGAGCTCATCCAGCGTGAAATCCGCGACCCGGCCCTCACCCACGACAGTGCGCCCCAGCACGGGATCATGCATCAGCACCAGACCATCACCGCGAACGGCCATGACATCGAATTCAACTGCACGAAAACCATGGGTAACAGCACAGTGCAGCGCCGCCATCGTGTTCTCTGGCGCAAGAATTCCACCGCCCCGATGGGCCAATACTCTGGGATAAGTCCACATCTGTCTGTCTCCTGCCATGATGCGCTGGGCTGCCTACGGTAAAATTGCGGTCTATTTTCTTCCTCGCCTTGCCATCATCCCATGGGTAACGACAGCAGTCACAACGCGCCAGCGGCGCCATCCAATTTTTTGCGCGCGATTGTGGATGC
>JAIXYM010000089.1 GCA_027490255.1 Oxalobacteraceae bacterium | reverse complement strand
GACATGGTGATGGAAGGTGATTTGGACGAATTAACTGATACGCTGATGGCCGAGCATCAGGCAGAGCTGCTAGCGGCGCTGGCGGATTGACGGCGACACTTTTTGGTCAATCCATTCACCGGAACAAGAAAATTCAAGGCGTCATCATGCATATCAATCAACTTGCCAAACCGCTGCTGCTCTTAGTCGCCCTCGCCTGCATCGCGCTGCTCGGGGTTGGTCTGTATCTGCAACTCGTGCTGGAGATGCAGCCCTGCCCGCTCTGCATCCTGCAGCGTTATGCGTTTGCAGCTATCGCCTTGCTGTGTCTGATCACGCTTTTTCTGCCAACGACGATGCTGCGGGCCGGAGCTGCCCTGTCGGCACTGGCCTCACTAACGGGCGCTGGGATCGCGATACGTCATCTGTGGATCAAAGCCCATCCCACCATCTCCTGTGGCATTGATCCGCTGGAAACATCGCTGAACAAAATTTTCATCGCCCGCTGGTTCCCCGCCTTGTTTCAGGCCGATGGCTTGTGCACTACCGAATATGATCCGATTTTTGGCCTGTCGATACCGCAATGGGCGCTGGTGTGGTTTGCGATCTTTGCCATTGCATTGATTTTTATCGCGATGCGTAGCAAGCGGACTGCATGACGATTCGCGATCTGCTCAGGCTCGCGCTGATCGACCCGCTGGAAGCACGCATTCTGATGGCGCATGCCCTGCATTGTTCGCGGGTTCAACTGGTCATTCGTGAAAACGATGCCTTGAGTGCTGAACAGGTCAACGAGATCAGTGGCCTGCTGCTGCGACGCATGCAGGGCGAGCCCATCGCCTATCTCACAGGCGAGCGTGAATTCTATGGCCTCAGCTTCGCAGTTACGCCCGATGTACTGATTCCTCGACCCGAGACCGAACTGCTGGTAGAACTGGCGATAGAAAGATTGCCGCAAGCAGGTCGCGCTGTGGATCTTGGCACGGGCTCAGGCGCCGTGGCAGTATCGCTGGCGCACACGCGCCGCGATGCGCAGATCACTGCCACTGACATCAGCAACGAGGCGCTGGCCGTCGCCCGTCGCAATGCCGAACATCATCGGGTAAAAATTCAATATCTTCGCAGCGACTGGTTTGAAGCGCTGGAGGGAATGTTTGATCTCATCGTCAGCAACCCGCCCTATATTGCCGCCAGCGATGTACATCTGTCCCAAGGTGATTTGCGCTTTGAGCCACCCTCGGCACTGACCGATCATGCGAATGGCATGACGGCGCTCTCGGCCATTATCGAAGGCGCGCCAGTTCATCTCAAGCCGGGTGGCTGGCTGCTGCTCGAACATGGTTACGATCAAGCCACTGCGGTACGCACGCAACTCACACGTGCTGGCTGGAGTAATGTGCAGAGCTGGAAAGACCTGGCCGGCATAGAACGCATCTCCGGCGGCCGACATCAAGTCGCTCTGTCCGAAAAATAATCGCACCGATCCTGTTTTTTTCTTTACCTCTTTTTTTCATCAACCCTTCTGACAATCACCCTGATGTTGCCCACCATTGAACAACGACTTGCTGTAGAACTCGCTGCGCGCCATGAACAGGTCGCAGCAGCCATTGCACTGCTGGATGAAGGCGCGACGGTGCCCTTCATTGCCCGTTATCGCAAAGAAGCCACCGGTGGACTGGATGATATCCAGCTGCGTCTGCTGGAAGAACGTCTGCGCTATCTACGCGAGCTCGAAAGTCGTCGTACCGCCATCATTACTTCAATCGAAGAGCAGGGAAAGATGACGCCAGAGCTGCTCAAGGCCATCAGTCTTGCGCAGGACAAAACCCTGCTGGAAGATCTGTATCTTCCCTATCGTCCCAAACGTCGTACCAAAGCACAGATCGCGATGGAAGCGGGACTGGAACCGCTGGCCAATGCCCTGCTTGATAATCCCGCGCTGGATCCCGAAGCAGAAGCGGCATCCTATTTGCGCCCGCCCTTCACCACTGAACAAGGTGACAATCCCGGCGTTGCCGATACCAAGGCAGCGCTGGATGGTGCGCGACAGATTCTGATGGAACGCTTTGCCGAAGACGCGGTGCTGCTGCAAGACGTTCGCGAGTACCTGAGCAGTCATGGTGTGGTCGAATCCAAAGTGATCGAGGGCAAGCAGGATGCGGGTGAAAAATTTGCGGACTACTTTGACTACTCAGAGAATCTCTCCAGCATTCCCTCACACCGCGCTCTCGCACTGCTGCGGGGCCGGCGCGAAGAAGTGCTCACGGTGATACTGCGGCTCGACACGGAGGCAGAAAAACCGAAGTGGGATGCACCCCCCAATCCCTGCGAAAGCAAAATCGCCGCACGCTTTGGTGTGCGTCAGCAAAGCCGCCCTGGGGACAAATGGCTGATGGACACAGTACGCTGGGCTTGGCGAGTGAAAATCTTCATGCATCTGGAAACAGAACTGATGACACGCTTGCGCGAAGAGGCCGAAGCCGAAGCTATACGTGTTTTTGCACGCAACCTGAAAGATCTGCTGCTGGCGGCACCGGCCGGACCACGCGCAACGATGGGACTCGATCCCGGCTTGCGCACCGGCGTGAAAGTCGCTGTGGTGGACGCCACCGGCAAGGTCGTCGATACCGCAACGATCTATCCCCATCAGCCACGTAATGACTGGGATGGCTCACTACACACACTCGCTCTGCTGGCACGCAAGCATCAGGTGGCATTGATTTCGATTGGCAACGGCACAGCATCGCGCGAAACCGACAAGCTCGCGCAGGATCTGATTCGTCTACAACCCGAACTCAAACTCAACAAGATCGTTGTCTCCGAGGCAGGTGCGTCGGTGTACTCAGCCTCAGAATTTGCTTCGCGCGAATTACCTGAACTTGATGTATCGATACGTGGCGCGGTATCGATTGCGCGTCGCTTGCAAGACCCGCTGGCCGAGTTAGTGAAGATTGATCCGAAATCGATTGGCGTTGGTCAGTATCAGCATGATGTGTCACAAACTCGCCTTGCTCGCACGCTCGACGCTGTTGTTGAAGACTGCGTGAATGCTGTGGGTGTGGATGTCAATACAGCCTCAGCACCTTTGCTGGCACGCGTGTCTGGCTTGAATGGTCAGGTCGCGCAGAGCATTGTCAGCTTCCGGGATAAAAATGGCATGTTCAATTCGCGTGCCACATTGCGCGACGTGCCCCGACTGGGCGATAAAACTTTCGAGCAGGCGGCCGGTTTTCTGCGCATCATGAATGGTGACAATCCGCTTGATGCCTCCTCGGTGCACCCGGAATCATATCCACTGGTGGAAAAAATTCTGGCCCATATACAGCGCGATGTAAAAAGCGTGATGGGCGACAGTGCGTTACTGAAATCTCTCGATGCAAAACGCTTTGCAGATGAAAAATTCGGCTTGCCTACCGTGGCAGATATTTTAAAAGAACTCGACAAGCCGGGTCGCGATCCTCGTCCGGCGTTTGTGACAGCCAGTTTCAAGGAGGGTGTGGAGGAAATCTCGGACCTGCGACCGGACATGATTCTCGAAGGCGTGGTGACGAATGTCGCCGCTTTCGGTGCTTTTGTGGATATCGGTGTTCATCAGGATGGTCTGGTTCACATATCCGCGTTGTCAGATCAGTTTGTGAAAGATCCGCACACCGTGGTCAAGGCAGGGCAAGTAGTCAAGGTTAAGGTGCTTGAAGTCGATCCCAAGCGCAAACGGATTGCATTGACCATGCGCTTGTCGGATAGCGCTGCTGTGGGCGGCGAACCTAGACCGCGTCGCGCTCCCGAGCCTAAGGTGAAGCCCCAACGCGAAGTCGCGCCCGCCGGCTCGGCAATGGCCGATGCCTTCGCCCGCCTAAAGCGCTGAATCCCCGACGATGCGGCTTCGACAGGTATTCCGACTTTTTCCCTATAATGGCGTTGTTGTCCCAACTAATTAAAGAGGGTTTATGAGCGACGTTCAATCCTGGATCAAAGAGACCGTGACGGGTCACGCTGTGGTGCTGTTCATGAAGGGTACTGCCCAGTTTCCGCAATGTGGATTTTCGGGCCGCGCGATCGAATTACTGAAAGCATCGGGCGTAGAGGATCTCGTGACGGTCAATGTGCTGGAAGACGAGGAAGTCCGCCAAGGCATCAAGGACTTTTCAAACTGGCCGACCGTCCCACAGCTGTATGTCAAAGGCGAATTCATTGGTGGCGCCGATATCATCGGCGAGATGCATGAGTCCGGCGAACTGAAAACCCTGCTCAAGGGCTGATCGGCGATGAAGCGCCTGGTGATCGCCATGACGGGTGCATCAGGCGCGGTTTATGGTGTACGACTGCTGGAGCAACTGAGGAAGGCAGGTGGTGTCGAAACACACCTGATGATTTCGGATGCTGCGGCACTGAATCTTCATCACGAACTCGATATTAAGCGCAAGGATGTCGAGGCGCTCGCTGACGCGGTCCATAGTGTTCGCGATATTGGTGCCTGCGTGGCCAGCGGTTCTTTTCAAACCGATGGCATGGTGATTGCGCCCTGCTCGATGAAGACACTGGCCTCGGTCGCACATGGGATGTGCGACAACTTGATTACGCGTGCTGCTGATGTGATGCTCAAGGAGCGCCGCCGGCTGATACTAATGGTGCGCGAAACCCCATTCAACCTGGCCCACCTGCGCAACATGACCGCCGTGACTGAAATGGGCGGTGTTATTTTTCCACCTCTACCTGCGCTATACCAGCGCCCTCAAACTGTGTCGGAGATGGTCGACCACACGGTAGGCCGAGTGCTCGATCTGTTGTCTATCGAGCAGACACTGGCACCCGAATGGACGGGACTGAAGGCAGAGCGTTCGCAGTAAGTCGAACCTGCGGCGTCATGTACGATCGGCGCGGGGCTCGCTCGGGGCGTCTGTCTCCTGCGTTGGCCCCTGCGTTGGCTCCTGTGCTTTGCCATCCCGCATGATATTCACCATACGCTCCACCGCCTGAGCAAAACCATTCATCGAAAATCTGCTGGTCTTGAATTCGCCATTGGTGAGCGGAAAAGCAATGCCGATCACGGGTGTTTTGACAAACGCTTCATTCAAATAAGGTGTCTCGGCAAACCAGTAGAGCATCACTTCGCCATTGGCGGTGGTCATGGGCTCGCAAACTGCCTCAAGCGGCACTGCGCCTACATCCGTCGTCACCATGAGCGGATAATTGACGCTCGGCTCGCAATCAAGGCCATTAGCAAAATAGTATCGGCAGCTACCATTGCCACACAACATACCCAGCATAGACATGCCGTTTTCATGGGTGCTGGCCTCGCCCATCCCATCAAGAAACTGCGAAGTCCAGTCACCGTGTTCGGCTCTTTCGTCTGCGCTCACGGGCAAGACAACCGAAAAAATCAGGACTACAAGCACGATAAAGCGTTGCATTACATCTCCGCGCATTACATCTCCGTTTAAATTACAACGTTCGGAATTTACCACGGGGGGCCAAACCTCTGGCCTGCTTGGCAAACGAGATTGACAGGGCGCCGCAGCCTGCATTGATGACTGGCATCTTCATCAAATGAGGTAAGGTGAAACGATGACGTCGGCAGCCAATCGTTGATTAAGAAAATTTCTTACTGGATATCCAGTTTTACTTCACCGAGCCCGCTGATCTCGATGCGTATCTGGTCACCCGCATTCAGCCATTTGGTCTCAACCACGCTGCCAAGCATGACGAACTCGCCCGCCTTGAGTCCGGGCAGACCATGCTCTGCTTGAGCGTTGGCAAGCCAGGCAAGCGCATTCAGTGGATGACCCAGCACCATGGATCCATCGCCACGCCCGACCTCAATACCGTTGATCACTGCACGACCAGTGAGCGCGGCAAGATCAAGATGGTGCCAATCAGATACCGGACGCCCCAGCACACAACCGGCATTGAAAAAATCATCAGCAACCAGGGTGGGTATACCCAGCGACCGGTAGTCTGCGTAACGCTCATCAACCAGTTCAATCGCCGCCATAACCTCGGCGACCGCCGGTGCAACGCTCTCTTTGGTATAAGGCACGGACTGTGGCGGCAGATCTGCCGACAAGCGCACTGCAATTTCACATTCCATCCCGATTTTCACAAATCCATGACGTGGCACCTTGCCGTGCTCATGCATGACTGTTTTACTAAAAATTCTACCGGCGCACGGATGATTGATATTCACAAAAGCCTGCATGACCGGCGTCGTACAACCAATCTTGTGACCCACCATCTCGCCCATACCCGCATCAATAAGCAGCGTATTGATCGCCGACTGGATCGCATAGCCATCAGTCACGCTGTGCGGAGCCAGATCGGCTGGCAGCGCCACGATCGGCGTCAATGAGAGTCTTTGTCTGAGCAAGTGCGCAGCAGCAAGATGCGTTGCATTTTTCAAAATATTTCTCCAGTGATTATTTCTTCTCTGATTTAGCATCGGGAGTCTAACAAAAACCTGCACAAACTCATGTTTTTCCAATGGTAAAAATCACGATTTCAAAATGGCACTGCTCGTTTGTTTTTCAGACCTAGATAGCCGCATTTTCTTGCCCCAATCAAGGAAAAATGCATCAGTTTTCAGGGTTATAATCCGCCGTTTTCTTATTTTCGCCATCATTAGGTTATTCGGAGATTCTCATGGGTTCTATCGTTAAACAAGCTGGCTGGATTGCACTGGCGCTATTAGGTGCGTTCGCACTAGGCACCGTTGCACTTTCGCGCGGTGAAAGCATTAATGCGCTGTGGATTGTGGTAGCTGCAGTGGCTGTTTATATGATTGGCTTTCGCTTCTACGCACGCTACATTGCGACGCACGTCATGCAGCTCGATGCCAACCGCGCGACGCCCGCGGTAAGACTTAATGACGGTCTCGATTATGTGCCCACCAACAAGCACGTGCTGTTCGGTCACCACTTTGCGGCGATTGCAGGCGCTGGTCCTCTGGTAGGCCCGGTACTCGCGGCGCAAATGGGATATCTGCCGGGCATGATGTGGATTCTGGCGGGCGTGATTCTCGCAGGTGCAGTGCAGGATTTCATGATTTTGTTTATTTCCACGCGCCGCGATGGCCGCTCGCTGGGTGACATGATCAAATCCGAACTCGGAATCGTACCGGGTGTGATTGCCTTGTTTGGCACCTTCATGATCATGACGATTCTGCTGGCCGTGCTGGCGCTGATCGTTGTAAAGGCTCTGGCCGAAAGCCCTTGGGGTACGTTCACCGTGGGTGCGACGATACCGATTGCGCTCTTCATGGGCATCTACAGCCGTTACATTCGCCCGGGTCGGGTCGGTGAAGTGTCAATCATCGGTTTCATCCTCTTGATGCTGGCGATCGTAGTCGGTGGTCAGGTTGCTGCTGATCCTGTCTGGGGGCCCGCCTTTACTTTCAATGGCAAGCAACTCACTTGGATGCTGCTGACTTACGGCGTTGTGGCCTCGATGCTGCCCGTCTGGTTGTTGCTGGCGCCTCGCGACTACCTCTCTACCTTCCTGAAAATTGGTACGATTATTGGACTCGCACTGGGCATTCTGTTTGTCGCGCCTGATTTGAAAATGCCGGCTATTACCAAGTTCATTGATGGTACAGGTCCTGTCTGGTCGGGAACGCTCTTCCCCTTCCTCTTCATTACGATTGCGTGTGGTGCAGTATCAGGTTTTCATGCACTGATTTCTTCGGGCACGACACCCAAGCTACTAGAAAACGAAATGCATGCGCCCTACATTGGTTATGGCGGCATGTTGATGGAATCCTTCGTGGCCATCATGGCTCTGGTCGCTGCGAGCATTATCGAACCGGGCGTTTACTTTGCAATGAACAGCCCCGCCGCCATCATCGGAACGAGCCCCGAGAGCGCAGCTGCTGCAATCAGTCAGTGGGGTTTCGTGATTACACCGGAAATGCTGCAGCAGACAGCGGCCAATGTCGGCGAGAGCACGATCATTTCTCGTACCGGTGGTGCACCCACACTAGCGGTGGGTATGGCGCAGATATTCTCTAGCGTGATTGGTGGCCAAGCCATGATGGCTTTCTGGTACCACTTTGCGATTCTGTTTGAAGCGCTCTTTATTTTGACGGCGGTGGATGCGGGTACGCGCGTCGGTCGTTTCATGCTGCAAGACTTGATCGGGACGGTGGTACCACCTTTCAAGGCACTTCCGGGTTTGGTGGCTGGCCTGATCGGCACCTTGCTGTGTGTGGGCGCATGGGGCTATTTCCTTTATCAGGGCGTGGTGGATCCTTTGGGTGGCATTAATACCCTCTGGCCTCTGTTTGGTATTTCCAACCAGATGCTCGCCGCTGTTGCGCTGATGCTGGGTACCGTGGTGCTGTTCAAACTCAAACGCGAGAAATTCGCCTGGGTAACGCTAGTGCCTACCGTGTGGCTACTGATTTGCACACTGACCGCGGGCTACCAAAAACTCTTCCATGAAAATCCACGGATTGGTTTTCTTGCGCATGCACAGAAATTCAAAACGGCTGCCGCAGAGGGGCAGGTACTTCCACCTGCGAAGTCACCTGAGCAGATGCAACAAATCATCATGAATGACTACATTGATGCGGCGCTGGCTGCGATTTTCATGGCAGTGGTTCTGTCCATACTGTTCTTCAGTATTCGCGCATGCTTGCGGGCACTGCGCTCGGACAAACCCACCTCCGAAGAAGCGCCAGCGGTTCCGTCGAGAACAGCAAGCGCCTAAACACTGAGGAGACAAGATGTTCGGTGAACTCGGAAAATTGGGCGCCTACCTCGGTCAAACCGCAAGGCTGATGGTAGGTTTGCCTGATTACGATAACTATCTTAATCACATGCAGGAGAATCATCCGGACCAGCCTGCGATGAGTTACGAAGCGTTCTTTCGCGAGCGTCAGGATGCCCGTTACGGCAGTAGTGGGCGCGTACCTAAGTGCTGTTAGATGATTATGCATCAAGCAAAATCCCAGACGCTGTCTGGGCTTTTTTATGTCTGCTGCTTAATCTCAAATCGCACGACGCGCCCGCACCAAGACACCGGCAACTTATTGCTGAACACGAGCCTCGTTTCCCACTTACGTAGCTGGGAGTGTGTTAACCTAAAGTAACACTATATGTAACCTAAGGTCGCCCTTGGCTGATCCAATCCCCAATCTGTACGAAAAGTATGGCGGCTCTCCGCTCCTCACTAAAGTCGTGAAGGAGATCACAACGGTGATGCTGACTAAGGCCTCTCTGCGCCGCATGTTTGAGAGCAAGTCGACCCACGAGGTCTTAACACTTAATGTCGAATTGATCGCATTGGCTCTCGGGCACACCACGTCGAAACACAACCCTGAATTACCGATGCTCGGCTACGCCGCGCTTAACCTCTCGCTTCAGTCATACGAAGAAGTGATCGGCATTATCAGGCATAGCCTTCTTGCCAACGGCTTACAAAGCAGAGATGCCACGATCGCAATCAACGTAATCGACATGCATGCCAAGACGCACCTTAACGTTCCCATTGCTCGGCACGTTACCTCCCCCTTCTCTGGTGTCGACCGACGCAGGACTGCGCGCAAACCGGAATAACCCGCTAGGGGAAGGTGCTGCGGAACTAACCTGACCCCGATATAGGGCAATGTGAAAACGGCTAAGGAAAACCAGAACGAGTGTCTCCACCTTGATTCCGCGATAGTTCGGAGGCGATTTCCAGCCGCCGAAGGAATTTGTGGAGCGCTTTTTAATCGCGGACTGTAAGTTGGTTTTTGGCTAATTGTGGGAGCAGGTCACAAAAAGCCCATACAGAGTCGGCACGAACCAGAGAAAGCAAAAAGCCCAGCCTTGTTGGCTGGGCTTTTTGCTTAAAAATAATGGTGCCGGCTGCAGGACTCGAACCCGCTACCCCATGATTACAAATCAAGTGCTCTACCTGATGAGCTAAGCCGGCCGCTGAAAACCCAGAATTATACGTTATTTGATCCGCGTGAGCCTAGGTCGTCCACCCTTACCCGGCGGGTCGGGCTGATTATCATCATCGGGAGCCTTGTCCTGGTCAGCAGATGCTGGAGGTACGGCTGAAAGCAGGGGCGATATTTTCTTCGGCGGTGTTTTCGTTGGCTCACCACCCCGCGGCTTTTTCTTGCGTTGACCGTCTTCGTCGCGCTGGACCTCGAAGGCCATGCCCTGACCGTTCTCCCGAGCGTAAATGGCACTCACATTCGAGACAGGCACTTCAATTTCTCTTGCAACGCCGCCGAATCTGGCTTTGAAATGGATGACATCATTATCTATTTTCAGATTGCCAGTGGCCTCGAAGCTGATGTTGAGGACGATTTCACCGTTCTTTACAAACTCTGCCGGCACACGGGTACTGGCATCAACCACCACCACGATATAGGGTGTATAGCCATTGTCGGTGCACCACTCATACAGAGCGCGCAACAAATAAGGTTTGGTGGAAGTTTCCGACATCAGACAGTCACATTAAAAAAAGCCTGGATAAAAGAACACACCCTATGCCTCCCCCGAGACTGTGGCGGACCCTAGGGTCCGCCAACGGCGCTAATTAGCGACGCATTACCTTTTCGGAGGGGGTCAGCGCTTCGATATAAGCGGGACGCGAGAAAATACGCTCGGCGTATTTCATCAGTGGTGCGGCTGTCTTGGAGAGTTCCACACCATAGTGATCAAGACGCCAGAGCAAAGGCGCAATGGCCACGTCGAGCATAGAAAATTCTTCGCCCAACATGTACTTGTTCTTCAGGAAGAGCGGCGCCAACGTCGTCAGGCGATCGCGAATTTCATTACGCGCCTTTTCGTGGCTTTTCTCGGCAGCGCGGGATTTTTCGTTTTCCAGCGTATGCACATGCACGAACAATTCTTTTTCGAAATTGAACAGCATCAGACGAGCACGGGCACGCATGAGTGGATCGGCAGGCATGAGCTGCGGATGAGGGAAGCGCTCATCGATGTACTCATTAATGATGTTGGACTCGTAAAGCACCAGCTCACGCTCGACCAGTATGGGCACTTGACCATAAGGGTTCATGGTCGAAATATCCTCAGGCTTGTTGAACAAGTCCACATCACGGATTTCAAAATCCATGCCCTTCTCGAACAAGACAAGTCGGCAGCGTTGCGAGAATGGGCAGGTCGTGCCCGAATAGAGGACCATCATGATTTCAGTTCCTTGGAAACAAAGAGGGTGAGGCAGCATGCCGCCTCACCCCGCTCATACATATCTGATTCTCTGCATTACTTGCTTTTATCACTCTGCAAAAGCAATGCTGTAGGGCAGAAAATACAGGGCGACTATTTGACTTCTCTCCAGTACGAGGCGTTCAGGCGCCAAGCTAGCAGTACTAGCACGGACAAGAAAAGCAAAACCCAAACACCAATCTGTTGGCGCTTGTTTTTTCCCGGTTCGCTCATCCATGCCATGTAACCTACCAAATCAGCCATTGCAGTGTCGTATTCCTGAGAAGTCATGGTGCCCGCCTTGACTTGTTCGAAACCGACAAATTTATGAACAGTCTTGGACGCATCATGCGGATCTTTCTCATCTACAAACTTCGCCTTGCGAACACCTTGTAACTCCCACAGCACGTGGGGCATTCCGACATTTGGATACGCCAAGTTGTTCCAGCCTGTCGCACGATTTTCATCCACAAAGTAAGTGCGCAAATAAGTGTAGACATAGTCTGCACCCGAACCTGCACCGGATGACTTGGCACGAACTATCAGTGAAAGATCTGGAGGCGCTGCACCAAACCATGCTTTTGCATCCGTTACGTTCAAATTGCTTTTCATCAGATCTCCGACTTTATCTGAGGTGAACAGCAAATTGTCGCGGATTTGGGCTTCTGACAAACCGATATTGCGCAATTGGTTGTAACGAACCAACGATGCTGAATGGCAATTCAAGCAATAGTTGACAAACAAACGGGCACCGTTTTGAAGGGCGGTCAAATCACTGCTGCGATCCGGTGCGCGATCCAAAGGATGACCCGCCTCCGAAGCAACAACAAACGCCGGCACCAAAACCAATACCGCTACGAGTCTTTTTAAGATTTTCATTCAAGTTCCTTTACGGCTTAGTGCGGCTGGAAGTTCACGCGCTTGGGCACTGGCTTGAACTCACCCATGCAACTCCACCAAGGCATCAGCATAAAAAAGCCAAAGTAAATCAATGTACCGATCTGCGCTATCAGGGTCAGGACTGCAGTGGGGGCCTGAACACCAAGGTATCCAAGTACTAAAAAGTTAATACCAAACACGGCATAAACAATCTTGTGCCAATCTGGGCGGTAGCGAATGGATTTAACTGGGGAGTAATCTAACCAGGGCAAAGCCGCAAGAATGAGAACAGATACGCCCATCAAAACCACGCCCCAGAATTTGGCATCAAACACCAGCATACCGATGACGAGAACCACGGCAACAGCCACCACACCGTTCTTGATCATTTGGGGCAACCGCGTACGAAACACCACCAGCGCAGCGTAAGCAATAGTGCACAAGATCAGCGCAGACATGAACTGTGAAGTGACTGCACGCAGAATCGAGTAGAACGGCGTGAAATACCACACTGGCGCAATGTGCGACGGTGTCTTGAGCGGATCAGCAGGTAAGAAGTTGTTGTATTCGAGGAAGTAACCTCCGAACTCCGGCGCAAAGAAAATTACTGCGCTGAAGATCAACAGGAAAACAGACACGCCAAAAATATCTTTGGTGGTGTAGTAGGGATGCGAAGGAATGGTGTCAACTCCATTACCGTCGGGACCCAGATTTTCTTTGACTTCAATACCATCCGGATTATTTGAACCCACTTCGTGGAGGGCGATCAGGTGAGCAACCACCAGTCCCAAAAGTACCAATGGAATCGCGATTACATGGAATGCGAAGAAACGATTTAATGTCGCGTCAGACACCACATAGTCGCCACGAATCCACAATGACAGATCAGGACCAATGAACGGAATCGCACCGAACAAGTTAACGATTACCTGCGCGCCCCAGTAAGACATCTGGCCCCATGGAAGCAAATAACCAAAAAATGCTTCAGCCATCAGGCACAAGAAAATGGCAACGCCAAACAACCAGATCAGTTCACGTGGTTTGCGATATGAACCGTAAAGTAGCGCACGTGTCATGTGCAGGTACACAACGATGAAGAACGCCGAGGCACCCGTCGAGTGCATGTAACGCACCAGCCAGCCCCAGGGTACTTCGCGCATGATGTATTCAACCGAAGCAAACGCAAGCTGCGCATCCGGCTTGTAGTTCATCACCAGGAAAATGCCAGTGACGATCTGAATAACTAGCACCAGGGCGGCAAGTGAACCGAAGATATAGAAAAAATTGAAATTCTTGGGGGCGTGATACTTGCCCCACTGTTCTTCCCAGAGCTTGGTCAGCGGGAAGCGGGAATCAACCCAACCCAGCGCTTTTTGTGCAATCGGCGCATCGGCCGGTAATTTTTTCTCAACAAAAGCCATGATCAAGCCTCGCCTTTCTCATCTTTGCCGATTGCGATTCGTGTGTCACTCAGGTACATGTGGCGTGGTACTTCAAGATTATCCGGCGCGGGTTTGTTTTTGTAGACGCGACCCGCTAGGTCAAATGTGGAACCATGGCACGGACACAGGAAGCCACCTTCCCAGTCATCTGGCAGGGAGGGCTGAGCACCCGTCTGAAACTTCGTGCTCGGTGAGCAGCCCAAGTGGGAACAGATACCAACGGCCACCAGGATTTCCGGTTTGATTGATCTGGTTTCGTTACGCGCGTATTCAGGCGTGAGCTCGTTGGGATTACGTTCTGATTTTGGGTCGGCAACCTGAGCGTCGGTTTTTTTCAATGACGCCACCATTTCAGGCGTGCGCTTGATTACCCAGACAGGCTTGCCACGCCATTCGACCGTTTTCATCTCGCCGGGCTTGAGATCAGCGATATCCACTTCAACCGGTGCGCCAGCTGCTTTCGCGCGCTCGGATGGCTCAAAAGTGGAGACAAACGCGCCGGCAGCAGCAAGGCCAGCGACACCACCTGCAGCAGCAGTTGCAACCAGCAGGCCGCGTCGACCCGGGTCGACCTGATTTTCGTCACTCATAACTCAATCCCGATCAGAGAAATGCAAAGAAGGTTGGAAATTCCGGAAACCCTTGATTATAGCGGAGCTCACTCTGCTTTTGTAGGAGGGGGATAATCGCACCCGGGAAAGCAAGCAAATATGCGGCGCGAAGAGATAAGTTTTTAATTTGATAATGACGTCAGGGGTCTAAAAAGTCTGTCTTTTGAGGATCCGCCGGCTCAGTCGCCGCAGGCTTGCACTCCGAATCCGGCTCGAAACGCAACAGGCCGCGCCGGTGCGCTTCAAACACCGCCTCTGAGCGCGAATGCACGGAAAGTTTGCCGTAGATGCGTTTGACGTGCGTCTGCACCGTACTGACGGACAAACAGAGGGCGGCCGCAACCTTAGAAAAACTTCCGCCGCGAGAGATCAGTTCAAGGATCGCACTTTCTCGGCGCGTCAATCCCGGCATCTCGGTGGACGAACCCTCATCCTCTAGACTGCGGGTGCTCCGCATTCTGGCCAGTACCTTCCGTGCGATCATCGGGCTGATTGGCGAACCCCCTGACCTCAAATCCAAAATGGCGCGAACGATATCCGCGTGTCCAGCCTCTTTGAGCACATAGCCGGAAGCGCCGGCCTCAATGCAAGCAAACACTTGGGATTCTTCACTGGACATGGTAATGACCATGATGTCCGCCTCGGGTACCACGCGGCGACAATGACGAATAATCTCCAGACCAGAACCGTCAGGCAGACCCAGATCCGTTAACAGCAATTCGATGGCATTTTGCTCCAATCCTTGCAACGCATCGGTAACCGAACCGAAAGCACTGGCAAGTGTTAGGGACGGCTCAAGATCAATGGCGTTACACAAAAGACGACGGGTAACGACATCGTCTTCAACAACCATAACCCGGCAATCCCGAGGCAATTCGATGGGCAACATGTCAATCCAAACTTGGCAACAAACGAAAGGTTCGGTGGGCAAGTTGCCGGTTTAGTTCCCATTTCGCTGCGTATTACCGAATCGAATTTAAACAGGATTGGGTACCTCGACAAATTCGTGCCGAATGCCGAACTGATTTTCTATATGCCGACCAAGTGCCTGCACGCCATAGCGCTCAGTCGCATGATGACCGCATGCCAGATAGGCCACATTCGATTCACGCGCTAGATGAACGGTCTGCTCGGAAATCTCGCCACTGAGATAAACACTCGCACCTGCTGCAATGGCATCGGCGAGCGAATTTTGCGCGGCTCCGGTACACCAGCCAACCCGCCCAACTGCCTGATCAGGATTTCCGATGACCAAAGGAGTACGTCCCAATACGCGCTCCACGAGGCGTTCAAGATCACTCACTGTCGCAATCTCGGGCGCCGTCACGCCTAGCCAGCCGAGATCCTGCTCACCGAAACGACCATCGGACTTCAGACCAAGCAATTGGCCCAACTGCGCGTTATTACCCAACAGGGGATGCGCATCAAGCGGAAGATGATAGGCAAACAAATTGATATTGTTTGCCAATAGCATTTTTAGACGCTTTTGCCGGTGACCCACCACGCGCGGATCTTCCCCCTTCCAGAAGTAGCCGTGGTGAACGAGCAAGGTATCCGCACCCTTTTCCAGCGCAGCTTCAATCAATTCGAGACTCGCCGTGACACCACTAACGACATATTGAATCTGCTCACACCCCTCGACCTGCAAGCCATTGGGGCAATAGTCACGAAAACGGTTAATATCCAACGTGCTGGCAAGGTGTTTTTCCAGCACATCCCGTTCGATTTTTTTTCCGCTCATTTCCATACCTGTTATGCGTCGTCTCTGGTTATTGTTTGCGCAGACCGTTACCGTGGCCCTTGCGCTGTGGTTCATTGTAGCGACACTCAAACCCGAGTGGCTAGCGCGCAGCACGTCCAGCATCCATCTGGAATCCAAACCGGTGTCCGTGCAAGAAGCCGCAGGGTCGGATGCAGCGCCATCGCAAGGCAGCTACCGCGAAGCCGCTCGCCACGCAATGCCTGCCGTGGTCAATATTTTCACGACCAAGGAAGCACGATCGCAGGCACGTCAATTCAATAACGACCCCTTCTTCCGGCGCTTCTTTGGCGAGGGTCCAAACACGCAGGATGACAAACAATTCAGCTTGGGCTCGGGCGTCATCGTCAGCTCTGAAGGCTATATTCTGACCAATGATCATGTGATCGATGGCGCGGAAGAAATGGAAGTCGCACTCGCCGATGGCAGAAAGGTTCCTGCCAAGCTGGTGGGCTCCGATCCGGACACCGATCTTGCTGTCATCAAGGTGAATCTAAAAAATCTGCCTTCCATCACCCTGGGCAGACTAGATAACGCCAAAGTTGGTGACGTGGTGCTGGCGATCGGCAACCCCTTTGGTGTCGGACAAACGGTCACCATGGGGATCATCTCTGCGCTGG
This sequence comes from Oxalobacteraceae bacterium, assembly GCA_027490255.1. Lineage (GTDB taxonomy): Bacteria > Pseudomonadota > Gammaproteobacteria > Burkholderiales > Burkholderiaceae_D > Pernthalerella. The sequence continues at coordinate 1,120 of JAIXYM010000089.1, read as the reverse complement.
GTCGCAATCATCTGGGCATCAATACCTTCGAGAATTTCATTCAGACCGATGCAGCAATCAATCCGGGCAATTCTGGCGGCGCACTGGTCGATACCAACGGACATCTGCTTGGCATTAATAATGTGATCTACACGCGCAGCGGCGGATCCTTGGGCATTGGCTTTGCCATTCCAGTCACCACAGTAAAGACCGTGATGGATGCCATCATCAGAAATGGGCAAGTGGTGCGTGGCTGGATCGGTGTCGAGCCGCAGGACATTACACCCGAACTTGCCGAGAATTTCGGTTTGCAAAAATCCACTGGCACAATTATCGCTGGTGTACTCAGAGGGGGGCCAGCCGATAAGGCAGGCGTGAAACCGGGCGACATTCTTTTATCGGTAGCCGACAAGCCCGTCTCAGATACGGTGTCAATGCTCAATCTAGTGGCGCAGCTCACGCCCGGCGAGAAAGTACGTCTGACTGTATTGCGCAAATCACAAGAAGCCGCCATCGACATTACGGTGGGGCGCAGACCACGCTCAAAATCCCGCCGCCCGATGGAGAGCGAGTAAATTTCATGCACCTTCGAGACCTAGTTCAGTTCTTGTCCGAGCTGGAAGAAAACAATAATCGTGCATGGTTTGTGATGAACAAACCACGCTATGACATTTTGCGCGGTGAGTTACTGACGCTGGTCGAGACACTGATAGCTGGCATCACGCGTTTCGATCCCGTCATTGCGAATTGCAATCCGAAAAAAGCGATGTTCAGAGTGAACCGGGATCTGCGCTTCGCGCGCGGTAAACCACCCTACAAAACCACTTTTTCGGCAGCGATTACCGCCAGCGGCCTCAAAAAACCCAGCCAGGGTGGTGGGCCAGCCTACTATTTCCACATCGATGCCCGAGGCGTTTTGTTTTCAGCCGGCGGCGAATATGGACCACCCGCTGATCGTCTGCGAGCTGTGCGCCAGCATATTGTCAATGATGCTGCGGGCTTTCAACGTCTTTTACGGGATAAAGGATTGCACGCCGCTTTCGGCGGCTTGGTAGAAAAAGACAAGCTGATACGTTTGCCCAAAGGCTTTGACGCCGATGCGCCGCATCAGGAATTTCTGAAACTGAAGAGTTATATGGTT
>JAIXYM010000098.1 GCA_027490255.1 Oxalobacteraceae bacterium | reverse complement strand
TGCATCGATGATTGCATCCATCATTTTAGCTTCAATAGAACCACTAACTTGCGCATTCAACTTTGATTTCACTCCTTCTTTAATATTTTCTTTGTCCAGTAATTTTGAGGGATCAGTCATTTGCTCAGTCATTACGGCATTGGCAGCTTCAATGATATTGTTAACATCCACATTTGATTCATAAAAAACTTCATTGAGCACCGACTTGAGTTTATTATTAAAACTATCTTTGACATATTTTTCAGATTCTAATTGTTCAGGTTCCTTATCAGTGGGATTTTGTAATTGATTTGATTTTTTTTCTGCAGTCTTGTTAGAAATTTCCGTAGAATTTGATGGCATTTGCATTTGCATTTGCATTTGCATTGGTATTTCTATTTTGCGATTTTCATATTCGAATCTAACTTTTTTTGTTTGTGGCGTCTTAATAGGCTCAATCGTTGCCTGAGGCACCGCCTTTGCGACCGTAGAACTTGCCGAAGATTTATCAGTTCTAGAAAAAAGATTTTTCAACGACAAAAACAATTTACTGCCAGAACCTTTACCTCGTGAAAAAATAGGCCCATCACGAGCTTCCTCTAGTTTGTGCGCTTGAGTCGAGGTAGTCTGGATCTTTACTGATGTCGGAATATTGTTCAAAAATTTACCTCGTTACGTTGATTATTAGCGTTTGGATGATCGGCGCATATCCCGAACTGATATCCACCACAAAAGATCAGGCCATTTTTTTGACCCGTACATAACGTAGGTAAGCATTTGGGCAAAAATGTTTCCAGTTTCCTTGAAACTAGTACAAGCCAAACGCATCGACTCGCTGAACACCGGCAGAAAGATGCGCCCCGGGTTCTGGACAAGTGTGAGCCGCATCACATGACAGACTTTTGCCGCTGATAAAGCGGCAAAAAGCCTTGATCTTCCATTGCCCGGAAAACCGTTGTCCCTCCATGAGCAATCGGCAGTAGCTTAGGGGGTGCGGCACGTACGCCTGCGGCTGCACCCCATTACCTGACTAGCTCTCGGCCACGGCTTTCGGCTTGAAATGCTTATCACTAATCCTGAACTTGCCTCGCCGATCACCCATCAACTGACGCAGCTCGGCAATCGACAGCGCGCTGACTTCATGCATACGGATCAGCAGGGATGCAGTCACGGGCAGCCGACGATGACGAATCTTGCTGATCACTGGCGGCGACACCTCAAGTGCTCGCGAAAGCGCGGCGTCATTTTTGAGACTGAGCTTGCCAATCAGCGAAGCCAATAATTGATCCGGATCGTAGCGCTGGGCTGATGTCGATGCAGTTTGTTCCATAGTGTCCTCATGCGAGTGTTGGGTCCACTTGGATTCTGACTACGTGCATTGCGGCTATCTTGATTACTCACAACGATGACTGCTGGCAGCTATCCAGCGAAACATAGTGCTGCTTCAGCGCAAACGGTCAGGGATAGGTAAGGCTGTTTTGTATTTCACTTGTTTGAGCGCGAAGCTCGATTTGATATTTTTGATACCCGGTATGCGCGTTAGATTTTCGAGGATGAAACGCTCTAGCGCTTGAATGTCCGGTACCACAATACGCAGCAGATAGTCTTCATCGCCCGTCATCAGATACACCTCCATCACTTGATCAAAGTGACTGACCGCCTTCTCGAAATGCTCGAGTGCTGCGGCTTCTTGTTTTTCCAGCGACACGCGCACGAACACATTCACCTTCAAGCCAAGCGCATGCGGATCCACCAGCGCGACGTAGCGCGAGATCACGCCGTCGGCTTCCAGTTTTTTTACGCGCGAGAGCGTTGGCGAAGGAGACAGGCTGACCTTGCCGGCCAACTCGACATTGGTCAGGCTGGCGTCCTGCTGCAGGCAGTCGAGAATCCGAAAATCTGTGCTATCGAGGTTTTCCGACATATTTATCCTTAAAATTTTAAATATTTAGTATTTTATGCCTCAAATATTCAAATTGGCGAGTTTTTCGGTAGCACCTGCCGTGAAAAATGCCTTAACTTACCGCATTCATAACAAATCGCATTGGGTGGAGACCCGCATGGACATGAGCAGCCCTGAACAATTGATTGGTCAACTCGATCTCGATGAACAAGAAACCGCAGAATGGATCGCCGCGCTGCATTCAGTGCTCGAATCTTCGGGGCCGGATCGCGCGCGTTTTCTGCTTTCGCAGCTCTCGAATGCGGCCCGCGAAGCGGGTCTGCAATGGCGCGATGCGCGCATCACTCCCTACATCAACACCATACGTCCGCAAGATGAAGCGCCCTACCCCGGCGGCTCGGATGCTGTCGCTACTGAGGAAACGATCGCCGGCATTTTGCGATGGAATGCGCTGGCGATGGTGGTTCGCGCCAATCGCGCTTATGGTGAGCTCGGTGGCCATATCGCCAGCTATGCATCGGCAGCCGATTTGTTTGAAGTCGGTTTCAATCATTTCTTCCGCGCGCGCACACCTGAGTTCGGCGGTGACCTCGTGTATTTCCAGCCGCACTCCGCACCGGGAATTTACGCTCGCGCTTTTCTCGAAGGGCGTCTTTCTGCCGACAGTCTTTCGCACTATCGTCAGGAAATCAGCGCCAAGGCCAATGGCGTACAAGGTCTTTCGTCTTACCCTCACCCCTGGTTGATGCCAGACTTCTGGCAATTCCCGACCGGCTCGATGGGTATTGGTCCGATCAGTTCGATATATCAAGCGCGCTTCATGCGCTATCTCGAACATCGTGGACTACTAGCGCCGCAGCCTCGAAAAGTATGGGGCGTATTCGGTGATGGCGAGATGGATGAACCGGAATCACTGGCAGCGCTCTCGCTGGCCTCGCGCGAAAAACTCGACAATTTGGTTTTCGTCATCAACTGTAATTTGCAACGTCTGGATGGTCCGGTGCGTGGCAATGGTCACATCGTCGATGAACTCGAAACGCTGTTTGGCGGCGCTGGCTGGAATGTCATCAAACTCTTGTGGGGCTCGGACTGGGATCCGCTCTTTGCGCGTGATGCCAACGGTGAACTAGTCGATGCACTCAATCGCACGGTGGACGGACAGCTGCAAACTTTTGCCGCTAATGATGGTCCTTTCAATCGCGAACATTTCTTTGGTCAGAGCCCCGGTCTGCAAGCTATTGGTGCCACGCTCACCGACGAAGAAATCGATCGACTCAAACGTGGCGGCCATGATCTGCGCAAGATATATGCGGCTTACCATGCAGCAGTGAATCACAACGGCGCACCCACTGTGATTCTTGCGCAAACTAAAAAAGGCTTTGGCATGGGTACCGCCGGTCAGGGCAAGATGACCACGCATCAACAAAAGAAACTCGAGCAACAAGATCTAGTGGAATTCCGCGATCGCTTCAAACTGCCACTCACTGATGCGCAAGTCGAGAATCTGGAGTTCTACAAACCCGCCGATGACAGCCCCGAGATGCGTCACCTGCATGCACGACGCGATGAACTGGGCGGCTTCATGCCACGCCGCGTCGATCAGCGCCTGCCTATTGCCGTGCCGCCGCTGGAATCGCATGCGCAATTTGCGCTCGAAGCCGATGGCAAGGAAATGTCCACCACGATGGCGCTGGTGCGAATGATGGGTAACCTGCTCAAAGACGCAACACTGGGCAAGCATGTCGTACCCATCGTCGCTGATGAAGCGCGCACGTTTGGTATGGCCAATCTGTTCAAGACGGTCGGTATTTATTCGTCGCAGGGTCAGCTGTATCAGCCAGAAGATATCGGCTCCATTCTGTACTACCGCGAAGCGAAAGACGGACAGATTCTGGAAGAAGGTATTACCGAAGCTGGTGCCATTTCGTCATGGACAGCGGCGGCCACCAGTTATGCAGTACATGGTCTGCCCATGCTGCCCTTCTATATTTATTACTCGATGTTTGGTTTTCAGCGCATTGGTGATCTGATCTGGGCGGCAGCCGACCAGCGTGCGCGTGGCTTTTTGATCGGCGCCACCTCAGGTCGCACGACGCTCGGCGGTGAAGGCTTGCAGCATCAGGATGGCAGCAGTCATCTGGTCGCGGCATCCATACCAAATTGCATTTCCTACGACCCTGCTTATGCGTATGAACTGGCAGTAATCGTAGATGATGGCATGCAGCGCATGCTGCAAAAAAACGAAGATGTGTTTTATTACGTCACCGTCACGAATGAAAACGAAGCCCAGCCTAGCATTCCGAAAGATGCGCGCAAAGGCATCCTGCGCGGCATGCATTGCGTGTCGCCAGCGAAGAAACCTGAAGTCCGACTGCTTGGCGCTGGTCCCCTGCTGAAAGAAGCAATGGCCGCTGCCGATTTACTTGAAGGGATTTTTTCGGTCAAGACCGAAGTCTGGAGCGTAACCAGCTTCTCCGAATTAGCGCGTGATGGCATTGCCTGTGAGCGCAATCGTCGTCTGCAACAATCGGATGACGAAGCTTGGGTTACTCAGAAGCTCAAGGGCAGCAAGGCACCTGTGATTGCTGTTTCCGACTACGTACGCGCCGTGCCCGAGAGCATCCGCGCCTATGTGCCGGCGCATTTTGTGACGCTGGGTACGGATGGCTTTGGTCGCAGTGATACGCGAGCCAGCTTGCGAGATTTCTTTGAAGTCGATGCGAAGTGGATTGCTTACACGGCACTGGCAGAAGTTTATGCGGGCAAGAAAACTGCAGATGAGATGCGGGAGATTGCGGCGAAGCTGGAGTTGGATCTGGATAAGCCTATTTCAACATCGGTTTAAAGCAACTCTGAAAACTGACCGGTGAAAATTCTGGTGAGCCGTTGGGGCTGCTCAGTGGAGCTGGAATTTTTATCGAATCATTGAAAATTCGAACGCCGCTGGATCCCGGCCTTCGCTGCGAGCGAGTGGTGAATTCGGATCGCATCCGATCTGCCCACGTCGCAGTCATCACATGCAGGTGATCACGATTGAAAAGTCAGCAAGCCCTAAAACTGTCACCCCAGCGAAAGCTGGGGTCCATCGCTCTGTATCTGCTTTTCTGAATCGCGCCAAACCCGATCAAACGTCCGCAAGTTCGCTGCGGGGATGAACACGACGCTCGATTTCTTCTCGTGTCGGCAAGGTCTTGAGATCGTAGTCAGCCTGAAGCGCCAGCCACGAAGCCGCATCGCCACCGAAATAATGCGCCAGCCGTTCAGCAGTATCCGCCGTGATACCGCGACGTTCTTTCACAATTTCATGGATGCGCGTGGCCGGCACCGACAGTGCTAACGCAAGCGCATTAACGCTCATCTCGAGTGGGATTAAATAATCTTCTCGCAGTACTTCGCCAGGATGTACAGGACGCATCCGGTTCACGGGACGGCTCATGCTTGCACCTTAGTGGTAATCGACAATTTCAACACGGGCCGGGCCGCTATCGCCCCACGAAAAGCACACACGAAACTGGTCGTTAACGCGGATGCTGTACTGGCCGGCTCGGTCCCCTTTGAGCGCTTCGAGCCGGTTACCCGGCGGCGAGCGTAAAAAATCCAACGTTTTAGCTGCGTCGAGTTGCGCCAACTTACGCTCAGCGACCGCCTGAATGGCGCGGAATCGCCTCGGGCTACCACCCTCAAACAAGGCCTGCGTGTCGACACACCGGAACGATTGGATCATAGGCCGAGAATATTACGCCTAGCGTAATACGTCAACCGAAAGCATTGCGCCTGTCAGTCTCTTGCCTAAACACATTGCCACCAAGTTACTGACCTAGCTTTACCCCTGCGCCGTACCAAACACCTGCTCCATCTCACGCCGGAATTTCACCGCCGTTGAATTCGCATCAAACGCGACATCACTCCAACTCACCGCCTGACCGGCCTTGACCGGCTTGAGCAGTTTCACGCCATGCGCCAGACCCAGCGGCAAACCACCCAGTGCAATCGACTCCTGCGCCGGGAACAGTTTGCCGTACACAGTGAAACCACCCTCACCATCAAGCACCTCGCCCGCGGCAAGATCGCGTTTGGCGGTGGCCACCACATCGCCGTTCCAGCAAATCGGTGCACCGGTTGATTCGCCACGTACACCAATCGACGCGACGGTGATTCCTAACTCCAGACCAATCAGGTGATAGGGCTTGTACATTGCCGAGTACTGACCACTAGGATCAGTAACCAAACCATATTCGCGGAAGCAGCGCGCGACATACTCGCTGTCAGCAGCAAAGGTGACATACACACCCCAACGCAAATCGCGGAATACCGGACGCGTATCACGCTCAAGACTCGAAATCACTTCTACCTGACCGCGGGTATCCAAAATGCCGCCATCAGATTTGGGTATCAAAATGCGAGACAAATCGTCGACACCGACCGCCGGAAAACGCAAGCCGGTCGGTGCAGAGAGTCCGGTGGCGTTCGCCACGGAGGCCATTTCAATCGCACTCTTGGTGCCATCTAAGAAACTGTTGAACATCTGCGCATTCATGCCACCTTTGGCAGCGTCTTCAGCAGTCAGGCCGTAGTGCTGCCAGACCGTATCCGGCGTGGAGCTGTGATAGCTCGACAAATACTTGGTGCCCTTACCTGCAGCCACGACAGAAAAACCGGCAGCACGGGCCCAATCGACCATTTCGCAAATCAAGGCGGGCTGATCACCATACGCAAGTGAATACACGATGCCTGCTTCGTCGGCGCGTTTCTTCAGTAACGGACCGGCGAGTGCATCGGCCTCCACGTTGACCATTACGATGTGTTTGCCATGCTCGCAGCAGGCCAGCACATGCGCGATGCCGATCGCTGGATTACCGGTCGCATCAATGATGACGTCGATATGCGGTGATTTGATCAGCGCCATGCCGTCATCAATGATGGCGGTATTGCCCTGCTTTGCCGCTGACTCGAGGGAGGTCGCTGTGAAGCTGTCCTCTTTCCAGCCGACGTTACGCAAGGCTGCTTTGGCACGATCGGGCGAGAGGTCAGCAATGCCAACCATGTGGATGCCCGGCGTGCGCGGCACCTGCGACAGATACATTGAGCCGAACTTGCCCGCGCCTATCATGCCCACGCGCACAGATTTACCGTCTGCAGCGCGCTGCTGCAGTTTTGCGAAAAGATTCATCGATATCCCCGGACTCAGGCGGCCATGCCGTCAGGCATACCGTGCTGCTCGCTGACTGGCGTGCCGTCTTTCCAAGGCAGATCAACCGGATAGGACTTGACCAGGCAATCGTCCGGCAAACACTCGATTGGTGTGAAGTCGCGGTGCGCGATATAACCGGCACGCTTGAAGCGGCGAATGTGATTCGATACCGCGCACAAACTCAGATACACGGTCACGCGATTCCAAGGCGACAGGTTAGGCGCAGAGCCATGGACCAGACAGCCGTGGAAGAGCAGCATAGAACCCGCAGGACCTTTCGGTGCAACGATGCCGCCCTGGTCGACCAGCGTGCGGATGTTGTCATTGCTGATGGTCCAGAGTGGATAGCTGGTGGTCGAGGTGTCGTGTCCGGCTTCGAGCGCGCCCATCTTGTGGCTGCCGGGAATAAACATCAGCGGGCCGTTGAACTCATTAACTTCATCAAGGAAGATCGCGACATTCATCGCGCGCGCTTCGGGCATCTGGTCATCATTGAGCCAAGTGCCGTAATCCTGATGCCACTGCCAGATGTCGCCGTCAAAGGCCATCTTGCCGTTGACCTTGAACTGGTGCATGTAAAGCTTTTCGTCGAACAATTGTTCAACTGGCTTGACCATACGCGGATGACGCGCCAGTCGTGCGAACGGATCGCTGTACATATGCGCGGCGAAATTGGTGCGCACCGCTGTCTTGCCCTTCTCGCGAATATTTTCCGCGCGATCCTGCGCGTACAGGTTCGGCACTTCGTCGGTCAGTGTCTTGATTTCTTCCGGCGAGAAGTGCGACGGGAAGAACAGATAACCGTCACGATCGAACTGATCGAGTTGTTCTTGGGTGAGTTTCATGCCTGTCTCCTCTGGTGATTATCTGAAGGTAAATTGGAATTTGAGTTTGAATTGGAACTGGAATTGGAACTGGAACCAGGATTTGCATCAGGTTTACTGTGGATCGTCTTATCGGAGCCGCTATCGTTCATGCTGCCGAGTCGAGCGACCAAGGACTCACCCGCTTTTTCACAATGCAGCAAGGCCTGCTGCTGAGCCGCATCCGGTCTGCCAGAAACGATCAGTTCCAACATTTTTTCGTGTTCATCCCAGACCGCGTGGCGGGCGCCAGCCTGACTGAGGGTCGCGCCCATGATGCGGCGTATGTGGTTCCAGTTGCGCTCGGCTGCTTGCAGCAGCACGGGGTTGTCGGCCGCTTCGTAGATCGCTCGGTGAAAGGCGATGTCGGCCTCGATCATCGCGCGCAGATCCCGGCCACGGGTGGCGGCTCGACCCGCACCAATTAGGCGAAACGATAGATTGGCCTTACGTCGTGCAGCCTCGCGGGCAGCGAGCCCATCAAGTACCGAACGAACCTGATAAAGATTGGCGATATGGTCTGCGGTCAACGGGGCCACCATCACGCCGCGGCCACCGGCATCAATCACCAGTCCGTCACGCTTCAACAGCAAAAGGGCTTGGAGGATGGGCTGACGCGACACCGCCAGACTCTCGGCCAACGCCTCTTGCGTGATGCGCTGACCGGCCACATAACGACCATCGCAGATGGCGTCGATGATGGCGCGATAGGCCTGTTCGGCCAGATCGGGCGCGGCATTGAGTGGGGTTATATCGGTCATGAAGCGGCTGTCGAGTACTGTATTCTGTATACAGAGTATCTCGAAGCATGCTCAAAAGCAAGTTAAATCAACGATCTCACGCGCAGACCCTGCGAAAAATAGTTAGGCTGCCCGACCTGCCCGCGCCAAAATCCGTTCTGCCTTCAGGATCACGGGACGGTCGACCATCTTCCCATCCACAGCAACCGCAGCCCCTTGGCTGCCGGCTGCCGCTACCAGAACCCGCTCCGCCCAGGCGACTTCAGAAGCCTGAGGCAAATAGCTGGAATGAATCACCGCCAGCTGCGCTGGATGAATGCAGAGCTTGCCGCCAAACCCAAAACGCTTGCCGCGCAGGGTCTCCGATGCCAGCACGGTCGTGTCGTCGATCGCCGTGGTGACGCCATCAATGGGCGGCGCAATGCCGGCCACGCGCGACGCCAATACCAGTTGCGAGCGGAAGTAATCCAGCTCGCGATCATCGCCCTCGATGCCGAGGTCGACCGCAAAATCAATGCTGCCGAAAGCCAGTCGCTCTACTCCCTCTGCCGCCGCCAGCGCGGAGAGGTTCGTCAAACCCTGCGCGCTTTCGATCAGGAGCAGCACCCGTTGCGCGCCTGCTTTCCGCAGACGCTCGATATCAGCAACCTGTGCCGCCTTGGGCAGCATGACCGCCGCCACGCCGGGATGGGCGCAAAGCGCCAGATCGGCCGCAAACCATTCAGTGTCAGCCGTGTTGATGCGCAGGCAGATCGGCTTGTCTGCCGAAAGCCAAGCGGCGACCGATGCGCGAGCGCTGTCTTTGTCCACCGGCGACACGGCATCTTCAAGATCAATAATCACCACATCAGCGCCCGCCGCCAACGCCTTGTCGAAGCGTTCAGGTCGACTGCCGGGTACAAACAAGTAAGACACCGGCACCGCAGAGATAGTTGACATGCTTGGCATGGTTGGCGTGTTTGGCGTGTTTGGCGTGTTTGGCAAGGTAGACATTCAGATCGCCTTCTCATTGGCCAGCGCATCGACGGTATCGGACGCGTAGCCCAACTCAGTCAGAATCGCGCGCGTGTGTTCACCCAGTGCGGGAATAGCATCCATACGTGGCTCCCATGCGGAGCTGGCACCCGGAGGCAGCGGCGCCCTAACCTCACCCACCGGCGAAGCGACACTGGCCCAGCGATCACGGGCACGCAGCTGTGCATGCTCCCAGAGCTCGTGCATATCGTTCAGTCGTGCGCAGGCAATCGGTGCATTGTCCAGACGTTCGATGATCTGTTCCGCTGTGAGTGCAGCAAAACTGCTGCAAATGATTTCGTAGAGCGCTTTGCGCGCGCTGCTGCGTTTGCTGCTCGAATCAAATCGCGTATCGGTGGCCAGCGCGGGCTGCAGCAGCACCTTCTCGCAGAACAGCACCCACTCGCGCTCGTTCTGCAAGCCCAGCATGACGATCTTGCCGTCACCTGCCGGAAAAGGCCCATAGGGATAAATCGTCGCATGGGCCGCGCCCGCCCGCACCGGTGGGGGCGCGCCTTCGTAGGCGTAGTACAGCGGGAAGCTCATCCACTCGGTCATGCTCTCCAGCATGGACACATCGATGCGGCAACCCTTGCCTGTGCGGCCGCGCTGAATCAGCGCTGCCAGAATATTCGTGTAGGCATACATGCCAGCGGCGATATCCGCGATTGATGCGCCAGCTTTGGCGGGCGTGTCTTCGGTACCAGTGACAGACAGAAAACCCGATTCACTCTGAATCAGCAAGTCATAAGCTTTCTTGTCGCGATAAGGGCCATCCGCGCCATAACCGGAGATATCGCAAACAATCAGTCCCGGATAGCGCGACGACAACGCCTCGAATGACAAACCCAAACGCGCCGCCGCACCCGGCGCCAAGTTCTGCACCAGCACATCCGCCTTGGTCAGGAGGCGATCAAGAATCACCGTGGCCTCGGGATGCTTCACATCCAGCGACAGACTTTCCTTAGAGCGGTTCACCCACACGAAATGCGATGACATGCCTTTGACGCGATCATCGTAAGCGCGCGCAAAATCGCCCACGCCGGGTCGCTCGATCTTGATCACGCGAGCGCCGAGATCGGCCAGCTGGCGCGTGCAAAATGGTGCGGCAATCGCGTGTTCCAGTGTGACGACGGTGATTCCGTCCAACGGGCGCATGGTCTCTCCTTTGCGGGTACTCTATGTTGTTAAATTCGTAGGTCGTCTTCGCTCGTCTTCGTTCGCCGTATTTCGCGGTATTTCGCCGTATTTCGCCGATTTTCAGACGAAGGCCAGAGGTCGAGCGATACGTCTCAAGTCACTCTCGAACCGTGGCCAAACGCGAATCATGCCAGACTTGCCTCGGCCTGAATGGCCAGCTCGCCGCGCGCATTGGCAGCCCACAGCGTCACGCTGCGGCCATCCTCCTCCAGACGACCATGCAAGTTGAACGGCTCGATATCAAACAAAGGGCTAACCGCCCGAAACATAAACGAGCTGATTTCGCGTCCGGGCAATTCACGCGCAGCGAGTCCGATCAGCAAAGTGGCGATCAACGGCCCGTGAACGATCAACCCGGGATAGCCTTCCACCTCGGTCACGTAACTCCGATCGTAATGAATACGATGGCCATTGAAGGTCAGCGCAGAATAGCGAAACAGCAGCACCGGATCCGGCACGATCTGTTGAGACCATTGCGCATTTGTCGGGGCGGCCTTGGGTGCCGCAGGCGCATCACCGGCTTGCGGCGGGTCGCGATACACAATGTCATGCTCTTCCAGAATGACGGGCTCGCCGCCAACAGCAATCTCGTGCGCCACGGTGACAAAGACCAACGGGCCCGATTTACCCTGCTTGACGCTCACCGATTTGATCAGCGAAATTCTCTCCGCAATCGCACCCACGGGCAAGGTACCGCGAAAAATTACCCGACTGCCCGCCCACATTCTGCGGGGCAGCGTGACCGGTGGCAGGAAGCCGCCACGATGCGGGTGACCGTCCGGCCCGATCAGCGATGCCGGGCTCACCGACCAGGAGTAAATCCAGTGCCACAAGGGCGGCAATGCATCACCCTCGACTGGTGCAGACAGCAAATCCAGCGTCGCCGCCATGGCACTCGCCTTACCCGCATCAATGAGATCCGTCCGCGTTTCAGTGCGGCCAATCCACTGGCCAAGATATTCGATATCGGGAGCGTTGTTGGACATGGCTGGGGCCTGACAAACCGGGAATGCATTATTGTCCAACAGCCACAACCACGGCACAATTTGGATTTGCTGAAGGATGAATTGCAAACCATGGGAGTCCGTCCCCGGCCAAAAACAACTTTTTCCTCAGTCTGTTTCGGCCCGGAGGACTATAATCTCTGGCTTGATTGGAGTGCCCCATGAATTTTTTTCAAAAGTTTATCGATAACCGTTTCCTTGGCGTCCTCTTGCTCACAGTCACCGGAATGGCCGCGGCACAAAGCGCACCACCCTCGACCATTGACGCCAGCCTCGTGCAATCAACCCGAGGTATCGCCGGCGAATTGCTGGGCCAGCTCGGACAAAAACTAAAGGCAGCAATGTCGACCGACGGCCCGGTCGCCGCCGTCAGCGTCTGCAAAGAATCGGCACCCGCGATTGCGCGCCAGCTCTCCATCGCCAACGATGCCAAAGTCAACCGCGTCGGTACGCGTGTCCGCAATCAAAATATGGGCGTGCCGAACGCATGGCAAAAGGAAGCGCTGACGCAATTTGAAGCCCGCCTATTGCAAGGTGAGAAAGCTGCTGATATCGAGTACTGGCAAGTCGCTGACAATGGCCACGGCAAGAGCGAACTGCGCTATGCAAAAGCGATTGCGGTTCAACCGCAGTGCCTGAGCTGCCACGGATCTGCACAAGACATTGCTGCCCCACTTGCAGAAAAACTTCGCATCGAATATCCGAATGATCAGGCGACCGGTTACAGCGTGGGTCAGCTGCGCGGTGCCGTTGTCGTGACGCGCCCGCTACCGTAAAAACACAGTAGGCTTGATTGTCAGCACCAAGTCAGGCAAACGGATCAAGCTTTAATCGATGCGGTTTATCGCGGGATGACTTTCGAAGAACTAATCCCCACTGCGCCATGCCTTGGTACGGTGTTGTTTGCCTAGGCAACCGTAAAATTTCCACCGTCATCCCAGCGAAAGCTGGGATCCAGTGTCTTTAGTTTTGCACCTAATGCCAGAATGAAGAAGCCACCTAACCAGCGTCGAATCAGCACCCAATCAAAACCATCAGGAATGTATCGTGTCAATCAGTAACCCAGAATTTTCGCAATCCTCCGTTATGCGCCCCGTCAGCATTACCGGCGGAGACAATCACCATCATGCACCCCTGCCCGTGCTGGTCATCGCCGCGATTGGGGTCGTCTTTGGCGATATTGGCACGAGTCCCCTGTACGCATTAAAAGAGTGCTTCAGTCCCGAACACGGCATACCATTTTCCGAGAGCGCCGTACTAGGCATTATCTCGATGATCTTCTGGGCACTGCTCCTGGTGGTTACGCTCAAATATGTCACCTTTGTTTTACGCGCCGATAATCAAGGTGAAGGTGGCGTGCTCTCACTAATGGCGTTGGCGCTGCGCTCGGCGCGTGCCGAACGCAAGTCCTACACGCTGTTGCTGATGCTGGGTGCATTGGGTGCCTGCATGCTACTCGGCGAATCAGTGATCACACCCGCCATCTCGGTACTCTCCGCAGTGGAAGGTTTGGAAGTGATTCATCCGGATATGAAGCGTTTCGTGATTCCGATCACCTTGTTGATCGTGACTGGCCTTTTTCTGATACAGGGCTACGGTACTGCGGTGGTTGCACGATTCTTTGGCCCCATCATGGTGATCTGGTTTACTACATTAGCCGGCTTCGGTGCGATCAGCATTCTGGAAAATCCCGGTATCCTCCACGCGGTTAATCCATTTTATGCGGCTAACTTTATCAGCGAGCACACGCTGCAGGCCTTTATTGTGATGGGGTCAGTGGTACTGGTAGTCACCGGTGTAGAGGCACTGTATCTGGACATGGGGCACTTCGGTCGCAAACCTGTACGTCTGGCTTGGTTACTGGTCGCACTGCCGGCTTTGCTGATTAATTATTTCGGACAGGGGGCGCTACTTCTCTCTCATCCGGATGCGGCGAGCAATCCTTTTTTTCTAATGCTGCCTGCCTGGGCGCTGTGGCCCATGATCGGGTTGGCCACCGTTGCCACGGTGATTGCCTCGCAAGCGGTGATTTCAGGAGCATTTTCGCTGGCAAATCAGGGCATTCTGCTGGGCTTCCTTCCACGCATGCAAATTCTCCACACGTCTGACACCGAACGCGGGCAAATCTATATGCCGATGGTGAACTGGCTGCTGCTCGTCCTGGTGATTTTTACCGTGATCCAATTTCGCGAGTCCGGCAATCTGGCAGCGGCCTATGGCATTTCGGTAACGACCACCATGCTGATTACCACCAGCCTGCTGGCCGTGGTGATGTACAAGGAATGGAAGATTCATCCCGTCTTGGTAATTTCCTTGGCTACGATATTTTTTATCGTCGACTTCTCTTTCTGGACAGCCAACCTAATCAAGGTCAAGGATGGCGGCTGGTACCCGATGATGCTGGGTGCGATCTGCTTCGTGATGCTCACCACTTGGTACAAAGGTCGCAAACTATTACGTGAACGCGTTGTCCATGATTCCATCCACCTGCCCGAGTTCGTTGAGTCCCTACTTGCACATCCACCGCATCGGGTCGAGGGAACTGCCGTCTTTCTAACCGCGCATATTGATTTCGTTCCAGTCGCTTTGCTGCACAACCTCAAGCACAACCGCGTTCTGCACGAGCGCGTCATATTCCTGAAACTCTCCATCTGGGACGTACCTTATGTGCGTGATGAAGAGCGCCTGACCGTCACTGAATTGGGCAGCAACATCTACGTAGTGCGCGCAGT
>JAIXYM010000108.1 GCA_027490255.1 Oxalobacteraceae bacterium | reverse complement strand
TGGGTGAATGAATCGACGGGTATTCTGCTGTCTGCCGGCGGTGGTGCGATGGGCGTGCGTTTGGGTACACCTGCCGAATATGCACCAGAACTGCCCGGTGTGGACATCGCGGCACTCGAACCTTCAACGCCTGATATCGACATATTGCCTGGTGATGCGCCTTCACAACGCGCCCTGCAAAGTGCGGTTGGCCTGATCTGGCGGGCGCTGCTACTCTGGGTCTTGCTCTTGCTTTTGGTAACCGTCACCAAGTGGATAGGTTGACAGCACCGATTGCATGTCCTTGTTGTACTGACCTTAATGGGCGAGACCAAAGTTTGTGGAATCCGCCCCACTTGCTTTTTTTATCATTGAGTCTTCGGTAAGATAGCGAGTGTTTGCATCGCTGCAACCCTCCGTCTTTTTACTTCATTGCCATACTGAAAGATCGTCTGCCTCATGGCGACCGCAAGCGCTGATACGAACTTCTCCCCCACCGACTTCATCATTCAGGGCGTAACCGGCAAGGGCCATCTTTTTCGACCGAGCGACTGGGCCGATCGGCTGTGCGGCATCATGTCGCGCTTTCATCCGGACGCGAGCACCGGTTATGACCGCCACCTTCAATACTCACCCTACGTACAGCCAGCCCTGATCGAAGGTGTGCGGGCTGTATTGGTTGACGCAAGGTTGTATGCACTGGAGCCCATGGCGTATCACTTTCTTCACAGTTTTGCGCGCGACAATGATCTGCGCGTCATTGAAGTCTGCGTACTTCAGCCATCCAAGAAAGCGTAGAAGATCTACTCTGCGACGACAATCGCACAATCTGCCGATAAAAACAAACTGTTTTGAATAATTAGTATTTTCTTAAACGTTTGGTGCTAATGCGTGTTGCCTAACGCAAGCTACTGCCGTATTTCACGCAGTGTCACGCCGCGCCATGTCCTCGTCTTCTCCTTCTCCTCAAGGTTTTAGTCTCATCGAACTGATGATCGCACTAGCCATCGCTGCGATTATCGCGGCTGTGGCTATACCGGGGTATCGTGACCATATGCTGCGTGCTCGTATTCCCGAGGCGACCAGCACGCTATCTGCACTGGCCATGCGTATGGAGCAGTACTATCAAGATAATCAGGCTTATAGCAATGCGAATGGCTGCGCTATCACCATGCCAACAGACGATTTTTTCACGTTTGAGTGTTCGACAGAAAACGGTGGTCAGTCATTTCTACTGAAGGCGAGCGGAATTTCAACAGGTGCAATGTCTGGTTTCGTTTATACGCTCGATCAGAACGGAAATGCGGCGACGACTCAATTGCCTGCGGCTTGGGGTAATACGCCATTCAACTGCTGGATTAGCAAGCGGAGCTCGACGTGCTGACGGGTTCATATGGCAGCAGGTCATGTCACGAATCAAATGAAGCACTTTCTGGTTTCTCACTCATTGAGTTAATGATCGTTTTATCGGTACTGAGCATCCTCTTCGCAGTCGGGATGCCTGCCTTCGGCAGACTTTTGCATGATATTGACATCCGTGGCAGCGCCGAAGGCTTGCGTGCCGGGCTACAAAAGGCACGTACCGAAGCGGTTACTCGCAATGCACTGGTTCGCATTTCATTCAGCAACGTATCAGGAAGACCCGCATGGACGGTGGGTTGTGTTTCCTCGAGCCTACGCTGTCCTGCGACGATCAGTTCCTACAGTGCTAATGCGGACACCCAAATACGTTGGGGAACAGCGCGCTCGAATGATCAAGCCGCACTGAATACAGCACTGGCCCCGGGTAATCGCTTGCCTTCGGGTGTGACGTTCAATGCCTTGGGAGCGGCACCCGGTGTAGAGAGTAATGCGGATGCTTCGCGCATTGATGTTACCCATGCGATTAATGAGCAAGCAAGACGACTGGTGTTGATGATCACAGCAGCGGGTGCGGTCAGATTGTGCGACCCGTCTGCAGACAGTGATTCAGTTTTACGTTGCAGCTAACAGCCCATGCCTTCGAAGCCTCGCGTCGCCAAGGGTTTTTCGGCCGGTCAGAGCGGTGGCAGTTTGCTTGAAGGGTTGCTGGCCATTCTGATTTTTTCAGTCGGAATGCTGTCATTGCTGATGCTTCTCTCGGCCAGCTTGGTAGAAACTGGCAATGCAAGATACCGCAGCGAAGCGAGCCTGCTCGCTTCGGATTTGGTTGCGCAAATGTGGACTGGTGACCGCTCATTGACTGAATTACGTGCCCGATTCACCGAGCCGGAATCCGAAGATTATCGGCACTGGCTTGCCGCAGTAAATTCGCGACTACCTGGTACAAGTGGCGCCACTAATTTGCCGACTGTAAGCATTGATGATAAGCGTCAGGTCAAAATTAAGATACTCTGGCAAGCACCGGGTGATGGGAAAATCCATCAGTTGCTCACACTGGCAACCATCACAGACTGATGCGCTTCATGTATCCGTCAAAAAAAATTATCCGACGTATTCAAGGCCTAGGTTTAACCGATCTCATGGTGGGTCTGGCGATTGGATTGCTGGCGACGCTGGTGATCATTAAGGTCGCCGTATTGTTCGAGGCGCGGCGTAAATCAACAACGGGCATCGCTGATGCACAAATGAATGCATCGTATGCGCTGGCAAATCTTTCTCGCGATGTGCGCATGGCGGGTCTTGGATTGGGCCCGTCTGAAGCCTTGGGATGCATCGTACGTCGTACGCTTGGCACAACCGTATTGCCTGACTGGCCGCTCTGGCCAGTGACGCTCATCGATGGTGTCAATGGCGCACCTGATACCTTACTTATTTTGTCCAGTGGCAAAGCCCAAAGTCTGACTGCCGCGCAGCTCATCGCGCCCTATGCTGTCGGTTCTGACGTCATGATGGTGAACAGTACGCTGGGTATGACGACCGGCGATAGGCTTCTGCTGTATGAAAGCGGAAATACCCAGTGCCCTTTAATCGGGGTGACCAGCATACCCATTGGCGAATACCGGATCCTTCATTCTGCCCTGCCTGCCGGATTACTGGCGGCTACCGCGTACCAAGAGGGCGCTGCGGTCATCAATCTTGGCGCCATCCATCATCAGCGCTACACCATCAATGCAAACAATCAGTTGCTGATGGAGCGTTACGATATAACGACTGACAAATGGCAAGGTAGTGCGTTTGCTTCGGATGTCGTTAGTCTGCAGGCGCAATTGGGTTATGACGCACGTGCCACGCTTTCGGGCGCGCTGCGTGTTACCCGCTGGAGCGCCGCTGCATTTGACGCAAATGCCAATGGTAGGGCAGGTGATGCCGATGATCTTCGACGTATTTTGGCAATACGAATCGCCGTCGTGTCGCGTAGCGCGCAGCGATCGGATCAAGGCTGTTCCTCTGTGATGCCGACCTGGCGAGCGGCGAATGAATCTACGGGTGAGATGGAAGACACGCCGATTGCAGTCAATACCATGACGGACTGGGCTTGTTATCGGTATCGCGTATTGCAAGCAGAGATACCGCTGCGCAATCTGATCTGGAGCGATTCGTGACACACCCACGTTCAGGCGGCGCCGGACTGGTCGTTGCTCTGGTGATGTTGATCGTCATGAGCATGAGCGCGCTGGCTTTGGTGCGAACTGTCAGCACCAGCGTGTTAGTCGCAGGAAATTTTGCTTTTAGGCAGGCAGCCGTGATGGCGGCAGAGGCGGGTAGCGAAGCGGCAATTGTATGGTTGACCGCACGCGCCACGTTACCCGACTTGTACGCCGACTTACCTAATCAAGGTTATTACGCAAGTCTTCCTGAGGGTTTGGATATTGGCGGAAGCACACCAGTGGATACGAAGGTTGCGATCGACTGGGATAAAGATGAATGCAATTCGCGTACCGGTATCACCTGCGTAAGTGCGTCGCCCGCGACCACCAAGGATGATGCCGGTCAGATAGTTCAATACGTCATCCATCGCCTGTGCCGATCGGCCGGTAGTCCTGAGGATTCAGCCAATAGCTGTCTTTTGTACAGGGAGAGCAGTCAGGTCAGCCCGAAAAAAGGGCAATTCAGCTACGGTGCCTCCAGCCGATTCAAGCCGAATTCAGCCGTCTACTATCGAATCACTACGCGCGTCAGTGGACCCCGCAACACCACGGTGTTCGTTCAAACACTCATGCATTTCTGATGCACCGGACATCATGAGAATTATTTTTGAAATCAATATGAAATTTTTTATAAAAATTTTTATTGCAGGTCTGTGCGGCCTATTCTCATTCGCCATTGCCGGATCGAATGAACTATCTCGAGCCCCGCTTGGTTTTCTGGCAGTTTCCCAAGCCAAGCCCAATATTTTTTTCATTCTGGATGATTCCGGCAGCATGCAATCCAGTGCCTTGGGTGATGAAGTGACTATCAATGGGTATCAGAATACGATTGGTTATCGAAGCAGCTTGTGTAACAAGAGCTATTATGACCCAGCGATTATTTATCCAGTACCAGTCAGGCATGATGGTACTTACTTTCCTCAGCAGCAATTTACACAAGCGCTATATAACGGTTTTAACCCAGCTAGTATCAAGGTGAATTTATCAAATGAATTCATGCCATGGCGAACGTCGTTAACCGTTCCGGCATTGCCGGCGAGTACAGGAAGCATCCGATATCGTAGTGACTGTATAGCCCCGTCCGGCTTCAGTTGTGTCTTTGACCCCAACACACCTTTCCCGAACCGTGCTGAAGCTGCTCATTATTTCCTCTACACCGGTGATAAACGCAGCAATTTGGGCGATAACTCACTCGATGATCACTGCAAGGACATCCTGCATGACGTGAGCACCAGAGGCTCTCGTAACTGGACCAAAATCATTGTCACCAGCACGTCTGGTCCCAGTAGATCAAATGAGCAACAGAATTTTGCCAATTGGTTCAGCTATCACCGGACACGTATTCTGACGATGAAGACAGCCATTGGCCTCGCCTTTCGCGACATGGGCGACCAGTATCGAGTGGGATTTAGCACCATTGGTTACAGCGGCACGGATAGCAATGATCCTAATTTTTTAAAGCTGGATGAATTTTCCGGAACACATCGGAAAAATTTTTACGACAAGCTGTACGCTATTGATCCTGTTGCAAGCACACCGTTGCGCGCGGCTTTATCCAAGGCGGGAAGGCTTTATGCGGGAAAGCTTTTGACGGGTAATGATGATCCTGTTCGCTATTCCTGTCAGCAAAATTTCACCATTCTTTCTACCGATGGTTACTGGAATACTGCGTGGGAAACGGGCAGCTACGGTCCGAAGAAAATCGATGGTTTGACGAATGTCGGCGACCAGGACAATGACTTGTCACCTCCCCGGTATGACGGTGACAAAAACGGGAAAACACTACGCGTCGCAACACTAACGGTGATACCAAAGCCAGCGACGAAAAACAATACGACTGGCATCTACACAATGGAGGTTGCTGGTAAGTCGTTGATCGGGGCTGCGGCCGGAGTCCAGCACAGTGACGATATCGATAGTGATGCAATTCTCATGGCCTTTCAGGTGGCTCGGGCGATCAATCAGAATGGGTTCAGAGCTGTATCACAGGACAATAAGATACTGATCATCGCGCCGGATGAGGCCACGCTCGCTAGACCGATTTTGACAGTCCAGGGTTTTTTCGAGGTTCAGGTGGGCGATTTTCAGGAGGTGGCTCGTCAAGGCCGCACAGTGGATACGCTGGCTGATGTAGCGTCTTACTATTACCGGACAGATCTGCGGTCCTCTGCGCTGGGGAATTGCCGCAGCGAACCCGAAGTCTGCACGAACAATGTTCCTTCGGGTCCTGGTAACTCGGGACCCAATCATCAGCATATGATCACCCACACATTGGGACTCGGCGCCAGCGGCACGCTTCGTTATCAGGAAGATTATCTGAATGCAGACGATAGTGATTTTCGAAAAATAGTCGATGGCACACTGAGTTGGACTGATCCGATTTTTTTCAATGGTCCAGAGCGTATTGATGACCTTTGGCATGCGGCAGTCAATGGTGGGGGAAGATACTTTAATGCGAATAATCCCCAGACGCTGGCGCGCGCATTGTCATCGACCATGGCCGACATACGTGCTGCTACTGGCGCGTCCGCTGCGGCGGCTACTAGCAGCCAGGAGCCGGCAGAGGGAGATAATCTTTTGTTTGCCTCTTCCTATCGCAGCATCTATTGGGATGGTGAACTTGAAGCACGCAGGATTAATTTGAGCGACGGTAGTATTAGCAATGTATCTGACTGGTCGGCTGGTCGACTACTTGATAGGAGGGTTGGGAAATCCTCGGATACGCGAAAAATATTAATCCGTGATTCGATAGCATCAACTGACCTTAAGCAATTCAGGTGGCGTAACCTCGACACCGTTCAACAAGGATATTTCACCGGTCTTTGTAATTCTCCTGAGCGGCTTTCTCAATGCGGCTCATTATCAGCAAATGAGAAGCTGCTTCTCACAGGTACGCGGGTAGTCAATTATCTACGCGGACAAAGTGGCTTCGAAAATCATCCGGAGAATACGAATAAATTATTTCGGCGGCGTGAACATATACTCGGCGCGCCGATTAATGCACCACCTCTCTATGTGGGTCGTCCGACGTTTCGCTATGCTGACGCGAACTATGGTGCATTTCGAGATATTGAGGCCTTCAATCGCCAGCCCATGGTGTATCTAGCTGCGAATGATGGCATGTTGCATGCCTTCAATGCCCAAAGTGGCGATGAAGCCTGGGCATTCATACCGCCTGCCGTACTGCCTAATTTATGGCGCAGTAGCGACATGAATTTCGATAAAAATTTTACCTATCTTCTCGATGGCGCCCCGGTGGCAGCCGATGTTTGCCCCACGGGATCGCAGACCCTCTGTACGTCGCAGCAGTGGCGAACAATTCTGGTCAATGGCTTGGGGGCTGCAGGGAAATCGTATTTCGCACTCGATATTACCGATCCGCTCAACCCTAAATTTTTGTGGGAATTCAATAATGACAATCTGGGGTATGCGGTGGGTAAACCGATCATTACCAAGCGACGTGACGGTACCTGGATTGTTGTCCTTGCCTCAGGCTACAACAACGTCAGCCCGGGTGACGGGCAAGGAAGATTGTATGTACTCGATGCCTACAGCGGCAGGCAGCTCGATACCATCAGTACGGGTGAGGGCACTATCGATAGCCCCAGCGGCCTCGCGCAGCTTAATGCGTGGGTAGATAACGCGCTCGACAATACCGCGTTACGTTTTTACGGTGCGGATCTGATGGGTAATCTTTGGCGTTTCGATATCGACGATCTGCTCCCACCTGAGGGCAAGGAGGCGGTCAAGCTTGCCCAATTCAGACGTCAAACGAAGCTCCAGCCTGTAACCACCCGAGTGGAGTTATCGCAAATTCGTTCAGGCAATATGAATGTACCCGTTATTACGGTGGGCACGGGGCGTCAGCTGAACGTATCTGACCTGACGAACCAAGAGGTTCAATCCCTTTACACGATCAAAGATACCCTGACCGGGCAGGGCTTCGGTGATGTGCGCAATGGTGGATTGCTGGCATCGCGCAGTATCGTGGCGGGTCAAGCGGGTGAGCGCAGCGTCAAGGGTGATCCGGTCGACTGGACCACGCAAGCGGGCTGGTATTTCGACTTTGATCAATCTGATTCGCCGGGTGAAAGAGTGACTATCGATCCGGATCAGCAATTGGGTGTGATTCGCGTGGTGACGAATGTGCCGGATAACAAAATCTGCCGTCCCGCTGCACAAAGCTGGATTTATACGCTGGACTATCAGAGTGGTCTGTATGTGCCGACGACACATCGAACGGTTGCAGGAACGCGTGTCTTCAGTTCTACCCTGGCGGCAGGTGCCCGAACCATCAAAGTGGGCGAGCGTGCGATGTCCCTGATCACTGACGATGCTGGCCGTATCAGCGTCATCAATACGTCTGGCTCTGGCAGTGCTACACCGACTGCTCGGCGTGTCTCATGGCAGGAACTCGACGAACAGTAGAGCGCCTAGGGGCGCTGCTGGTATCGGTGGTTATCAGCGTGCTGGTATTCCGACCATTAATGGTTGGAGAAAATGTTTTTGGTGGTTTTCGAGAAGGCGCTGGTGATCCTGCCACTATCGCAGTGCTTCTCCCGACAAGTCGCATCGACTCTCTGGTCAACGAGACTCTCAGCGTGCCGAACGACTCGGTCGTCGACACAGCAGACAATCCGCAGCCTCCCAGTGAGGCGCATGAGCCAATCGCATTTCGCCCAAATGACGAGCCGGGCGCCAAGTACCTGCCGGCATCGATGCTCACGCAGCGACCCATCGTTCTGTTGGATATTCATCCTGAATTGCCAGAATCCTTGCAGGGCATTGAGCCGCAATTCGTCAACTTGCTTTTGCTGATTAATGCCTTTGGCGATGTCGATCAGGTCCGCCTGGAATCCGTGCCGACATTGAGCGCGGCTATGATCCAGGAACTCCGGCAGCATTTTCAGGTCATGCGTTTCATGCCCGGTCAATGGGAAGGTCAGGCAGTTCCCAGTGCTTTGCGTATTCGGGTACAGCTACATCCCTAGGCGTCGATTTTTTCAAAAGGATATTGGATTGACTACTGCTGAATCAGAGCTAGCAAAAAGTGGTACGCGAACCGAGTGGGATAGCTTTGGTGCTATCGAGGTAGAAGCAGCCCATTGGTGGGGCGCTCAGACACAGCGCTCTCTGCATCATTTTTCCATTTCGAACGAGCGCATGCCTGAGGCGCTGATCATGGCGCTTGCACAAGTTAAGCGTGCCGGTGCCATCGTCAACCGAGATCTTGGCAAGCTATCCGAACCCAAAGCGGCTGCGATTGTGAAAGCAGCTGATGAAGTCATCGCAGGTCTTTGGTTCGCAGAATTTCCTTTGTCTGTCTGGCAAACCGGCAGCGGCACGCAGACCAATATGAACATGAATGAAGTGCTGGCTAATCGCGGCTCAGTATTGATGGGCGGTGGTGTCGGCAAACATCGTTCGTTGCATCCTAATGATGATGTCAACATGGGGCAGTCATCCAACGATGTGTTCCCGACCGCCATGCATATCGCGATTGCGGGCGCGATGGAGCGTCAGTTACTTCCCGCATTGCGCCAACTCCGCACCACGCTCGAACGCAGGTCGGATGAATTCCAGCACGTCATCAAGACCGGACGGACGCACTTGCAGGATGCAACGCCATTGACACTAGGACAGGAATTTTCTGCCTATGGCGCGCAACTGAGCTTGGCAGAAAGTTCTATCATTGCAGCGTTGCCCGCCGTGTTGTCCCTGGCGATTGGTGGTACTGCGGTAGGTACAGGTTTGAATACCCACGTAGAATTTGGTGCACGCGTTGCTGACGTTTTATCGGAGACTATCGAAATAAAATTTTCTAGTTTCAAAAATAAATTTGCTGCACTCGCCTCACATGAAGCGCTTTACGCTTCACATGCAGCACTGAAAACGCTGGCCTGTGCACTCATAAAAATTTCCAACGATCTGCGATGGCTAGCCTCAGGGCCGCGCTGTGGTCTAGCTGAAATTCGATTACCTGAAAATGAACCCGGTAGCTCCATCATGCCCGGCAAAGTTAATCCCACCCAATCGGAAGCCTTGATGATGGCGTGCTATCAGGTCTTTGGCAATGATGTGGCGATCACGGCCTCCACAGGCTTGAGTAACTTCGAGCTACACGTCGGAAAGCCGCTGATTGCCCATGCCCACTTGCAGAGTCTTCGCTTGCTTACCGATAGCATGCGCAGCTTTGAGCTCCATGCAGTGCGTGGTCTCACCGTCAACAAAGATCGTCTTGAACAACAGCTTAATGACTCGCTGATGCTGGTGACGGCATTGGTGCCTCACATAGGGTATGACAAAGCTGCCCGTATTGCCCATCATGCCTACACAGAAAACATCAGCTTGCGGGCAGCTGCGCAGATGCTAGAAGCTATTACCGAGGAAGATTTTATGCGTTGGGTAAATCCGGTAGCGATGACGCTGCCGGATTCATGAAGCCACCAACGCGACTAAATTTCTACCGGGGTTTACCGCGTTGGAACAGATTCACCACCGCCAGCAAAACTACTGCACCCAGCAGGGACACGATGAGTGATCCCAAGCTGAAATCATTTTGATTAATCGTGCCTGTGCCAAATAAGGGTGCCAGCAACCATCCGCCCAGCAAGGCACCGATAATCCCGACCACCACATTGAGCAGCAAACCCTGTTGCGCATTGGTTCGCATGATCATGCTGGCAATCCAACCGATAATGCCACCGATAACAACCCAGATGATGAAATTCATGTTGTCACTCCAAAAAAGACCTACATTGCCAACCGACTATGGATTAGGCGGAAAGGTTGGCTAAAGGTTCATTCGGATATATGCAATAAGCATCAATCAAAGTTGAAGTTGTAGAACAGGGAAACGGTAGCCATGAGCAAGCGATTGCAGAATACTATTGATTAGTCTTTCCTGATGTGTGGATGGCCAGTTGCTAGATGTAAAGCAGCCGCCAAATGACTTTGGTGAAGAATACCTTGCTCACCGATCACGCCAGCTCGTTCAAGTTTGCCTAACACGCGCTCATTTGCCTCGCAAAAAATTACCTTTACGCCGCGCCTTCCAAGCTTGTGGGATACATCGTGCAAGGCCTGTATGCCCGTCATATCCATGAACGGCACTTGACGCAGTCGAATCACCAATACCTTAGGATCTGTGTGCGTACTTGCCAGCGCATGCTCGAAGTTATCAACAGCTCCGAAAAACATCGGGCCCGCAATATCAAACACCATCACATCATCAGGCAGATGCGTGATGCCTTGCTGAGCAAGCTCTCTCGCGAGCGCCTGCGGATCGGCTTGTTGCGTTTCTACTGAATCCGACATCCTGCGCAAGAAGTGCAATATCGCAAGGATGACACCGACATTCACCGCGACCACAAGATCAGCGAAAACTGTCAGTAAAAAGGTAATCACCAGAATCAGCCGGTCTGCCGTAGGTGCAGTTTTTAGGATATGTACGCAGCGCGGAAGTTCGCTCATGTTCCATGCAACGACAAACAAGATCGCGGCCAATACCGCCAGCGGTATGCCAGAGGCGAGCGGTGCAAGAAACAGCAAGACCGCGACCAGCATCAGTACGTGCGTGATACCCGCCAGAGGACTATTACCGCCATTGCGTACATTGGTCGCGGTACGTGCGATTGCACCGGTCGCAGCAAATCCACCAAACAGGGGCACGATAATGTTCGCAATACCTTGACCGATGAGCTCCTGATTTGAATCATGGCGTGTGCCTGCCATGCCATCGGCAACTACTGCTGACAGCAGCGCCTCAATCGCGCCTAACATCGCAATCGTGAACGCCGGACCGATCAGCAGGATGATTTGCGATAGCGTCATCGAGGGTAAAGCAAATGAGGGCAAACCTGTCGGTATCCCGCCAAAGGCACTGCCAATGGTGGCCACGCCCGGCAGTGGATAGGCTGCATGCAGTAGGGTGATCAACAGCATAGCAATCAATGGACCGGGCACACGCGCCAGTAATTTCACCCGTGGCGCCAGCAAGATCAGTAAAAGACCTACGACGGAGAGCAGTAGCGTTGGGCCATGAATCTCTGGCAGCGATTGCAGCAAATGCCAGAGCTTCTCGTGAAAGTGTTCACCTCTAGGTTTGGGTAAACCTAAAAAATCGGGCCACTGCCCGATAAAAATGATCACACCAATACCTGCGGTAAAGCCAACGATAACAGGCATGGGAATGAAGCGAATCACGGCACCCATGCGCGCCACACCCATCAATAGCAGCATGACCCCCGCCATCAGTGTTGCAACCTGCAGACCGGCGATACCAAAACGTGCGGTAATACCCAGAAGGATGGCAATGAATGCACCCGTTGGCCCGGCAATCTGTACTCGACTGCCGCCGAGCAGCGTAATCAATCCACCACCGATGATCGCTGTGTAGATACCCTGCTCGGGCCGCGCACCGGAAGCAATGGCAAACGCCATTGCAAGTGGCAAGGCCACGATACTAACGATGAGACCCGCTACGATATTGGGCAGCCAGTGAATCCGTGCGAATAATCCGGCACGTTTGGCCTCAAGCACAGCAATCATCGCCAGCTTCTGTCATGCATAACGGTGCGGTGCTGATAGGGTGTTACGCGACTTGAAAATTGTTCAGTATCCCGGAAGATAAATCTTGTTTTTGTCGAGCTTGTACGTCCAGGGCAAACCGGCATTCTTCCAGCCGTTCAGAACGCGCTGTCCGGCTTGCGGACCTTCGGCGACGGCATCACCTTCGAAACCGTCAATGACAGAGTAAACCTTGCTGTAGCCCTGTTCAGTTAAAAAATTTGCTGCACGCGTTGTGCGATCACCTGAGCGACAGATTAGAATTACAACATCGTTTTTGCTTAGCTGACGCGAGGCCAGACGACGGGCCAGTTCGGGCTCGAAGTCAGCATTGGCTTCTGTCTTGAAACGGCCGCTCTTGTCGTCCCAGGCGGCATTGGCCGGATGCTCGAACGCAGGAATATGAGCATCAGCGACTGAAGGCATACCAAGATAAGAGATTTCGGCGCGCGTACGCACGTCAATGAACAAGGCTTTGTCACCCAGTCTTTGCTTAAGCTCATAAGCCTCGCGCGCATCGAGATAAAGACCTGCTTTGGTTTGTTTTTGTGCTGGGACACGCGCTGGGTCAACCGCTTGCGCGCAGGGTGTCATTAACCAGACCGTGAGAGGCAATATGAGCGATATGAGCACAGTCCGGCTCGGGAAGGAAAGCATCGGTCACCTCGCAGAAAACGAACTATATAAATAGCCTGCCAATCACGTCAGAAAGCGATCCATCCGCCGCTGGTAACCTAGGGCAAGCTAATCCCAACACCAACAGCAGCCTCCAAGAAATATGCTTATGCGTTTCGGTTAGCCACGGACCTGCGAAGCCTCCAAGGTAGCAATGGTCGCCTCGAATGCCCGCAAACGCTTGTAGACCGAAATCAGTTCGACGATCGTGGGCCAGTTTATGACCAAAAACTGAAAAGACGACTCAACACGACCAAACGCGCGGATAATCTGCTGCATCACACCCAGCGTAATTATGCCTGACACCACAGCAGGGCCTAGCGCAATGTAAGGTAGTAGAGCACTAAACCGCAGGTAAGTAAATCTCGCCACATCAAAATACATGTAGTGGAAAAACAATCGGAAATAGTTAGTGCGCAGGTGCGAAAACAAGTCTTTCACGACCGACTCGTCACCTCGCGCAGGATCATCTTCTGCATGCACCAGCTCTTTTCGGTAAGCTGCTTCCACGCGTTGGTTGTTGTACTCCAGTCCTGGTAGCTTTATACCGATCAGTCCGAGGACAACAGTACCCAACAAAGCATAAAAGATTGCTACGTAGACTAGAGAATGGTCCACTGCACCCAGAATAGGAATTTCGCTGACCTTCTTTGAAAGCGCCCACAAAATGGGAAGAAAAGCCACCAGCGTCATAAGCGCATCTATCATATTGGAACCCAATGATTCCATGAGAACGGCAAAACGTTTGGTATCTTCCTGTACGCGTTGGCTCGCACCTTCGATTTGTCGCAAGGAAGCCCAGTGCGTTACAAAATAATCACTCATCGCATGGCGCCAGCGAAAAACCCAGTGCTTGGTAAAAAATCCTAAAAATACGGCAAACAGTACATAAGTAACGATTAGCTTACCAACGGTAAGCATAAAGCCAAAAAATTCTTCAATCGTGACTTCGCCAGGTTTGCTCAAAGCTTTCTGTACGACGTCATAAAAACTACCAAACCAGTTATTGATTTGTACGTCGATCTG
>JAIXYM010000056.1 GCA_027490255.1 Oxalobacteraceae bacterium | reverse complement strand
TTGCGCTGTTGTGCTGCTCGCATTTGCCTTGTCCAGCTGCGGTCTGGTGCGCACCGGCTATGACCAACTGGATACGCTCGCTTACTGGTGGATGGACCGTTATCTGGATTTTAATGAATCGCAGAAGCGCGAAGTCAAAGCAGATCTGAAGGACTGGCATGCATGGCATCGAAGCACGCAGTTGCCAGCCTATGCAGATTTTCTGGCCGAGCTCCAACAGATGGCAAAAGGTGATGTGAGCCCGCCTGCTGCTTGTGACGCCATCGTGAAAGCCAGGGACCAATTCGAGACACTGGTGCTGCAAACTGCACCTCAGGCGGCTACACTCGCGCTCTCACTCGAGCCAGCCAATCTGAAACGTCTTCGTAAAAAGTTTGCCGAGGAAGACAAGCAATGGCGCGAGAAATGGCTGGACGTGTCCGCAAAGGAGCTCGCGGAAGATCGTTTTGATGAGTGGAGCAATCGTAGCGAATTCTTCTATGGCCGATTAAGCGCGGCTCAAAAACAGGCGATTCGGGATGCGATTGCACGCTCGGCGCTGGATCCGAAAATCAGCTGGATGCTGCGTCAGCGACGACAGGAAGACATCCTTGCAACGTTGGAAAAAATACGGAAAACAAAACCCTCGCCAACGCTGGCAGAGGCAGAAATACGCGCACTGATGGAGCGCGCCCTGCACCCCGATGATCCGGTAGGCGCCGAAATGCGACGTAATTTATTCAACGAGGCCTGCGCAAATTCAGCAGCCATGCACAAACTATCCACACCAGCGCAACGTAAGCGTGCAGAGGAAAAACTGGCCGGGCTAGAGCAGGATTTCCGTAAGCTTGCAGCGCGCTGACGAGCGTCGGACTTAGTAACCGATCGCAGCCCCATCACTGCGTGGATCCGACCCGCCATAGCGCACACCCGTGACCGGATCAATCACAATCCCGTGAGCATGACCTGCGAGTTCGTTCCATGCGCCCCAGCGGTTCAGTTGATGCCCGCGTGAATCCAGTGTGCGTAGTGTCTCTTCCGAAAATCTACCTTCAATGTGCAGCGTGTCGCGCGCCTCGCCGATACCGAAGCGACCTGATAACCAACGCGGGGCCTCAAGCGCCTGTTGTATGTCGAAACCAAAATCCATCATCGCCACATAGGCCTGCAGTTGTATTTGCGGCTGACCATCGGCCCCCATGCAACCGAGCACACTCCAGAGCTTGTCATTACGCTTGCCCATTGACGCAATCAGCGTATGCACCGGTATCTTACCGGGTGCCAGACAATTCGGATGTGCAGGATCGAGCGAAAAATACGCGCTGCGGTTTTGCAGTAGCACTCCCGTGTCACCCGCCACCACCGTAGAGCCAAACGGACCATACAAGCTGTGGATGAGGGAAACCGCATTACCTTCTTCATCGACGGTAGCGATGTACACCGTGTCACCCGTGAGGCTGCCGTACGAGGGTACCTTGTCCCAGGGGAGCGCGTGCGCAGGATCCATCAGTGCACGACGTTCGTTTGCATATGCTTTGGAGGTCAGACGTGCGAGCGGTACATCAGTAAAATCTGGGTCGCCCAGATAGCGATCACGATCGTGATACGCGATCTGTTTTGCTTGCACCAGCAGATGTACATGATCGGGGCCGAGGAAGCCTGTCTTGCGTAGATCGAGCGGCTCGACCAGATTCAACATTTCAAGCACCGCGAATCCTTGCGTCGGTGCGGGCGTCTGATACAAGGTCAGGTCGCGGTATTGTCCAACTAGCGGTTCACCCCAGCGGGCTTCTTGTGCGTGCAAATCGTCTTCGGTAAAAAACCCCCCATGCTGCTGTACATAGCCAGCCAGAGTTTTAGCGACAGCACCTTCGTAAAAACCGGCGCGGCCTTCGCTTCCAATAGACTCCAGCGTTCGGGCAAGACCCGCGTTGCGTATCAGCGCTCCCGTTGTCGGTACACCGTTTGCAAGGAAGATCGCAGCGGCATCGGGTTGCGCGCGCAATTCTGCTTCGGTGCGTGCAATCCAGCCCGCAAGACGGCCCGTGACTGGAAACCCATCACGCGCATAGGCAACCGCTTGCTGCAGGTTGCGTGAGAGGGGCAAGCGACCCCAATTCGCATGGGCCTTGCACCAACTGTCAACGGATCCCGGTGTGGTGAGGCTCGCGGGCAGAATGCCGCGAAACGGAATTTCTTTCAGGTTGCGCGAAGTAAAAAAATCAATGCTGGCTGATTTCGCTGCGCGACCACCACCATTCAGATAGTGAACCTTCCCCGTTTTTTTATCATGGATCAGCCAGAAGGCATCGCCGCCGATACCAGTCATGTGGGGATAGATGACGGCCAGTGCAGCGCTGGTGGCAATCGCCGCATCCACCGCTGAACCACCTGCTCTCAAAACATCAACACCCGCCGCCGATGCCAGTGCGTGGGGGCAGGTGACTATGCCTCTCGGGGCCAGCGTCGAAGGACGCCCTGTCGTAATTTCCAATCTGTTCTCTTTTAACGTGTTGTTTCTTGCGGCGCTATTTGCGTGAGGCTTCCATCAGCACAAATTCACCTTCTTCCCACAGACCTTCGAGGGGCACGCGACCACTCGCGAAGCTTTTTTTACCCTTGCCATGAAAGCGCCAGTCTTTGAATTCGCCCACATACTGATCGCCGTTTTTGTACGTATAGATCACTGTTGCGGGCAGCTGGTCTTCGCGGAATTCGCCGGTAAATTTACTGCCGGTGGCGTAAGTATAGACACCTTGTCCGTGGCGTTTGCCGTCGACGAATTCGCCGACGTATTCATCGCCGTTGGCATAACGCAGCGTACCTTGTCCTTCGATGCGGTTTTTGCTGAAGCTGCCGGTGTATCGATTGCCATTCACAAATCGTAGCGTACCTTGACCATTGAATTCATCATTGCGGAATTCGCCGACAAAACGGTCACCGTTGCGGAAGAAATAGCTACCTTGACCGGTACGCTTGCCATCGCGGAATTCGCCGACGTACTT
>JAIXYM010000122.1 GCA_027490255.1 Oxalobacteraceae bacterium | reverse complement strand
GGGTAAACAGTAAAGCGCGGGATTTTCTGGCGCACACGACCGGTGAGCGGGTCAAAGAGTTGAATGCTGTCCACTTCATCATCGAACAATTCCACCCGCACCGCCAGCTCAGCATGCTCGGCAGGAAAGATATCCAGCGTATCGCCACGCACCCGGAAGGTACCGCGACCGAAATCGATGTCGTTGCGGGTGTACTGCATCTGAATCAGGCGGGCGATCACGTCGCGCTGCGAGAGCTTGTCTTTCGTTCGAAGCGTGAGCACCATCTGATGGTACTCAGCAGGATTACCGATACCGTAGATAGCAGACACGGTCGCGACGATCACCACGTCGCGTCGCTCCATCAATGACTTGGTACAAGAGAGCCGCATCTGTTCGATGTGCTCGTTAATCGCAGAGTCTTTTTCAATGAACAAATCGCGCTGCGGCACATAGGCCTCAGGCTGGTAGTAATCGTAATAGCTGACGAAATACTCCACCGCATTCTTTGGAAAAAAATCACGAAACTCACTGTAGAGCTGCGCTGCGAGTGTCTTGTTCGGCGCAAATACAATCGCCGGACGGCCCATACGGGCAATCACATTAGCCATCGTAAACGTCTTACCGGAACCGGTCACACCGAGCAAGGTCTGAAAGGACAGACCGTCGTTCACTCCCTCGACCAATTTTTCAATCGCAGCAGGCTGATCACCGGCCGGCTCGAAGGGCTGGTACAACTGAAACGGCGAATCCGGAAAACGCACGAATCGCGATTCATCAAGCGGACTGTCGGCCTCGGAAATTTCAGCCATCTGATTTTGACCTTTGGTAAAATGCTGGGTTTCGCAGTTTTTGCAGCACTTGTCGTCTTTTTACGTCCAATTGAGACACGTAAGAGCAAAACCCAATACAACTTTTCATGGTATCACGATGAACGCTCCGTTATCCGCACCCTTGTTCGCAGCTATTCAGATGGCCCCGCGCGATCCCATTCTCGGGATCACCGAGGCCTTCAACGCCGACCAGAACCCCGACAAAACCAATCTTGGCGTCGGGGTTTATTACGATGACAACGGCAAAGTACCTCTGCTGCAATGTGTACAGCAGGCCGAAGCGACACTGATGGAGAAATCTGCGCCACGTACCTACCTCCCCATCGAAGGTCTCGCCGCTTACGACAAAGCGGTTCAGGAACTGGTGTTTGGTGCGGACAGCGAGGTCATCGCTTCCAAACGCGCGATCACAGCGCAGGCACTGGGCGGGACGGGTGCGCTGAAACTGGGCGCTGACTTTCTCAAGCGCTTTGCACCAGACGCACAGGTATACATCAGCGACCCGAGCTGGGAGAACCACCGCGCCCTCTTCGAGTCCGCCGGTTTCGTCGTGAACAATTACGCGTATTACGACGCCAATACGCGCGGCGTGAATTTCGCCGGTATGCTCGATGCGCTCAAATCCATGCCCGCTGGATCCATCGTCCTCCTGCATGCGTGCTGCCACAACCCGACCGGCGCTGACCTTACCGACGCCCAATGGGCGCAGGTCATCGAAGTCGTCACACAACGCGGTCTGGTACCGTTTCTGGACATGGCTTATCAGGGCTTCGGTGACGGCATAGCCGAAGATGGCAAGGTGGTTCGCCAATTCACCGCCGCCGGTGGTCCGCTGCTGGTGTCGAACTCCTTCTCGAAATCATTCTCGCTCTACGGTGAGCGCGTAGGTGCGCTGTCCATCGTCGCCGCCAGCGCCGAAGAAGCCGCCCGCCTCATGTCCCAACTCAAGCGCGTGATCCGCACCAACTATTCAAATCCGCCGATTCACGGCGGTCAGGTCGTCGCCACCGTGCTGGCCACGCCGGAACTGCGTCAGATGTGGGAAGAAGAACTGGCCGGCATGCGAGTACGCATTCGCGCCATGCGCGGCGACATGGTCGCGAAACTCAAAGCAAAGGCACCGGGACATGATTTCGACTTCGTGGTCCAGCAGCGCGGCATGTTCTCCTATTCGGGCCTGACCAAGGCGCAGGTAGAGCGTCTGAAGACGGAATTTTCGATTTACGCCGTTGATACCGGCCGAATCTGCGTCGCAGCGCTGAATTCCCGCAATATCGACCGCGTGGTCGATGCGATTGCGAAGGTACTGTAAGCGTTATACCCGGCAGCCCTGACCCAACTCACCAGCGCCGGGAGTGTTTTGACAAGGGAATGGCCTTCGGGCATAATCTCGCGTCTGTTCCCTGATAGCTCAGTCGGTAGAGCGACGGACTGTTAATCCGCAGGTCCCTGGTTCGAGTCCAGGTCGGGGAGCCACACCACTTCTGATAGCCGTTTCCAGCGGAAGGCAGCGATGTACAAAACCATCGCTACATTTCGGGTCTATTCAGGAGTAACTCATGGCACATTCATTTGCAGATCTTGCGTTAGCCGTCGTCGCATCGTACACGGGACGCGATCCCACCTTCGCAGCCCGCGTTGACTTTTGGGTCAACTTCTTCCAAAACAAAGACATCACCACCATCACCACTGACGACGTGGAGGACGGGATCGATGCGCTCGTCAAGCGCGGCAAGATCAAGGTATCAACAACCGCCCAAGGCGTTACAAAAACCCTCACCGGACAGCCACTCTCCCCCGCCACGGTCAATCGCCACGTCGCGTGCCTCGGCACCGTATTCAAGGAGCTACGACGCAGAAGACTCCTGCCCCGAGGATTTGCTTCCCCGATGCGGGGCGTCAGCCGCATGGAGGAAGGCCCCGGGCGCACCGTAAGCGTCACGCTGGACGACGTCAAACGCCTCATTGCAGCCTGTCGTGTCAGCCGCAATGTAAGCTCGCAGCACTCGTGGCAATGGCTTGTACTACCGGCTGGCGCCGCGGAACGCTAGAGAACCTCACGTGGGGCGAGATCAACCTCACCGAAGGCTACGCGGATACACCACGAACCAAGAACGGCACACCCCATCGCACCCCGCTCCTGCCTTGG
Organism: Oxalobacteraceae bacterium; assembly: GCA_027490255.1. Lineage (GTDB taxonomy): Bacteria > Pseudomonadota > Gammaproteobacteria > Burkholderiales > Burkholderiaceae_D > Pernthalerella. The sequence continues at coordinate 12,046 of JAIXYM010000122.1, read as the reverse complement.
GTCGTCAAAGAGCTATCCAGAATCAGGCCCGCCCTCGCCACCCCAACGGATAAGGTGTTTGGGAACAAGAATGTCGATCGGGCGTGGCATAACGCCGTGAAGCTCGCCGACCTGCCCGCCGACTGGACGTTCCACCACAGCCGACACATCGCCGCCTCCATACTGGCGCAATCGGGTGCAAGCACCGTCACCATCATGCAGGCGCTGAATCACAAAACACCGCTCATGGCGATGCGCTACTCGCACCTGAATACTGACTCCCTGCGCGACAGTCTTGGAAGGGCTTGGACATGAGAAAAAAGAATGCTCCCTTGACTGAAAATTCTGTCTTGAGCGGTCAAGAAACACGCCGGGATAAGGCAGCGCTTGACTTCGCAATTGAATTACAAGCGAAGTACGACGCGGAGCAAGCAGAGAGAGAGTTTTTGGACGATGTTGGTGATTTGTCACGTCAACAATTGCTGCAAGTACTGCGGGAGGAGCGAGCAGCCACCGACCGCTTATACGGAAAATTGTTTAACGAACGAAGGAACCACGCTGACACCAAAGAAATTCTGAAAAGGTTTAGAGAGGACCGAAATCAAGCGGCCAAGGCGAGGCAAAAAGGACGGGAAGAAAAAAAGTTAGCAAAAGCAAAGGACCGGAAAGACTCAATGGATTTTGGCGTAACAGATATTTATGAGGTTATTAGAACTTCTCTAAAAATATTTGACGACCTCAACAAACAATCCACTCCCGTCAAAAAGGATAATGTTAAAGCCATTAGGGCAATAATGGTTGATCTGATCATGAATGAGGGCCTTTCAAACTTAAATCTTCCCAGAGCAGAGTTTGAAAGGCTTGCAGCAAAACACGTAAAATCAGGAAACATAAGAACGGCTAGGACACAGCTTCAACGTATTAGCTAATAGACCCTAGTCATTTGTATTGTCCTCATTGATAAGTCCTGCGCCATTCAGAATAAAAGTGTTTTTCTTAATTGACGCACGTTTTATAGGTCGTCAAATTCCAAAAGTGCAGCCAGAATCTCTCTAATCCGCTGGAGACGGACTATCAGGGAGTTTGGAAATGAATTTGGAATCACTCTCGCGTAAGCGAACCTACTACGAAGAAACAGCGCCGCTTTGGGTTCGCAAAATCTGGTCTCGACCAGAAGCATTTGATCACTTTGTGAAGTACAACAGAGCCAAGCTCGCCGGACATGGCGCCTTGGTCAAAATCGGACGCGACTACTTTGTCGCCGCCGATAAGTTTCCTGCCGTGGCGACCGAAATACTGGGTTTATCAGATAACCTTCACGAGGCACCAAGCCGTGGGCCTACCTAGCCAAACCGCTTCGCAGCATCGGGAAGCTTGGGCGCCTTGGCTACACTCCCTCGCCCGATGGACTCATGCCGTGACGCTGACCTGCAAGCGCCAGAGTGCTTGGGGTTATCCGATCTCTGAACCGGTTCTGATCAATGCTGCCAAACACCTTGTTCAGCGAATCAATCGCAAGTGCTTCGGCAAGCCGTCCCAGAAGCGTCCACAGATTGCCGTAGCTGCGACTTACGGCTGGGGGGTATACGACCTCCACCCCCACCTGCATTTCTGCTTTGAGCAGCCCCCACACCTCTCCTACGAGGCGTTCTCAGCCCTGATTGAGCGTGAGGCAGATAAAGCCCGCTGGATTGATCGACAGCGCTGCATCAAGCCCTACAGCGATCAGGGATGGGTGAGCTACCTGATCACCCACGGTACCGATCAGTTGATCGTGGAACTGCTAGTACCCGCTGCCTCCCATCGGGTCTGAGGCACCTGCGTCGGTTGATGACTGACGCAGTACAGCGGGTAAAAGGGTATTGCCCTTGATCTACGAACACGCCCATACCAAACGCAAGTACCGCGACGGGATGCCAGAACTGAGGGTAGCGACAGGAATAACTGAAGCGCTGCTTCCAGAGATTGTGTGATCAGCTAACAAACAGAGAGATTGATATGCGATTGAAGAGACGCTGCGGAGCCTATGCCCGATCAACAGGCCAGCCCTGCCAAGCGAAGGCGCTCGCGAACGGAAGGTGCAGGAACCATGGCGGGCTGTCTACTGGCCCCCGCACCGAGGCTGGTAAGCGAGCAATTGGAATCGCCGCCCGCTCCCGCCTTGCAGCGGGCGATCAAGCCAAGCTGCTGGCGGGCTTTCGGGCGTGGCTGGCACGTAGAGGCGCCAAGATCTTCGAAATTGCGTGATTGCAACTTGAGACATTGAAATGGGGTAATAATACGGAGAGGTATTTTCGGAGCGCATCGCGCAGGCGCGCGCGCGTCTTGGGGTTTACAGAAAGTACCCCACAGAGCCGTCGAATTGGGAAAAAGCCTGTGTGCATGAAGTACCGCTCTGCCACCCGGTCAAGATCCGCGTTGGGAACAATCGACCTAGCCGAAGTCAATCGAGGGCAAGCGGCGCTCCGCGATGCGCGGATACAAGGGCGGGATTAGAGAGTCGCTTCGGGAAGCGGCAGCAGGCCATCGTAACCAATTGACACGCCCCCCTATCTGAAGACACCTGAAAAAAGGTAGTCACCGTAGACAGTGACCTATGGTTGCATTACCCTGCGGCAATGGCCGCTGGCGGGCTTTCGGCCGTGGCTTGAGAGAAGACGCGCCACGTTCATAGGAATTGCTTGATTGCGATGGTATTGATTGCAATACGTCAACTATGTCAGGATGTGTTTTAGGAACGCATAGCGCGATAATCTCTGGTGAATGCGGTCGAATCCACGACAAAGACAAAGCGAGGTTACAGACAACGGATCTGTTGCTTTAAAGCCGCGGTCGAACTTAAGCCACATTACTTGCGACCAGTTTCGAACAAAATTTCAAAATTTGAATAGACAACAGGATACTTAATGAAATATTTGATTTTGATCGGAATATTTTTAGTGAATTCAACTGCTCATGCCTTTGGTAATGAACTTGATGAACTACTTTCTAGTGCCGAACGCGGCTCAAAGGTTTCGCTCTACAACCTAGGATGGAAATACTCTTCCGGTGATAGCGTGAAGGAAGATAAGGATTTAGCGATTCAGTATTATGAAAAATCTGCAAACTTGGGATATGCACCTGCACAAAATAATCTTGGCTGGTTTCATCGACAAGGAATTGCAACAAAAAAAGATCCAATAAAAGCTATATATTGGTTTCGTCTAGCAGCCCTTCAGGGTAATGCATTAGCACTTCAAAATCTTGCCGAAATGTATCAGGCTGCTGAAGGAGTACCTAAAGATATGCGTATCGCTAGGTCATTTTATGCCTTGTGTGCAACAGAAATTATTGCTGATTTGCCAGATCGTGAAGCTGGGTTCAATAACGCAATACACGAATGCCGAAGAGAAATGGGGAAAATTGACTCAGTTTTAACGGACGATGACCAAGAAGGACTCCGTTGGGCAGCGCTATGGTTTACGGTCTCCTTGATGAAAAATAAAGATCTTCAAACAGATTCAGAAAATGGAGTGAAAGCGAGGAAAGCCACTAAAGAAACGAAGGAATTACTTAAAACAGTTTCAGAAAAGCTAAATAAAAAATCTAAAGCATGGGTCAAAAATGCGGTAAAAAATTGGGGCGACATAAGAACCTATATAAGAGATCACACGCCATTTCCTTTAATTCATGAAGCCTGCTTTAATTCTGCTGAAGCATAACGACCGATGGAACGAATTTGTCCAAACCCGGGTATTTGGAGTGATATTTATGTGCAATTGAGAAAAATATCTCGTAAAAATATCTCAATTCCAGACCCTCCGAAACCGCTGGTCTTGGGTTGCTGGTGGGGTAGCAGTGATGAAGAAAAGGTGTCCCGATGGGGCGCCACTTTACAATGGATTGAGATTTATGGCGGAAGAGAGCTAATAGAAAAGTTGACAGATGAAGACTTTCACTGGGTGGTTGAATTTGGTAGGTCTGTGGAAGAAAAATGGAGCTTTGAAAAAATACTACCAGCAGAAAAGTACTCAAAAGAAGTGATCTCAGATCTGTTTCAACGTCTTGTGAATAATTGGCATGAAATTACAGTAGACCTACCTAATCGGTGTCAGCCAGTGCGTTTTACCGGAAAAAAATCAAGATGTCTAAAAATTCAAATATTTGGTCTTGAGCCTCCACTTTGGGGAACTTGGGGTATTGAAAAAGTTAAATATCGAGATATAAAATTTACCAATAAAATTGAGTTCACAAGATTTAGGGCAAGATTAAACAGTTACCTCACACCACACCAAGTAGATCACATCAAATTTTTTTATAGGGATATTTGAACTTTCTTATATATTCATCCTTTCTCAATCTGTAAAAACTTTAGCTCGCACGAGCTACCTTACAGCTACCCGCAAAGCATGTTGACTTTATTTGACAGTACTTAAATGGCCACCTTGCAGAATACTACCCTCGTGATATGTGGCTGATACTCGCTCTCCTGCTGACCTTTTCATTCTCCGCTTTTGGTGGAGGTTTATCTGAAGAAACTATTTATGCAGATGACGTAGATAGCAAAAGCGGTTCAGCTACATTTTTTTGGAAAGATACTGCGCATGGCACGTGGCCAGATTGGACTATCTGGAACCATGTTCGCATCACACGAAACGGTTTTGGCCAAACTTTACATGCTTGGAAACATGAAGCTCCCATACGAGCAGTTGCGCTTTCTCCCGACGGTTACAGAGTACTTATTGGCGACCGGCATAAGGCCGTGGTACTCAAGGATATGCTGTCTGGTAATGACCTAAAGACTTGGACACACAAAGATCAAGTTCTCTGCGTTGCGTTTTCTCCTGATGGGAGGCAGGCTCTTACTGGCTCGGCGGATATGACTGCTGTTTTGAGAGATACTATTTCCGGGGACACCTTGCGTTCTTGGAAGCATAACAATGGAGTCTCCAGCGTTGCTTTTTCTCCTGATGGAAAACAGGTTCTGACCGGCTCATGGGATAACTCGGCTGTTCTAAGGGACGCAAGAACCGGCGACACGTTGCGGACTTGGAGACATAATGACTCCGTATCCAGCGTTGCTTTTTCTCCTGACGGAAAACAGGTTCTGACCGGCTCATGGGATAAAACTGTCGTCCTTCGTGATTTAAAGTCTGGCGATACTGTCCAAGTTTGGAAGCACCGTGATGAGGTTTTTAGCGTTGCTTTTTCTCCTGATGGAAAACGAATTCTTGCTGGTACTGCAAATGGAACAGCGGTACTTCGTGACATGGAATCAAAAAAGGTATTGCATACATGGCGCTATAAAACCGATGTAATAAATGTCACTTTTTCCTATGACGGCAAACAGGTTTTGATAGGCTCATCAGATGAAGTCTCTCTCCGTGACCCACAAACAGGTAAAACTTTACAAACGCTCAAAGTTGGAAATAGCAGCGTGATTATTTCGCCACTTGGCGGAATAGTTTTGCGTGGAAATCCTGATGGTTATGTCGCTCTACAATTGACTGAGCCGGACTTCAATCGCGTTTTGAATTCAGAATTAGAAATTGTCAGTCTTAGCCATACCTCCCTGCCAAAAAATTTGTTAGACCGAAAGTCAGAACTGGAAAATTCAAAACCGATCAAAGAAGAATTTGAATCAGTTTCCCAATTTAATCAACGTGTAGCTCAATGGAATACAGCGGCAGATAGGCTAAACGTACATATTCAGGCGCACCATGCCAAGCTAGGCCCACTTCCTCTGGACAGACGCGCCCAAGCTTTTGAACGAGCGTTCTCACGCGCCTACGGTAACCCTGAACTCCATGACATCCGCTACGACCCGGAAACAGCCCGATTCTTTGCAACGCTAAAGGCGAGCCACGATCCCAATTTCAAGCGCCTTTTGTCGATTGCGGTACCAAATGACCAAGCCAGAGCCATGAAGGGCAAACTCACATCCGACGAGAATGGGCTTGAGATCGAGCTACGTTTCACGGATCAGTATGAACTGATTTGGGGGCGACCCCGCGTCCGCTTGGGTGGCAAGATCTTTCTTCTCGACTACGTGGACAAAGATTTCGTTACGCCAATCACGACGGCGATTGTCAGCGACCCACAGCTAAAAACTATTTTGCCACCACCCATTGCGATATTGCCTTCAACTCCTGATGTCAAAGTAATCGACGACCCTAAACTTAACAATCTGCAAATGGAGGTACTACAAAAAGAGCGTGAGCAGGCAGCAAAGGCCTCACGCGAGGCGGAGGAAAAACGGCTTCGTGAAAGACTAGCTGAACTCAACCGTCAAACCAACCCAGAGTTCAAGGACGACTTACCTAAACTGCTGGCAAAAGTCCCGGTCACCAAGCCCAACCCAAAACTGCACGTCCTTGCTATTGGTATCAGTGATTATGCTGATGTCCCTGACGTCCCGTTTGCTGACCGCTCCGCGCTGCAGTTTGCCGAGATCGCAAAAAAACTTTTGGGTGCCGAATCCCAAAATGTTATCGTGCTAACGGACTCTCAGGCTACCCTGGGCAGACTTCTAGGCCGGTTAAATACCCTACTGAATCGACTAGAGCCAGAAGATCAACTCTTCCTATACTACGCCGGGCATGGCGTGGCGGGCAAGGATGGCGCTTACCTGCTGGCGCAAGATGGGGGAGCGGGAAGTTACGAGCAAACATCACTTCAGTTGAGTCATCTGTACAAAGCTATCGCCAAGAGCAAGGTCGGTCAGGCGAAGATTTTTATTGACGCCTGCTTTTCAGGCCGGTCCGGGAAGGACACCATCGTATTTGAAGGCATAGCACCTGTGATCCCTAGGGTAGACCAAAGTTTCCCTGATTCGCAGCGCTTGGTAGTCATTACCGCAGGGAGAGGCGATCAATTTTCGAATCAGGACAAGGCGCGTGGGCATAGGCTGTTCAGCTATCACCTTATGCGTCTTCTGCTTGAAGAGGGGCATAAGCTAGAGATTGCAAAGCTCCACAAGCGCCTTCGAGACATAGTCCTCAATGAATCCCGGCGAATCGGTCCTGAATTTGAGCAGGAGCCTGAATTGCAGGGGAATGGTCGGATACGACTACTCAATTGAACTAGCTCTTAAACTTATCCACATCAGTTTTACCGCAGACTTTTATCCAGACGGCCTCATCTATTGACATGGGGGCAATAGCCTCCCATTGAAGAAACGCCTTTGATACGTTAGCGACTAAATTTCCGACATATTGTCCTTTTCCGTTCTTTTCTGAGAAGGCAAGTATTACCGTGTTGGCTTGTTTCTTCGACGGACAATCAAAGTACGAAAATTTTTGGAAGGACTGGACATTTTTCCAGTTAAGTTCAACTAGATCTTCAGTTTTTTCGAAATTGGTTACGTACCATAAACTCACCATGTCTCCATCCTGTGAGAAAGTATCCCAATCGACGAATACCTCCAGAGACTCTTCTTTATGCAATAAAGCCCAGCCAGCTTGAGCCGCCGCACAAAAAAGAAAAAACGAAAGGAAAACGAACAATCTACATCGATTAGCCATTATTTTTTCTCCAAATCTTTTATTACCAGCCACTTACAGGAAAATGCACTACACGAGCTAGAATACAAAATGACGGAATCGCTCTACTTTTTGGACAAATCAACTCAAATTCCAAAAAATTTGGTCCAAATCATACTCAGCCGTATCAGGATGACAAGCGCTGAAAACTGATCAATTCTAGGTGCGGGCGATATTGCTTTTTTTGTATCCAGCCAAGGCCAGCCATGACAAAAGCTGCTTGCCTCTCTTTAGAGGAGATGGCTTTCTCGGCAGCGACCACCTTCCACTGCTATCGTACAGCAAACTGGTATAAACTCCGGCATACGCAGGAATGCTATCTCCAGTGTAAAACGCTCTGTTAATCCGCAGGTCCCTGGTTCGAGTCCAGGTCGGGGAGCCAAAGAACACAAAAGCCCGCAAATGAAGGTTTGCGGGCTTTTTCGCTTTTGAGTGCGAGATCATGTACTGCCCGCCTCCCTGCTTGCTCTTGAGTCGCATTCTCAGCATAATTTGGCAATGCGCCCATCTACAGCCCTTGAACGTCACCGTGAGGCGATCGTCCAGATCGTAGAGAGTCATAACGCCCTCAACCCCCGTGTTTTCGGCTCAGTCGCACACGGAACAGATGGAGACGGCAGTGACCTCGATATCCTGATTGACCCAACAGCAGAAACGACACTCTTCGACATTGGCGCGATCAGACGAGAACTGAAGTCTTTGCTGGGTATAGAAGTTGATGTTCTAACTCCTAATGCCCTGCCAGATAGCTTCCGTCAGCGAGTCTTAGCAGAAGCCAAGCGCATATGAGCCAAGATCCGCATCTGCTGGATGATTACATCAAACACATCTTGGCAGCGATTGAGCGGATCCAACGATACTGCGCAGATGCAAATGAATTAGCTTTCCTAGAAAATGAAATGCTTCAAGATGCTGTGATCCGAAATTTCGAAGTGATCGGGGAGGCCAGCAAGAACATTGATCGCAGATTTCCGGATTTCTTGAAAGATAATCCTTCTCTGCCACTCATTGATGCTTATGAGATGCGTAATGCCCTAGCCCATGGTTACTTCAAAGTTGATCTGGAAATTCTCTGGAAAACCATTAACAAACACCTTCCGGACCTTCAGGAACAGCTACAAAGCCTTCGCAAATAAAACGTAACGCTGAATTACACGTTTTATTGCACACACAAAAAGATCGACGCTATTTCATTGAAATGTAAGGGAAATTTACTAGCCATCGACGCTGTTAATCCGCAGGTCCCTGGTTCGAATCCAGGTCGGGGAGCCACAGAATACAAAAGCCCGCAAACGAAAGTTTGCGGGCTTTCTCTTTTCTCACATCAGGCTTGAATGGCTAGATGCGCAATAAAACCTGATCTAGTCTCCCCGCGCTGCTTTGCTTTCGCATCCAAACGCGCAAGAACTCGCTTGGGTAGCGTGATGTTAACTCGCTCAATCTCATCGGACAGCAAGGCTGGATCGATCTCTGCTATCGCCCATACCCAGCCTTTGAATTCACGTTTTTTTTGAAACGCAGCGATACTGCTGGGCTTAGGCACATCTTCACCTGCGTCCAATGCCGTCTCGATCCATAACTCAATCGCCTCTTTGGCATTCTCGATCGCCTCATCAATGCCAGAGTCAGCTGCGGAAAAACATCCGGGCAGATCTGGAACGACGACACTCCATGCCCTGCTCTCATCTCCGGGTTCGATCGCGATTGGATATTTCATGGTGCTTTCCTCATTTCAGTCCTGCCTGCTTCAGGATTTTTTGAACAAGTCCTGTGCCAAGGTCTTTTTTAGGGTGTGGAACGGTTAGATGACCAGCTTTTGATGAATGAATAAAGACGTGGTGCGATCCTTTCGATCCGCGCAATGTCCACCCGTCTTGATTCAATAGGGCGATTAGTTCCTTGCTAGTCATGGTCGCACATTACACACCATACACACTGATGTCAACGTACCCGGCGCTGCATCTGACAACAAGAAAATTTTCTGCAAAGAGCGAACGCAAATCGCGACTTAAGGCTGGGCAGTGAACAAGGCGATCCGGTTACCCTCGCTGTCCTCGAACTCCGCGACACTTCCAAGTCCGTCCAAGCGTTTTTCGGGATACAGAACCTTGCCTCCGGCCTTCCGAACGCGCGCCAGTGTATGGTCGATATTTTCTGTACCAAAGTAAACAATCGGTCCGGACTTCGAAGGAACATATACATCACCCTTCACCAGTGCACCTGAGGCGCCACTACTACCCGGTGCAGCGGGGAATAAGGCCATTGAATATCCATCCACCGTCGTACTCTCTAACGAGAACTGAAAGACCTCCTCATAAAAACGAGATGCGCGCTCAAGGTCGGTGACCGGTATCTCGACATAGACAATTGGGTTGGGCGTCGTGGGCGAAACTGGTGGTAAGGACCGGGTAGGCAAAAACAGCAGATAGGCAATACCTAACAGCACACTAGTCAGCAGGACACTGGCCAGCACCAGTCGGATGATGCGAGGTATCGCGCTTATCTTGGAAAGTAAAATTCTCACTCAAACCACCTGCTCGGCTGCCCTCTGAGCAGCGATCCATTCCGGATCAACCGTCAAGCGTGCAGCCACCTTTGAATCGGGATCGATCAGCCGCCAGAACGGCGCTACAGCATGCAAGGCCTCGCCTTCGGCGAGTTCTTCAAGTGCAGCCTCGGCCGATATCCTAATAAAAATAGCGGTCGAGACCGGGCAAGTGGCTGTGCACTGGTGTTTTCTGGCGAGTTCGTTGCGCAGTCTTTCGATCGTCCTAGTCTGTCCCGCGGGAATGCGTCGGATGTAATCGTCGATGATCTGGGGCGTAGCAACGAAGAGCCTGCTTCCAGCTTTGATGCCAGCAAAGTCTTTGTCTAGCACTACCATCTTGGGTGATTTTTTCTTACCGAGCATTGTCCGCCACTTGCTTGCCATCTGCGCCCCTCGTGTCTTGTCTCTTATCCACTCACCATGAACGAGGTTCAAATTTTAGGCAAGCCTTGAAACGAGCGCAATAATCCCCTTTTTTTTCCAGAATAATCAATAACTTGCCTACTCAATACCTCAGTCACCTGCGGCCAGCGCATTTGGGCCGCCTGAGCTCGTTTCCTGTGCCCAAGTTCATCGATATCAAAAGCGGGTACCGCTTGTATCTGACTAATTTTTCAGCGAGGCGAGGCCGCCTTTCGAACTGACCTTTTCCCCGAAGGCCCCTTCGCAGACTTAGTTGATGTTAGCTTCACTGCAGTACTTGGCTTCGCGTGTTTGACCAGCTTTGCGCTTGAGGATTTCCCAGACTTGCTTGCCACCACCCGACGGGCTTTAGGCTCACCAATCAGCGCATCCGCCGGAATCCCCAATGAATGGTTCAGTCGCCGAATCATAGGCAAAGTCAGCGGCCTAGTGTAGTTCAGAACCTCATAGACACGATTGCTCTGACCGATCATTGGTTGCAGATCCTTCGGAGTCAGCCCAGCCTGCTCCATCCGAAATTTAATCGCATCAACTGGATCGGGCGTATCGATAGCGTGATATTTCGACTCATACGCTTCAATAACCATCAGCAGCAGCTCAAAGCGATCACCTTCTACCGACCCTGGCTCTGGCTCTTGGTCAAAGTATCGCGCGACAACCTCAAGCGCTGCTTGGTAATCGGCTTCCGTACGTAGCGGTCTAATCTCCATTGCTATCTCTCTTGTCATTGATCTACGGTTGCGGCGTCAATTTCGTCATAGTCTGCATGCGTTCCTACGAACTTGATGTAGACCGCACCGAATTGATAAGCAACGGCTACAACCAGCCGATACCTGTTTCCATGGACATTGAAGACGACGCGGTTGTGCCCGACAAAGCTCGCACTCCGATAGTGATTCTTTATTTGTTGCGGCGTTGCCCAAGAGGCCTTCCTTGCCTCGTCGTACCATGCCTTCAGGGCTTGCTCAGCATCGGAGTGCTTACTGTAGAAAGCCTTAAGTTTTGCTTGGGAAATGACACGCATTGGCGCAGGATAGTCCCAATTTGGGACATGCGCAAGCGTTGAAGTTTTTTGTCTATCAAATATCCCTCAAAAGCTACGCTCTGAGGAAAATATTTCACGTTTGGCAATGAGTGGAGAAGGCGGTCGATAACCGCCGGCTGAGGCTTGGGCGGACACAAATTTCGCAGGAGTGCGCTCGGCTCTTTACCCGCTGGTCAAGGCAGCAAAAGACAGACATAAAACTCAATCGGTCCGATTCCGCCCCGCGCCACCAAGATAAATCAACCGCTCACAGCACTCAGACTAGTAGGAACCCATGAAGTCTTTTTTCCCAATCTCGACACCGTTGTGCCTAAGAATGTTGTATGCGGTTGTAACGTGAAAGAGAAATTGTGGCATGCCGTATTTCAATGCGTAATCTTCAACAGTCAGCTTTTTCTCTTTTGGCGTACCAGGGCGCAAAACAATCTCTTTTACTGCGCTGTCATCGAGCTGCGTAGCGGAAAAAGCGCTAATGAGTTCAAGCGTTTTCAAAATGCGGTTTTGCAACTCGGAAAAACTTTGCTCGGTGTC
>JAIXYM010000165.1 GCA_027490255.1 Oxalobacteraceae bacterium | reverse complement strand
GACAGGTTTGCTACTTTATCGAAATTGGCACGCTCGACTGCTGGAACAATAATCCACGACACACCCGCTGTTCGGGCTTGCTCTGCTATTTGAGCTGCAGCATTACCGAACTCACTAGCATCCAAATGGCAATGGCTGTCGATAAACATAGCGCTATTGCGTCAGCCAGCGTCCTGCCGCAAACCCTGATCCGACAGTTGCATCTTGCGGTCGCAACGCTGCGCCAGCTCAGCATCATGCGTGACAATAACGAAGGCCGTACCCATCGTCTGTGCAAGCTCGAGCATCAGCGCGAATACCTGATGTGCCGTGTGTCTGTCCAGATTGCCAGTGGGCTCATCTGCCAACACACACGCAGGCTGGGTCACCAGTGCACGCGCCAGTGCGACACGTTGGCGCTCTCCGCCGGACAACTCGCCCGGTAAATGCGACAGTCTGGCCGAGAGGCCCACACGTTCAAGCAGCGCAGCCGCCGCTGCACGGGCTTCGATACGCGATTGACGCCGAATCAACAAGGGCATGGCGACATTATCGAGCGCAGAAAACTCCGGCAACAAATGATGAAACTGATACACGAAACCGAGCGATTGATTGCGCAAATCGCCGCGCGCGCTATCAGAAAGCGTGGCCAGATCATGACCCAGCAGATGCACGCTGCCTGAAGTCGGCATATCCAAACCACCCAGCAAGTGCAACAGTGTCGATTTGCCGGAACCCGACACGCCCACAATCGCCACCCGCTCTCCCCTGCTAACAGAAAAGTCGATGTTCTCAAGTACCGTCAGTTTGTCGCGACCCTGCGTGAAATCCTTGCCGAGCCCTTCACAGGACAGCACCAGATCGGTCGCAGACAGATTCGGATTATTCATAGCGCAGCGCATCCGCTGGTCGCACGCGTGCGGCGCGCCAGCTAGGATAAAGAGTTGCAAGGAAAGCCAGCGTCAACGCCATGCCACCGATGCGCCAGACGTCTGGCCAGCGCAAATCAGAAGGCAGCGCACTAATCAGATAAATATCGCGCGGCAGGAATTGCACACCAAAAAGCGACTCAATGAAAGGCACGATCACGTCCACATTGAGGGCGACCAAAACACCAAGGCCAACACCAATCGCCGTACCAATAAAGCCGACCAGCGCGCCTTGAATGATGAAGATTTTCATGATCGATGCGGGCGATGCACCCAGAGTTCTCAGGATGGCGATATCAGCCTGTTTGTCCGTGACCGTCATCACGAGCGTAGACACTAGGTTGAAGGCGGCTACCGCAATGATCAACGTGAGGATGATGAACATCATCCGCTTTTCTGTTTGAACCGCAGCAAACCAGTTACGATTTTGCTGAGACCAGTCGCGCAGATACAAACTGCCGGTCAGCGTCACGGATAAATCGATGGCAACCTCCGGCGCTCGCTGCATATCCGCGACTTTAAGACGCAGACCCGTGGGCCCTGCCTGACGGAACATGCGCTCGGCATCCTGGATCTCAATAAAGGCTAGCGAAGCATCGTATTCATAGTGCCCTGCTTCAAAAATACCGACCACGTTGAATTGTTTAAGTCGCGGTAACACGCCGGCCGGCGTCACCTGCCCTTGCGGCGCGATCAACGTGAGCTTGTCACCAATTTTCAAACGCAGGCTGCGTGCCAGTTCGCTGCCCAACACAACATTGAATTCACCGGGTCTCAAATCGGACAAGCTTCCGACCACAACCTGAGATGCAACGTCGGAGACCTTGGGCTCTTCCGAAGGCAGAATGCCGCGCACCATGACCCCACGCACCGTGTCGTCACGGATCACCATCACCTGCGCTTCGACATAGGGCGCTGCGCCGAGCACCTCTGGATGCTTTAGTGCCTGGGCTGCGGTCGCCTGCCAATCGGGCAAAGTGCCCGAGGCATCGAAGACTTCGATGTGCGAGAGTACCGACAGCATGCGATCCCGTACTTCTTTCTGGAAACCATTCATCACCGAGAGCACAACGATCAGCGCTGCGACACCCAATGCGATGCCGGCCATGGAAATCAGGGAAATAAACGAGATGAAGCTGTCACGCGAACTACGCCGACTGGCGCGGGTATAGCGCAGGCCGATCATCCATTCAAACGGCAGGTTCTTGAAAAGGCCCAAACATGGCTCCGGAACGCGGGTATCCGCAAACAAGGCGGCAGTTTGCCATAGTCGGGGCCTTGCGACAAAACACGCGCAGCGATCTGCAGCCTTTAGAATGACATCATGCCTCATCCAACCTTGATTATTCCCTTCGCGCTTGCGCCGACCGAGCACGCTAAAGACCTGCTGGCCACGCTGCAAGCACCTTCGCTGGCGCAATTGCTCTCGCACGCCAGTGCTGTCCGTCGTGATGCTTTTGAGCCTTATGCGCCGCTGCTGCCGCATGAGCAATGGCTCATCGGAAGCCAGCAGGACAACAGTCCCGCTATCGCCCATGTTTTAAAGCACCAGCTGGGACTGACCATCGAGCCGGGATATTGGTTCGTGCTCGAGCCCGCGCATTTCCATGTCGCGCGCGATCATCTGGTGCTCACCGACCGCCGCCAGCTAGGCTTAGATGACACCACCTCGCGTACGCTATTTGACGCCGCGCATCCCTTGTTCGAAGAACTGGGCTACACGCTGCGCTACGGTGATGCTCGCCACTGGTTGCTGCGTGCGGATTCGTGGTCTGAGCTGCGTACCTGCAGTCCGGATGCCGCCTGCGGACACAATATCGACGTTTGGTTGCCTCGGGGACCGGGCGAGCGCGACTGGCGCCGCCTGCACAACGAAGTCCAAATGCTGTGGCACACCCATGCCATCAATGACGCTCGGGAACTGCGCGGTGAGCGACGCATCAATGCGCTTTGGCTCTGGGGTGGCTCAGCGGCACTTCACGGACAGACTGCGAAAGAGCAAACTCAACCGGCCGGCCTGCGAGAGCTTGTCCGCTGCAGCCTAGGACAAACTGCAGCACACATAGCCAACGACGCAGAACTACGGCTGCTGGACGCACTGATAGAGCCCGCGCTCGCCGGCGACTGGTCTGGCTGGCTTGCAGCGATGGCCAAACTCGATGACAACCACATCACACCACTGCTGACACAACTAAAACAGGGCGCGATCGATGGCATCACACTGGTGTTAACCGACAGCACCCGCGTAATCGAATGGCAGCTTCGACGTTCATCCATGAGAAAATTCTGGATCCGCGCTTCGCTTGCCCGCCTCGCTCCATGACCCGCATCGTTTCCCGCACTTACGCCGTTCGTCAGGCGGCCTTGCTTGCCGAGCAAGGCCTGCATCCGGTCATGGCGCGCCTGATGGCGGCACGCGGGCTCACCGAAACGCGTGAGCTGTCGACAAAACTAGACGCTCTGATCGCACCCTCGGATTTGCTGCACATGGACAAGGCAGCGACATTTCTCGCCGATGCCATCGAAGCAGGAAAAGCCATCGTGATCGTGGCCGACTACGATTGCGATGGCGCAACCGCCTGTGCGGTCGCGATCCGCGGTTTACGCGCCCTGGGTGCGAGAGTCGATTACATCGTACCCAACCGCTTCGAATACGGTTACGGCCTGACCCCTGAAATCGTCGCACTCACCGAACAAGCCAAATCACCCGACATCATCGTGACGGTGGATAACGGTATCGCCAGCATCGACGGTGTGGCCGAGGCAAAGCGGCG
>JAIXYM010000084.1 GCA_027490255.1 Oxalobacteraceae bacterium | reverse complement strand
GGTATTGCGGGTGATCGTGTTTTCGGCAAACCGCTGTTTGGCATCAGTTATGGACCCCAGATACAGGTGTATTACCTGATTGCTTTCTGGTTATTCATTTGTACAGCGGCGATGTTCGCCATTTCACAAACACCTCTCGGGCGCATCGCTAATGCCGTGCGTGACAACCCTGAGCGTGCCGAGTTTATTGGCTATGACACCCAGCGCGTCCGCTACCTCATGCTGATTTTGTCCGGATTCTTTGCCGGCATTTCTGGTGCGCTCACGGCCATTAATTTTGAAATCGTCAGCGCGGAAAATGTCAGTGCAGTTCGCTCGGGCGCTGTTCTTTTATTTACCTTTATTGGTGGTATCGGCTTTTTCTTTGGACCGATGCTAGGCGCTATCGTTGGGGTGTTCCTGACTGTCATGCTGTCTGAGTTCACCAAAGCGTGGCAGTTGTATCTGGGATTGTTTTTTATTTTGATTGTGATGTACGCGCCGGGTGGTCTGGCCAGTCTAATCATGATGAACGTTCGAGTGGCTGCCCACGGCTATCTTCGGCGCATTCTTCCGCTGGGTCTCAGCCTGTTGGTTTCCTGTGCCATTGGTCTATTTGGTTTGGTTATCCTGATCGAATTGCTGTATCACCTCACTCTAGAGTCTGCGTCCGGTACGGCAATGCGCTTGTTTGGGCAAGTTGTCGACGCCGCCGCTATATCGGGTTGGCTCGTGGGGCTGGTACTTTTACTGGTCGGTCTCGCCGGATTTCTGTTGCTCAGGTCGCGATTCATGGCCATATGGGGTGATGTCAATGCCGAGATTGAAAAATCAGCCGTGCGAGGTGGCCGGTGAGTCGTTACGCGCTAGAACTCAACCAAGTGCGTAAGCGCTTTGGTAACACCGAAATCATTCGGGGCGTCAATCTTCAAATTGAAAAAGGGGAGCGGCTCGCGATCATCGGTCCCAATGGCGCAGGTAAGTCGACATTGTTCAACCTGATTTCTGGCCGCTTTGCGCCAACCAGCGGTGAAATTTTACTGAATGGTCAATCCATCGCCGGTTTACCACCCTACCGAATCAATCGCCTTGGCCTATCGCGCAGCTTTCAGATCACGAATATTTTTCATCGTTTGTCCGTCTTTGAAAATCTGCGCTGCGCAGTTTTGTGGTCGCTGGGTTACCGTTACTCTTTCTGGCATAAGCTGAATGCACTGAAAGATGCGCGTGAAGCAGCAGAGCAGGTGATGGAGTCGATTGGACTCGGCTGGCGACGCAATACAGAGGCGGGCTTGTTGACCTATGCCGAGCAGCGTGCACTTGAAATTGGCATCACGATCGCTGGTGGTGCTGACGTTATTCTGCTTGACGAACCGACAGCAGGCATGAGCCGTTCAGAATCTGATGCTGCAGTTGACCTGATCTCTCGTGTAACCGAGGGAAAAACCCTGCTCATGGTCGAACATGATATGAGCGTGGTGTTTGGCTTGGCTGACCGTATCGCAGTCGTCGTCTACGGCGAAGTGCTGGCTTGTGATACGCCGATGGCTATCCGTGAAAACGCTCAGGTGAAGGAAGCCTATCTTGGCAGTCATGCACCCGATGAGGTGCAGGCATGAGCGCATTATTGGCAATTCGCGACTTGCATGCCTTTTACGGCAAGAGCCATGTTTTACACGGCGTGAATATGTACGTGGAAAAAGGTGAAATCGTGAGCCTGCTTGGCCGTAATGGTGTCGGACGATCCACGATGGTGAAGGCAGTAATGGGCTTGGTACACGCAACGGGTTCAGTTGAATTCAAGGGCGAGCAAATACTGGGGCTGCCTGCGTTCAAGGTCGCGCATTGCGGACTGGGCTATGTGCCAGAGAACCGGGATATATTTCCCACACTCAGCGTTGAGCACAACTTGCTGCTCGGCGTAAAAAAAGGTAAGACCTCGCGCTGGCAGATGGATGACATGTATCAGATGTTCCCGCGACTGAAAGAGCGCCAACACACGCCGGCGGGTGTCCTGTCCGGGGGAGAGCAGCAAATGCTGACACTCTGCCGTACACTAATGGGTGACCCTGATTTGATTATGATTGACGAGCCAACCGAGGGTTTGGCGCCGAAGATTGTGGAGCTGGTAGCCGATTATCTGAAGGCACTCAAGGCGCGTGGTATTTCGGTTCTGCTGGTTGAGCAGAAGCTTGCGATTGCTCTAGATATATCCCAGCGCGTTTATGTGATGGGACGCGGCAGTATCGTATTTGAAGGTTCGCCAGACGAATTACGCAGTAATCCCGACATTCGCAAAGAATGGCTGGAAGTGTAGTGAGAAGAAATAATATTCAACCTCTGTCAAGGAAGAAAACATGAACTATCCGACCCGCTCACTCATCGCAGGCATAGCGCTGGTAGCAGCGATGGCCTCGCCAGCTGTCTTGGCTGAAACGATCAAAGTCGCTTTCATTGATCCATTGTCCGGGCCTTTTGCACCAGTAGGTCAAAACCTGCTGCGCAGCTATCAGGCAGTAGCCGAGATTGCGAACCGTGAAAAATGGGCGACGGGTCATACCTTTGAGGTGACCGGGTTTGATAACAAGGCGAGCCCGCAAGAGTCGCTCTCGGTACTGAAGATCGCCATTGACCAAGGCTATCGCTATGTCGTGCAGGGTAACGGGTCGGGCGCTGCGGGTGCGCTGATTGATGCAATCAACAAACACAATGAACGCAATCCTGGCAAAGAAGTGGTTTTCCTCAACTACGCCGCCGTGGATCCGGATCTGACCAACAGCAAATGCAGTTTCTGGCATTTCCGGTTGGATGCTAATTCCGACATGAAGATGGAGGCGTTGACAACCTATCTGGCCAAGGACAAGAGTATCAAGAAGGTTTACATCATTGGTCAGAATTATGCGCACGGACATCAAGTGACCCGCGCAGCGAAAGAATATTTGAAGCGCAAGCGTCCTGATATCGAAATCGTTGGCGATGACTTGCATCCGATTGGTAGCGTGAAGGACTTTTCTCCCTATGTGGCAAAGATCAGCACCAGCGGCGCTGATGTCGTTATCACGGGCAACTGGGGCTCGGATCTGGCCTTGCTGGTGAAATCTGCTCGGGAATCCGACCTGAAAGCGAAGTTTTATACTTTCTATGGCTACACGACAGGCGTGCCCACCGTCATGGGAGCTGCGGGTGCCAATCACGTGCGCTATGTCGGTACCTGGAACGTGAATAATGAAACTTACGCTGGCAAAGATCTCATTGAATCGTTCAAGAAAAAATTCAATGACGATTTTTATGCAGTTACCGTTTATTCGGCTCTTGATCTACTGGGCAGGGGCGTTTCTGCCGCCAAGTCAACGGACCCTGTGAAGGTTGCGTTTGCGATGGAAGGACTAAAATTCAAAACGCTGAATGGCGAGGTCGAGATGCGCAAGTCCGACCACCAACTGCAACAACCGCTTTACATCACCACCTGGGTGAAGACCAACAGCAAGGATGTGAAGTTTGATCAAGAAAATACCGGTTATGGATGGAGAACTGATCAAAAAGTCGATTCCTACGTTGCTTCGCAGCCAACCTCCTGCAATATGAAGCGTCCGTCCTGATCGTTCTGTCCCTCCGAAAAAGGCCTGCATCATGCAGGCTTTTTTGTTTTGTGTCGGGCATTTCTACTAATGGGTGATTTATTCACCACATTTGTGACATCTTGATAGACAGCTGCTGCGAGCTGCCTAAAATCGTCCTGCCAAAACAACGACAGGAGATACACAGTGACTGCAGCTCTGTTTTGTCCAGTAAGCCGCACGATTTTTTTCATCGCGATGTTCTTCAGTATGAATGCCCTGTCGGCAACGGATCAACCGATAAGAATAGGATTGTCGGGTCCATTTACTGGTGGATCTGCTCCAATGGGCGAAAGCATGCGCAACGGGGTGCGACTGGCGGTGGAAGAAATCAATGGTATCGGCGGCGTCAATGGGCGCCTGATTGAACTGATTGAGCGCGATGATCAGGCAAATAATGAGCTGGGAGCGCGAATCGCCGATGAATTGACGCGAATGAAGGTCACTGCAACCATCGGCATTGTGAACACCGGTGTCGGACTTGCCTCGATCGACTACTATCAAAAATCAAAAATCCCACTAATGGTGGCGGTTTCCACTGGACCAGCGCTGACGCGAAAGTTCGCTCCACCTGCCTCTGTCGGCAATTTCATTTTTCGCGTAGCGCCCACGCTGGATCTAGAGGCGCGAATCATCGCCGCTGACCTCAAGCGCCGTGGGTTGATGCGCGTGGCGCTGATGACCGATGTAACGCCTTATGGAGAAAGTGGTCTGCAGGCGTTTTCGGAACAGGCACGACTGTCGGGACTCGATGTGGTTGCGCAGCTGCGATTCAAGATCGGCGAGACCGATATGAGCGGTCTTTTGCAACGCGCTCGTGCTGCAGGTGCAACGGCGGTTGTGGGATGGGGTATCGGTCCGGAGCTGGCGCAAATCGCACGCGGTATGCAGACGATGGGCTGGCGTGCACCGCTGCTGGGTAGCTGGACCCTGTCCATGCGTAACTTTATTGATGCGGCGGGCTCTTCGGGCGAGGGGGCGCTGATGCCGCAAACCTTTATTCAGGACGCCGGTTCTACGGCCAAAAACAGTTTTCTGCTTGCCTACCGGCGCAGCTTCAAAACAGATCTCATTCCTTCCCCGATGAGCGCCGCCCAAGGCTATGACGGCATGCACTTGCTGGCGCTGGCGATGCGACAAGCGAAATCATTGGATGGTGACACGCTGCGTCATGCGCTGGAGTCGCTCGAATTCAGATATCAAGGGGTAGTCACCAGCTACGAAAAACCCTTCAGCACTGACGATCATGATGCCATCACGGCCAATATGATGGTGATTGGTAGGGTAACGGCAGGGCGGGTGGGCTATGCCTATAACGAGGATCAGCAACGTGGTGCGCTTCTCAAAATCAAGCAAAAGGCGAGTCAGTAAACGATCTTGCCGTTCACCCTCAGGGGTCTCGATGCTGGCAGCGGCATATTGATGGAAATTGTTAGCAAATCTGAATAATACGGTCGTGCTTTTCTGGGGTATATTTGCAGGCTGGCAAGGTATACTGCGAACACCTAAATACACAGGAGAACTCCCACATGAGCGCGACGTATCAGGAACACGGCGACATTGGCGTGATTACGCTGAATAATCCCCCGGTCAATGGCTTGGGCCATGCAACGCGAGCCGGTATTGTCGACGGTGTCGGTCGTGCTCTGGACAATCCAGCCATCAAGGCCATCGTTATCACAGGTGCCGGCAAAGGATTTTCAGGCGGCGCGGATATCCGCGAATTCAATTCACCCAAAGCCCTGCAGGAACCATCGCTGCACACGGTTATTCGAGTGATAGAAGAGGCCGACAAGCCTGTTGTCGCGGCGATTCATGGTGTTGCCATGGGTGGTGGTCTGGAGCTGGCACTGGGTTGTCACTATCGCGTCGCAACTGCGGGCGCTCAGATTGCTTTGCCTGAGGTGAAGCTAGGCATTTTGCCGGGTGCCGGCGGCACACAGCGGCTGCCTCGTGTGCTTGGTGTCGAGACGGCATTGAACATGATTGTGACGGGTAACACCGTGCTTTCGGAAAAACTCTCAGCGACCAAATTGTTTGATCAGATGATCGCCGGCGATCTCATCGAAGGCGCGTTGGCTTTCGCCAAAAAAATCGCTGATACCCGACCGCTGCCCAAAGTCAGGGATATACGCCTGAATTATCCGAATGCCGATGGCTACCTGCAATTTGCACGAAATACAGTGCGGGCTGTTGCAGGCAAATTTCCAGCGCCGCTCAAGTGCGTCGATGCAGTCGCTGCTGCGATCAGCAAGAAATTTGATGACGGTATTCGCTACGAACGAGATCTCTTTCTCGAACTGGTGCAGACAACGGAATCCAAGGCGCTGCGCCACGCATTTTTCGGAGAGCGTGCGGCTTCCAAGGTGCCTGATGTTCCCTCCGATACCCCGTTGCGCGATATTCAATCTGCCGGCGTGATTGGTGCGGGCACGATGGGTGCAGGCATTGCGATGAACTTTGCTAACGCCGGAATTCCCGTAAAAATGCTCGAGATGAAACAGGAAGCCTTGGACAAAGGTCTGGCAACCATACGCAAGAACTACGAAAACACCATGAAAAAGGGCAAGCTCACACAAGAGCAGCTCGATAAACGAATTGGATTGATCACCGGTACCATGGCTTATGCAGATCTTGCTCAAGCAGATATCGTGGTTGAAGCGGTGTTTGAAGACATGGCGGTCAAGGAAAAAGTATTCACGCAACTGGATGCGGTGATGAAGCCCGGAGCGATTCTGGCTTCAAACACCTCAACGTTGGATGTGGACCAGATCGCTGCATTTACTAAACGTCCGCAGGATGTGATCGGTACGCACTTTTTTAGTCCGGCCAATGTCATGAAGTTGCTCGAGATTGTGCGCGGAGAAAAAACAGCCAAGGATGTTCTTGCCACAACGCTGGCGCTCGCGAAAAAAATTCGTAAAACCGGTGTGGTCTCTGGTGTTTGTGATGGTTTCATCGGCAACCGCATGGTCGAGCAATACATTCGTCAGGCGGGATTCTTGCTGGAAGAGGGATGCTTGCCAGAGCAAGTCGATAAAGCCGCTGAAAAATTCGGTTTCGCGATGGGCCCATTCCGCATGTCTGATT
Source organism: Oxalobacteraceae bacterium (assembly GCA_027490255.1). Lineage (GTDB taxonomy): Bacteria > Pseudomonadota > Gammaproteobacteria > Burkholderiales > Burkholderiaceae_D > Pernthalerella. Next base: position 11,547 of record JAIXYM010000084.1, on the reverse strand, counting down.
TGGCCGGTAATGATATCGGCTGGTATATCCGCAAGCGCCGTTACATAGAAAAGCCTGAAGTCACCTACTCGAAGGTTGCAGACCTGTTGTGCGAGAAGGGGCGTTTTGGTCAGAAAACTTCGGCAGGCTGGTATGACTACAAAGCCGGTGATCGCAAAGCCTATGCCTCAGATGAAGTCAATCAGATGATCATCGCCCACTCGGCGTCACTGGGTATGACCCGCCGGAAAATCAGCGAACAGGAAATCGTGGAAAGACTGGTGTATGCACTGGTCAATGAGGGCGCGCTGATCTTGGAAGAGGGTATCGCCATGAGAGCCTCCGACATTGATATGGTCTACCTGACCGGCTACGGTTTCCCGTTGTTCCGCGGCGGCCCCATGTTCTACGCCGATACAGTGGGACTGCCCAATGTGCTGATGTCGATTCGCAAGTATGCAAAAGGCAGCCATCCGGAAGCCTGGAAGCCAGCACCACTGCTGGAAATACTCGCAGCCGAGGGCAAGGCTTTCAACGCCTGAGCTAAAACAGAAGCTACCTCGCATGCTCTATCAAAGACTGCCCCGGCGATTTCCGGCGGCAGGTCTTTGAGATCACCTAGCTGATACCAGTCACCCCAACCCTGTGCGGAAACATGGCGACACGGGAGCAGTTATCAGCATCCGTACACCCTCGCTGGCCACGTCGTAATACCTAAGCCCTCAATGCTACTCAGGACTCGCTTTTTTGATTCATGGCGAGCTCCTTGACTGTCCTTCTTCAGCGCTTGCCCTAGATGGGAAGTTCAAATCTCTACAAAACTCTCTCGTGTTTGGTTTGTATGGCTGCATCACTGCACTAACAAACTAGAGAATTTCAATTCAAGAAAAGCGACCTTCAAAAATGCGTTGTTTTTCGACAAATCTCGTTACTTTTAATTGTTTTCAAATAACAACAATTTCTGGTGAGTCATATTCAATATAAAGGTTTTCTATCTTTATAAAGCTAATTGAATGAAGAAAATCGATTTCGATATCCATATTAAGAATGAATAACTTCATTCCGTAATTTCATACTCTATATAAAACAAATCGCCGTTCAAATTTCTACAATTCAGGTCCCTCCACCGTTCGTTTAAAGGATCTGAACATGAAAAAAATCAAGAAGACTGCATTTTTATCTTCCCTCGTCTATTTGGTCTCAGCAGGAATGGCGCACGCAGGTACGGCACAGGCAAATTTAACAGTGCAAGCGCATGTGCAAGACAGCTGCAAAATTGAAGTCGCTTCAAACATTGACTTCGGCAATTATGTCCCCGATGCAGACAAGCTGGCTCAGGGCACACTTCGTGTGACCTGCATCAAGGATGTCGCACCGACCGTCTCTCTCCTGGGCGGTGGCGCACTCGTCGGCGATCGCGCCTTGACTAACGGTACCGACAATCTGTTTTACACGCTCTTTCAGCCGACCGACGGCTTGCTTTCCTGCAACAACCCGCTGACAACTTGGGGTGGCGGCGCAAACAGCCTTCCGCTGACAAAATTTGCGGGTTATGTCGCACAGGAATATAGCGTTTGTGGAAAGATTGCCTCTGGTCAGAATACCGTAGGCACCGGTACGTACACGGGTACCGTAACCGCTCAAGTGGATTATTAATGAGCTCTTGCCTGGTCACTACGACAAGAAGCCTCATGCCCGGTGATCAGGCAGGATTTACCATGATCCATTTGCTATCAGAGAAAATTTTTCTTGCAGTAGTTTTTCTCATTGGCCTACCGAACTTTGTTCATGCTGGATCCTTCAGCGTCACTCCACTCAGGATTGAACTATCAAAATCCGAATCAACGCGCATCATCAATCTGCAGAATCTCGAATCCAAGCCGGTCACAGTTCAATTATATGTGATGGCTTGGTCACACAAAGATGGTAACGATCAGTACACGCCGACACGCGATCTCATCGTAACGCCACAAGTATTTCATTTGAGAGCGAATGGCTCGCAGATCATTCGTGCCGGTCTTTTAAGAAAGCCTGATGTAAGTGAAGAGCTTTCTTATCGACTGTTCATTGAGGAAATTCCAGAGCTACCAGCAGCTGATTTTAAAGGGGTGCAAATTGCGCTAAAAATCAGTCTGCCAATTTTCGTCTCACCTGAAAAGACGTCACCATCTAGCCTTGAATTTTATACAGAAACTCAGCCCGATGGAAAGATAAAAGTAAAAATCGTCAATACCAGTCAAACCCATACTCAAATACAAAAAATTGCAATATTCAATCAAGAAAAAGATCAGAAAATTATTGCAGTTCATGACAAATCACTTTACGTACTTCCTGGGCAAGAGCGACAGATCCTATTAAAAACTGACGCGCGCGATTTTTCCGCCAATGAAAAATTTTTTATCAGAGCGACAACGCGCACTGGACAGGTAAACTCTTATGCCAGCGCCGGACCGCCATGACTCGCGGTTTGGATATGGTTCTAATTTTCTTCTGCTATTTTATTCACTGACATTACTTATATTTTTTTGTCAGGTCCATGCAGGAGAGGATACTTCCAATCCGCCATCCCAAGCAGTACCCGTACTGGTGCGTGTGACCATCAATGGCGCTGCGCTCAAAACCACCGTAATGGCTTTGCAAACGCCCGATAAAAACTGGTGGCTGCCGGTCGATGTCCTTAGCGCATCCAGAATACAGTTACCGAAAGTGCGACCGATACATTTCAATGGGTCCGATTTTTATTCGGTCAAAGATATCGGCGTAGAAAAAATTAACTTTGATGAATCGTCGCAAACGCTGGATATTCAATTTGCTGCATCCGTTTTTCAATTGACACGATTGCAGCCCGATATATCGGCGACATCCAATACCTATGCCGCACCTTCAGGTTTGTTCGTTAACTACGATTTGCTTTTTGAGCAAAACCCGGCCGGTTTACGGCAGAATGTGTTTTCCGAACTGGGGTCTGCTGCCGGCCCCGGAGTGGCTACCTCAAGCTTTGCATACCTGCAATTCGGCGAGACGGCCCAACATCTGCGTCTAGACACCACCTATACAATCGATCGCCCCGGCGACCGTGCAAGCTGGCGGCTCGGCGATACGATTTCCCGCCCTGGGAGCATGTTGGGACGGCCTGCACGGTTTGGTGGTTTGCAGTATTCAACGAATTTTCTTACTCAGCCCGGATTGATCATCACGCCAATGACTACGCTGGGTGGGCAAGCGGCGTTACCATCGACCTTGGATTTGTACGTCAACAACGTAATGCAAAGTAGTAGTCAGATACCTCCCGGCCCGTTTTCTGTAAGTACAGCGCCCATTGTGGCGGGAGATGGTGAAGTCTCCATGCGAGTTCGTGATATTGCGGGGCGTGAAGAAATCATCAGTCAGCGCTTTTATGCGAGTACCGCTTTACTATCGCCCGGCCTATCGGATTTCTCTTTCGAGGGTGGATTCTTGCGCCAAAATTTTGGACGAGAGAGTAATGATTACGGTGATTTTTTTGGATCAGCAAGCTACCGCCTAGGCTTAAGACCGACGTTAACTGCAGAAGGAAGTGCCCAATTTCAGCAAGGCGGTCTGACCGCATTTAGCGGCGGCATTACCAGCGCTTTTGCCGGTGTTGGTACGGCAACGCTGGCGATGGCTTATAGCCATAGTTCTGCCGGTGATGGTTTGCAAAGCCTGCTTGGATTTGAACGGCGCAGCGGACGGCACAGCTTTGCCTTGCGTACGCAATTTGCTTCGGAAAATTTTCGCCAGGTCGGCGTAGATACGGCTCAAATCATTCGCCGTCTGGATACTGCTTTTTGGGGCTATCGGGTGGACGGTCTTGGCAGTTTCAGTTTGTCGTATCTCAGTCAACAGGCCAATAACAATCGATCCGCAGAAATATACAGTGCCAGCTTCAGCACACTACGATACGCGTGGGGTACCTTCGTTGTCTCTGCCATGCAATCCAGAGCTGAGACTTCGCAGAGCAGTGTTTATTTTTTATGGGTACTGCCTTTGGAACGCGAAGTGAGCGCCAGTGTGATGCACCTGCGCGGGCCGAATCAGCAAGATCAAACTATTTTTCAGGCAAACAAAAGTCTGCCCCCAGGGGAGGGCGTGGGTTATCGCCTGCAGGCAGCGGTCAATGCGTCCCAGCAGGCTGCCCTCTTTGGCCAGAACCGCTACGGATTAGGCAGGCTTGAAGTCGCGGAACTGAATGGACAGACTTCAGCGCGAGCAAGTGTGACGGGTGCTATTGCCCGCCTTGATGATCAATGGTTTCTGACACCGCGAATAAGCAGTAGTTATGGTTTGGTCCGGATGCCGGGATTGAATAATGTCCGCGTTTACGTCGACAATCAGCTGGCAACCCGAACAAATAACGATGGGTATGCTTTCCTGCCGAGGTTACATCCCTATGTACGTAACCATGTATCTGTCGATCAGCTTGATTTACCCATAGACGCCACAATCGACGCACTGACCGTGCGTCCTGTACCAGCCTGGCGTAGTGGTGTGGTGATCGATTTTCCAGTGCGTCAGCAGACGGCAGCAACCCTCAATCTAGTACTGGCTGATGGTAATCCAGTACCCGCTGGTGCACTTATTAGGATGAATCAGACAGATGCCATCTTTGCAGTGGGTAGAGAAGGGATGACATTTATATCCGGTCTCGAAAAGGAAAACCATCTGACTGTCTCTTGGGGTGGTAGACGATGTCAAGTACGCCTGCCGTTTTCAGAATCGATAAAAACAGTGATTCCTCATTTAGGTGAATTCATTTGCAGGGAGCTTCATCCGTGAAAATCATTCGCCTAGTCCGATATGGACTGTATTCTATTTGCCGTTTAATGAACAGTATTGATCGTGTTGATATCCTGATTGTTTTCATGAGTATTATGCTAACCGAGGCAGTGGCTGCAGATTCCTGCTATCCAATCAATTCCGCTCAAATGATTTTCGGAAATTACAGTCCAGAATTTTCTCAAGCGCTAGATATGGATACCACCATCGAAATTTACTGTGCGCCGGCATTTCAGGCGCAGAAATTGAATGTTCGAGTCAACTTGATTGACAAAACTGATCAGGGCGATCGACGTATTTTAAAAAATACCGCTGGAGGCGACGAGGCCTACTATATCTTGTTTCAAGATGCTGCCAGAACCATACCACTGCGGGATGATATGGCCATACCGGTGACTGAATCGGAACCTCGTTCAAAGCTGTTTACCATTCGCTTGTATGGAAGGCTGCTTGCAAAACAAAATATCGGCAAAGGTACTTATATGGCCAATTTGATTGTCAATATCGATTACTAATTCGCCCGTTGTTCAGGTTGTCACTTATTTGCTAGTTATGACGTAGGGATTGTCGCTGGCCCCAGCAGTTTGAAGGCATGAAATTTTCACGCTCATCCGCACTCAATCCTTTGTTCATGCCGGTCATGCTTGCTCTCCCTGTTTCATTGGGAAGTACCTGACAAGTGGACAATGCAAGCCCTGCAAGGGTTAGCACGTCATGTCAAAGAACACGACAGGCGGATAAATTTGTTTCTTAAAGTAAAATATCACTTTAGTAAAAATCACCCCTCCCGCATGGATATTTTCATGTGGCTCAATGGAATATTCATGGAAACTATGACCCACCCCGCTCCAGTGCTTAAATCGCCTCCATCTACTCGGCCGCATCGTATCGTTGTGGTGGGCGGTGGCGCTGGTGGTCTTGAGCTGGTGACTCGTCTGGGTGATCAGCTCGGCAAGCAGGGCCAGGCTCAGATTATTCTGGTCGACAGCGCGGCCACTCACCTGTGGAAGCCTTTGCTGCATGAAGTGGCGGCGGGGAGTATGGATCCCAATACGCACCAGCTCGAGTACATTGCCCAGGCGCGCTGGCATCATTTTGAATTTCAGCAAGGGGAGATGCTTGACCTGGATCGTGTCAACCGCAAGCTTGTCGTCGGCGCGGTTCTGGATGACGATCGCCATCCCATCCTGCCCGAGCGGCATATACCCTACGACACGCTGGTTCTGGCGATTGGCAGTGTGACCAACTTTTTCGGTGTTCCGGGTGCCGCTGAACACGCGATGGCTATCGATACCGTGAGTCAGGCAGAGCATGTCCGCAAGCGTATTCTCGCTGCCTGCATGCGCACACAGACTCGACTCGCTGAATCAGAAGACGCCTCAGCCAGTAAGGTGAATCTGGTCATCATTGGCGGTGGTGCAACGGGAGTCGAGCTCGCCGCTGAGCTCCGCAATACGGCGCAAGTGCTGTCGGCCTACGGGCTTCATCAGCTCGATCCACGTCGTGACATTCAGATCGCTCTGGTCGAAGCCGGCCCCCGCATTCTGCCGCCTTTACCCGAGCGGATTGCCACTGAAACTACGCGTTTGTTACAGGCGCTCGATATTCAGGTTCTCACAGGCGACAAAGTGGTCGAGCTGCGCAGCAACGCCGTACTCACCGCCAGCGGGAATGTGCTGGCCAGTGATCTGACGGTCTGGGCCGGTGGTATCAAAGTGCCCGCCGTTCTGGGGCGCGTGGGTTTGCCTACCAATTCCCTAGGGCAAGTGATTGTCTCGCCCACCTTGCAATCCATTACGGATCCGGACATCTTTGCGCTGGGAGATTGCGCCAGCTGCCCTTGGCCAGCCACGGGTCAATCTGTCCCGCCGCGTGCTCAGGCAGCACACCAGCAAGCGTCATTGTTGGTTAAAAGCATGCATCGGCGTCTGGCAGGAAAAAATCTGCCCGTCTTTACTTATCGTGATCACGGCTCTCTTATTTCCTTGGGGAATTTTGACACTGTCGGTAATCTGATGGGCCGGCTGGTTGGGCGTTCAGTCAAAATCCAAGGTTTCTTTGCTCGTCTGCTGTATTTATCACTGTACCGCCAGCATCAGATGGCTTTGCATGGCTTGCTCCGCATGTTGCTTGATACCGTTGCGCAATGGCTGAGACAAAGAACCATGCCGCGCGTAAAGCTTCACTGAGTTTCCTGCCGTTAAATTTTCCCGCATAGGAAAAACGCCAGTCCGGTATTTACCGACTGGCGTTTTTTTTTTACAAATGCGAATTTAATGACACTGCAAACTTGGGTGACTCATAAAATGCCGCACAACACTTGATTTATCAGATCCCCGCTGCGGACACTTGCGCTGAACCACCATAAAACGGAAGGTTTTTCAGCGCTTCCTTGAATATTTCAAAAATTTTAGCTTCCGCGTGCACCATTTTTTGGTGAATTCTAAAATTTCGGGAACTATTTGTTGCTGTATTTCACCTATCTCCAAAATCTTGTCCGTGCAACATATTTTTAGAGAGGAGTAGGCATGGCCAGTCATTTGGAGCGCATGCAGATCATGATGGAAGAAATCGGGCCCAGCATGCCCGAGATAGAAGCCGTCATTCAGAGTGAAGAAAAAAACTGGGCTATCCAGTTCGATGACCAGTCCATTATCACGCTGGAATGGGCTGAAAAGCCAGAGCGTGTCGTACTTACATCCATGCTGGGCGTACCGTCCGAGTCAATGCAGTTATCAGTTTATGAGACATTGCTTTGCTACAACCTGCTCTGGAAAGATACGGGCGGCGTCAAGATGGCACTTTCGGGTCCCGGAGGTGAGCTTGTTTTGCTATATGAACTTTTCGTATCCGATCTTTCGCTCAATGAGTTGCAAACCGTCTTATCCAATTTTGTCAGCATTGCACAAGTATGGTGTGTTTATGTGACAGGCGAAAATGATCAGCCAGCGGCTAATCTGCCAGGTCCAATGGATATGCTGCATATGGGTGCTTGAGTAATCAAATCAAATTCATTCAATAAGGATAGAAATGATGGGACCTAATATGATTGGTGGTATGAGCAGTGCAGCATCTACTGCTGCAACGAGCCTTGCAGAACCTAAAGAAACGAAATCCGCTGCCAGTACAGGTAGTTTAAAAATCAATTATGGCGATGCTAGCAAAGCCGAACGACTTTCTGTATCACTGGCAAAAATACAGCAATTGCAAACACAGGCTCAGGCAATTGTTACCTCCCGAAACCCGGATTATTCCGGTATTGATTAATAGACGCTGAATAAATCTCCATCCTCTGACCTTTATTTTTATTCAAGGACATTCATGGCCACCACCATCGAACAAATTCAGCAGTTGATTCAAGAGCTTGGTCCTCATATGCAGGACATCGACGCCATCGTGCAGACTGAAGAGCCTAGCTGGGCCATACAGTTTTCCGATGAGACGATTGTCATTATCGAAGCGGCTGAGGAACCAGCACGTATGGTATTTTCCGCAGAACTTGGCAATGCCAACGATGCCAACCAGCACACAGTTTATGAAGCGCTGCTGTGCTACAACCTGATGTGGCGTGATACGGGCGGCGTAAAAATCGGACTCGCCGGACCCCAGGGTGCGCTCATTATCAGCACCGAGCTTTGCCTCGAAGGTTTGATACTCAACGACTTGCAGTTCACTCTGAAGAATTTCCTCAAGATCACCCGTTCTTGGCAAGGTTTTGTTAGCCAGACCGTACCCACCCCAGCGCCACTGCCGGGATTAGGCGGTGATAGTTTTCAGATGCATGCCTGAGCAGGTTTGCTTGTCAGACCGAATAAGTCGTACCTTCCCCCCTTAAAGCCGGATTAACAATCCGGCTTTTATTTTTCTAATAAGACCCTGAAAAATTCAGCGGTTTTTACACTTCCCGCCTGCAATTTATACTGTATATTTGTACAGTATATGCGTTAATCGAACTTCACTTAAGCCAATTTTCATAAAAGCAATATGAGCACACTACCGCTTACCGTCTCTGCGGGTGGCATGCCTTCGCTGTCCCTGCCATCCGGCATTGCCCACACTGTTTGGCGTGCCGGGCAGATGGCTGCGGCCGGCGTGTCGGTGACGCCCAGCGGTTGGCCAGCGCTCGACAAGGAATTACCGAATCAGGGCTGGCCACACCGTGGATTGACTGAACTGCTGATCCGGCAAACCGGCATCGGCGAAATGCGATTGCTGCAGCCAGCGCTGCGGCGGGTGACCGGCCGCATTGCCTTGCTTCAACCGCCCCACGCGCCGCAGGTGTCGACCTGGATTGATTGGGGTCTGGCACCTGAACGTCTGTTATGGATACGAACTCAACGTCACGCTGATCTCCTGTGGAGTGCCGAACAAATATTACGTAACGGTAGTTGCGGCGCGCTATTGCTGTGGCAAGGCGCTTTGCGCAATGAAGCCCTACGTCGTCTGCAACTTGCGGCGCAGGCATCCGACATCGTGTGTTGGCTACTGCGACCTTTATCGCTGGCGGATGTGCCTTCGCCAGTTTCATTGCGTCTCGCGTTACGACCCAGAGGGCAGGGCTTGCAAATCGATGTTCTCAAGCGGCGCGGTCCACCTTGCGCCACACCTTTGCTATTGCCCTGGTCTTTGCTGCATGGCGATAGGTCATTTTTCACCGATGAACTCCATCATGCGTTGCTGGATCGCCGTTTACCTGCCACTGCTGCCTCTTCAATCGCTGCGCCCGCGCTGGTCTGAGCTACTGCCTGTCGCTATTGTCGATCGAGCGCAGATCGTGACAGTCTCACGACTTGCAGCGCGACACGGCATTCGCCCCGGCATGCGCGCGGCCAGCGCCCAGCTATTGGCGCCGGAGCTCATATTGCAAACGCGTGATCTGATTCGAGAGAACATCGCACGCGATGCAGTCGCCCTGGCGCTGCTGCAATACACGCCTGAATTAGCCATCGCTGATGCAGATACCTTGTTAATGGATGTCAGCGCCAGTCTTTCCGCATTTGGTGGCCGGCGGCATTTATGCCATCGCGTGCGCGGCAGTGTGCAAGCGCTTGGCTTTTCACTGCGTCTGGGTATGGCGCCTGCCGCACAGGCCGCCTGGCTATTCGCGCATCAGGCGGGACGCGTGCGACGCGTCATTCGCATCGAGAGTATGCGGCGACGTCTGGATGCATTGCCGGTTGAATTGCTTACCACCGCAGAGCGATACCAGTCCTGGCTGACGGGTATAGGCTGCAGCACGCTCGCTGATTTGCGTCGTTTGCCGCGCGCAGGCTTGAAGCGCCGTACTGATCCTGCCTTGCAAGATCAACTCGACCGCGCCTATGGTGAAGCCCCTGAATTATTCGAGTGGATACAGGCGCCAGAAAGCTTTGACGCCTTTCTCGAATTTGCTTATCCGACAGAACAGGCCGAGCAGCTGTTGTTAGCGGCCCAGCGTCTGGTAGTGCAAATGACCGGCTGGCTGGTTGCGCGACAACGCGCCGTGTCTGTGCTGGTGCTGACGCTGGAATATGAGCGCAGGCGCTCTCGACTTACTTCGACCGACATTGAGATCACGCTCGCAGAACCTGCATGGCAGGAAGCGCATTTGCTGCGCCTGATGAAAGAAAGACTGAACCAACTGGTGCTTAAAGCACCTGTCAATATCTTGCGGTTGAAAGCCAAGCAGCTTGCTGCATTCGCGCCGCCGACAGCGCAGCTATTTCCCGAACCTGGCGGCACACCGGCAGATTACCGCCGGCTGCTCGAACTGCTGATGGCACGGCTTGGACCTGAGGCGATACGCCTGCCTGCACCGGCCTCAGATCATCGTCCCGAAGTCGCCAACCAATGGCAAATAAGCAGTCAAGCACAACAAAAAATGCTGTCTGATACAGGTGCGCGATTTGCTGAACGTCCTTTCTGGTTGCTGGAGCAGCCACTGGCGCTGACGCTGCGTGGACATCGACCTTTTTATGGTTCAGCACTGCATTTGCTCAGTGGGCCGGAACGCATTGAAGCAGGCTGGTGGGATGGCGATCTTGCGATGCGCGATTACTTTGTTGCGCAGGGTGAGGAGGGCGCGTACTACTGGATTTACCGTGAGCGCGATATCGACCAGGCACGGTGGTTTTTGCACGGCCTGTTCGCATGAGCCATGATGCCTGCTGCCTCTACCTTACCGGCCTATGCTGAACTCCAGTGCGCGTCCAACTTCAGTTTTTTGCGCGGTGCTTCACATCCCGAACAGTTGGTCGCACGCGCGGCAGCGCTGGGCTATAGCGCGCTGGCGATCACGGATGAGTGCTCGCTGGCTGGCGTTGTGCGCGCACATGTCGAAGCAAAACGGCATCAACTGTCACTGATCATCGGCAGTCAGTTTCGCGTTCATACAGAAGCGGGTGATTGCCTGACCCTGATTGCACTGGTGATGAATCGCGAAGGCTATGGCAACCTGTGCGAACTGATCACGCTGGCACGAAGCAGGGCAGAGAAGGGGGATTATCGTCTCACGCTGACTGACTTCACTGACCCTGAGGATCAATATCGTCATCTGCGTACCTTGCCCGATTGCCTTTTGCTACTGGCACCCGACTACGGCATCAGTGCGGCCCAATTACATCGTCAGGCCAAATGGCTGAAATCTACTTTCGGCGCGCGTGCCTACCTCGCTCTCAGCTTGCTCTATCGCGGGCAGGATGAGCAGCACAAGCGGATCGTGATGCAAACATCGGTCATTCACTCGCTTGACGTTGTGGCCACTGGTGATGTCTGCATGCATATTCGTTCACG
>JAIXYM010000095.1 GCA_027490255.1 Oxalobacteraceae bacterium | reverse complement strand
TGATGACCTTGCGCATCAAAAATCACAATTTCATTTTCATCTTTTCCGAAAGTCTGGTGGCCGATATTCCCGACGAGTAGTGGAATATTTTTCCGCTCCCGCTTGGCTGCGCCATGTGCTAGCAAATCCTCGGACTCTGCTGCAAACCCGACGCAAAAAGGCGGGGAAGGCAAAGCTGCGACCGAGGCCAGTATGTCGGGGTTGGTTTCAAATTGCAGCGACGGTGCCGCGGTATCTTGTTTCTTTATTTTTTGTGTACTGACTTCTGCGACACGCCAGTCGGCTACGGCAGCGACGGCGATGAACACCGATTGTTGACCCACATGAGACATGACGGCTTCATGCATTTCGCGTGCGGTCGTTACCGGAATGCAGTTAACGCCCAGAGGTGGTGTCAGTGCTGTTGGCCCTGAGACGAGCGTGACGTGTGCTCCGGCGGCTTGCGCAGCGCGCGCGAGCGCGTATCCCATTTTTCCCGATGAGAGATTGGTGATGCCGCGCACGGGATCAATGGGTTCAAAGGTGGGGCCCGCGGTGATGAGCACGCGTTTGCCGGACAAGATTTTTGGCTGAAAAAATCCAGTCAGTGCCTCGAGCAATTGCTCAGGTTCGAGCATGCGGCCCAGTCCGGTTTCGCCGCAAGCCTGATCGCCTGCGGCGGGTCCCAGCAAGTTAATGCCATCAGACTTTAACTGTGCCACGTTGCGTTGTGTGGCTGGCTTGTCCCACATTTCGACATTCATCGCAGGTGCGACCAGCAGTGGTACTTCATGAGGTCTTGCAAGGCATAAGGTCGACAGTAGATCATCCGCCGCGCCATGCACCAGTTTGCGCATAAAGTCAGCCGAGCACGGCGCAATGATGATGGCGTCAGCATTACGCGTAAGATCAATGTGCGCCATATTGTTGGCAATGCGGCTGTCCCACTGATCGGTGTATACCGTATGGCCCGACAAGGCCTGCATTGTTACGGGCGTAATGAAATGTCGAGCCGCCTCCGTCATGACCACTTGCACGCTGGCGCCGGCTTTGACTAGGGAGCGCACAAACTCAGCTGCCTTGTAGCAGGCAATGCCACCAGTGAGTCCCAGCACGATTTTTTTGCCTGCAAGATTCATAAGTGCCTCTAGCGGTTGACGCGGCGGAATTCATCTAGCACGAACAATATCGCTCCCACGGTAATCGCGCTGTCCGCGACATTGAATGCCGGCCAGTGCCAGCCGAGCACATGAAAGTCGAGAAAATCGATCACATGCCCGTAAGCGACACGATCAATCAGGTTGCCGATGGCACCACCCAAAATCAGCGCCAGTGACCAACAGAACAGACGCTGATCGGGATTGCGCTTGAGCATCCACAGAATGAATACGGAAGCGATAACAGAAACGCCAGTGAAGAAGTAACGTTGCCATCCCGGCTGATCCGACAAAAAGCTGAAAGCTGCACCTTTGTTGTACACCATGACCAGATTAAAGTAGGTCGTGATCGGTTCGGACTGGCCGTAAAGCAGGAGCTTGCTCATGGTGATCTTGGTTACCTGATCTAGCAAGACCACCACCAGAGCAATGCCCAGCCACAGCATCAGACCTGCATTCTTTTTTGCCATTGACAGCCTTCAGTTGAGGTCAGGCGGCACGTCGCCGCTCGCCCTGACCAAACAAATTGGATACGCAGCGACCGCACAAGCCCGAGTGGTCTGCATGCTCGCCGACATCGGCGCGATAATGCCAGCAGCGCTCACATTTTTTGTGGGTTGATGCTGTCACCAGAATTTTTTCTTCAGCACTCGAAGCAACAGGAACAAGCTGCGCATCAGAGGTGATGAGAATAAATTTCAGATCGTCACCCAGTTCCTGCAGAAGACTCAGTGTATCGCCGCTGGCATGAATGGCGACCTCGGCTTGTAGCGATGAGCCAATCGCCCCTGAGACGCGTAGGGCCTCGAGTTCTTTTTGGACCGAGGTACGAATCTCGCGCAAGCTAGAGTATTTTTCCAGCAGCGCATCCGCATCTGCAATCTTGGGCAGCGTATAGAAAGTCTGCGTGAAAATTGTCTCGTCCGAGGCATCGTAAGTCGCTTTGTCAGCAAACATCGACCAGGCTTCTTCCACCGTGAACGACAGTACCGGCGCCATCAGACGCAGCAATGCCTGAGTGATATGCCAGATGGCAGTTTGTGCCGAGCGACGCGCAGCAGAATCTACACCGCTGGTGTACAGCCGGTCTTTGAGAATATCCAGATAAAAACCACCCAGATCTTCCGAGCAGTACATCTGCAGTTTGGCGACGACCGGATGGAATTCGTATTCATCAAAATGCGCACGAATTTCTTGCTGCAATTGGGTCATGCGGGCAATCGCGTGGCGGTCGATTTCGAGTAGCTGATCAATCGCAACCGCATCACGCTGCGCATCAAAATCCGAGGTGTTGGCCAGCAGGAAGCGCAGCGTATTACGAATACGTCGATAGCTTTCCACCACACGCTTGAGGATTTCATCCGAGATCGACAGCTCACCCGAATAATCAGTGGCAGCCACCCACAGACGGAGAATCTCTGCGCCTAGCGTATCGGAAACTTTTTGAGGTGCGACCACATTGCCCTTGGACTTGGACATTTTCTTGCCCTCGCCATCGACCACGAAGCCATGCGTCAGGAGCGCCTTGTAGGGCGCGCAGCCATTCAGCATGGCCGAGGTCAGCAGCGATGAGTGAAACCAGCCACGGTGCTGATCCGAGCCTTCCAGATACAGATCCGCTGGAAACTGTGACTCGGCAACATGCGATCCTCGCAGCACGGTCTGGTGAGTGGTACCAGAATCAAACCAGACATCGAGTGTGTCGCGATTTTTTTCGTAGTGCGCCGCATCGGCACCCAGAAATTCGTTCAGGTCCAGCGTGTGCCAAGCTTCAATACCGTTTTGCTCAACACGTTGCGCGACTTTTTCAAGCAGGGCTGGTGTATCAGGATGCAGATCGCCGGTTTCCTTGTGTACGAAAAATGCCATCGGCACACCCCACTGGCGCTGACGTGACAAAGTCCAGTCCGGGCGATTGGCAATCATGCCGTGAAGACGCGCCTTGCCCCAGCCAGGGTAAAAGCGAGTTGCATCCACAGCCGCCAGTGCCGTCGCGCGCAAGGAAGCGCTGCCGTCTTTCGGTGTGCGATCCATACTCGCAAACCATTGTGAAGTCGCACGATAAATGATCGGCGTTTTATGGCGCCAGCAGTGCATGTAGCTGTGATCAAACATCACCAGTTTGAACAAAGTACCTGCGTTGTCGAGCGTGCTGCAAATCGGTTTCGATGCTTCCCAAATAGTCATGCCGCCAAACAGCGGCAGCGTCGATGCATAACGCCCATCGCCCATCACCGGATTGATGATGGCGTCGTCCTTCATGCCGTGTGCTTTGCAGGACGCATAGTCTTCAACGCCATAGGCCGGTGCGGAGTGCACGATGCCGGTACCGGCATCTTTGGTCACATAGTCGCCTAGATAGACGGGCGACAAGCGCGCATAGCCAACATCAGCGGATGACATCGGGTGATGAAAATTCACGCCCGATAAGGCTTCGCCGGTGCAGGTTGCAACCGTTTTGCCTTCCAGGCCGTAGCGCGTGAGGCAGCTTTCCACCAGATCTTCGGCAAGGATAAGAAGAATGGTTTCATCATGGCGAACGGTCTGGACCAACGCGTAGCTGAACTCGGGGTGCATGTTCAGCGCCTGATTGGACGGTATCGTCCAGGGTGTCGTGGTCCAGATCACCACATAACCTTTTTGCGCAGGCAGCGATGTGAGCCCAAACGCTTTCGCCACTCGTTCCGGTTCGGCGAAGGGGAAGCCGACATCAATTGCGGGGTCGCGCTTGTCTTGATATTCCACTTCAGCTTCGGCGAGTGCGGATCCGCAATCGAAGCACCAGTTGACGGGCTTGAGTCCGCGGTAAACGAATCCCTTGTCGAGAATACTGCCGAGCGCACGGATTTCATCGGCCTCGTTGCGGTAATTCATCGTCAGGTAAGGATTATCCCAATCACCCAGTACACCCAGACGAATAAAATCTTTTTTCTGTCGCTCCACCTGCTCCGCTGCGTACGCGCGTGATTTAGCCAGCACATCGGCGGTAGGCAGATTTTTTCCAAACTGCTTTTCGATTTGAATTTCGATCGGCATGCCGTGGCAATCCCAGCCGGGTACGTATTGCGCGTCAAAGCCTTCCAGTTGACGCGTCTTTACGATCATGTCCTTGAGGATTTTGTTGACCGCGTGCCCGATGTGAATGTCGCCGTTCGCGTAGGGTGGGCCGTCATGCAGGATGAATTTTGGTCTGCCAGCAGATGCCTTGCGAATCCGCTGGTACAACTTTTTCTGCTGCCACTGTGCGACCCATTGCGGCTCGCGCTTGGCGAGATCACCGCGCATCGGGAAGGGTGTTTCGGTCATGTTGACCGGATATTTGCTTTCAGATTTTTTGCTGTTGTCTGACATGAGGCGCGATCAAGATGGAAATTCGGTAAGAGTCGGATGGCTTTGTTCTGCAAAAAAGGCGCGCGCAGCGCGTGCATCAGCAGCGATAGCCTCGGTGAGAGTCTCGAGGTCGTCGTATTTTTCTTCATCGCGCAGTTTTTCCAGAAACTCCACGCGGATCAGTTTGCCGTAACAATCGCCGGCGTAATCAAATACGTGTACCTCAAGCAGTACTCGCCCATTGTCTTCTACCGTAGGACGTACGCCCATACTCGCGACTGCCGGTAAAGGATGGGCTGCAAGGCCGTGTACCTGCACCACAAAAATTCCGTTCAGGGCAGGACGCCGGTGTGCAATGCGCAGATTGGCTGTTGGAAAACCAATCGTGCGCCCCAGCTTACGACCATGCAGAACCCGGCCTGAAATTGAATAAGGATTGCCCAGCAATTCCCGGGCATGCGCGAAGTCACCCTCAGTCAGCGCAGCACGCACGGCAGATGAAGAGATGCGCGCTCCTTCGTGTGCGACGGTGGGTAGAGCAACGACTTCAAAGCCGTGCCTTTTCCCGGCCTCGGCCAGCAACTCGAAATTCCCTGCACGTTTTGCACCGAAGCAGAAATCATCACCCACGATCAGCCACTTAACCTCCAAGCCCTCGACCAGGATCTGACGAATAAAGTTTTCCGGCGACAGTGATGCGAAGTGCGCATTGAAATGTTCAACAATCACTCGATCCACACCTGCTTGCGCGAGCGCCTGCAGCTTGTCACGCAGATTGGCGATCCGGCTGGGTGCGCGGCTTTCGTCGCCGGCCATCCGCGCGAAAAACTCTCTCGGGTGCGGCTCGAAAGTCATAACGGCAGTCTCAACGCCCAGACCTTGCGCTGCATCCGACACGCGCGCGAGCAATGCCCGATGGCCCAGATGCACGCCATCGAAATTACCGATGGTCAGGGCGCATGGGCGTCGATCAGCCAGCGAGGGGAGTCCGCGAAATACCTTCATGGTCAGAGTGTGGGGTGGAGCAGTGCGAAAGCCCTCGATTATAGAGGGTTTCCCTTGGTTTCCCGCCGGATTAGCCAGCTTTCAGCGGGTCTTGCCGGTTACGGCTGGACGGCAGCGCGGACGCGATGAAAAAAGTCGCCGAAGTACCCAAAAAACCGGGTTTGGGGGCTTGAACGGGCACCTGCGCCGACCAATCAATCGGCCGATCAGTCACCCAAGGATTCACACGCCGGCCCAAAGTGCCTGCAGCGCCGCGAGCGCGGCTATGCCTGCAGTCTCGGTGCGCAGTATGCGCTCGCCCAAACCCAGACAAAGGGCGCCATGGCTGATGGCCAGACGCTCTTCATCCTCCGACCACCCGCCTTCAGGGCCTATCATCAGAGTGATCGCTTGTGCTGGCTGATGGCGAGCCCAAGCGTGCAGGGATTCGTTTGCTCTGGGCGAGAGCAAGACGCGGCGATGCATGCTGTCCTGTGCAACCCAGTGATCGAAACGCAGTGGCGCACCTAGCATTGGCAGGCGGTTGCGCCCACATTGCTCGGCCGCCGCTGCCATGATGCCCTGCCAGTGGGTCATTTTTTTTGCCGCGCGTTCCTCATCAAGCCGGATCACGGAGCGACTGCACATCAGCGGTTGAATGCCGGTGGCGCCCAGCTCGACCGCTTTTTCAACGATCCAATCCATCTTGGTGCCTTCGGGCAAACCTTGTGCGAGCGTGATCGCGTGAGCTGGCTCTGCTTCTCGCGCAGAGAATGTTTTTACTTCGACCTCGACCTGTTTCTTGTCGATGCCCGAGAGCGTGGCGGTGTATTCGCCACCGCTACCGTTGAAGAGTGTCACCACGTCACCGACTTTGAGTCGAAGTACTTGCACATGACGGGCGATGGGGTCGGGCAGGCGCAGCAGTTGGCCTGCTTCAAGAGGTTGATCGCAGTAAAAGCGAGGCATCAGCTGAATGAGCGAGAGGTGGCTTGTTGAAATAAGGTCTGCACCGATTGTAAGCGTCCGAGCCTGCTCTGGTAAAATCTTAGGCTTTTCCGCCGGCGTATCATCGCAGAGTCTCTATCAAAATGCCGCTGCTAGCGCAGGGGTCCGCCTAGCAGGGTGCGTACTGGAGATCGTCAGTACCGCTCTAAGGCTCGCAGTGTGTTGCGCGACAACCCGCTGCACCCTTAACAGGGATCGCGCCGCTCCGCGACGCTCATTTTGATAGAGACTCTCAGCGCCGCGACCGTATCTTCATTCAATCTTGGCAATATGACTTCCAATCTGGACTCTGGTGCGGATACCCGCAAAATGGCGAATGCAATCCGTGCGCTCGCAATGGACGCTGTGCAAAAAGCCAACTCGGGACATCCCGGTATGCCCATGGGCATGGCAGATATCGCCGTCGCCTTGTGGGGCAAACATCTGCGACACAACCCCGCTGACCCCAAATGGATGGACCGCGATCGCTTCGTTGTCTCCAACGGTCATGGCTCCATGCTGTTGTACGCCTTGCTGCATTTGTCCGGTTATGCGTTGTCGATGGACGAGATTCGTAACTTTCGTCAACTGCATTCGCTGACGCCGGGCCACCCGGAAGTCGACATCACGCCGGGCGTTGAAACCACCACCGGCCCGTTGGGGCAGGGCGTTACCAACGCAGTTGGTATGGCACTGGCAGAGCACCTGCTCGCAGCCGAGTTCAACCGGCCAGGCCTTGAGGTCATTGATCACCACACCTATGTATTCCTCGGTGACGGCTGCCTGATGGAAGGCGTCAGTCACGAAGCTTGTTCCCTTGCCGGTACCTTGCGTTTATCCAAGCTGATCGTGCTGTATGACGACAATGGCATTTCCATTGATGGCAACGTGGATGGTTGGTTCCGCGACGATACGCCCAAGCGTTTCGAGAGCTACGGCTGGCACGTGATTCCGAATGTTGATGGACATGATGTGCAGGCGGTGGATGCTGCGATTGCTGCTGCCAAAAAATCCGATCGTCCAACACTGATTTGCTGCAAGACCGTGATTGGCAAAGGATCGCCGAATATGGAAGGCAGCGACAAGGTTCATGGCGCTGCCTTGGGCGATGCTGAAATTGCAGCCACCCGCGCCGCTATTGGCTGGGATTCTCCGCCTTTCGAAATACCTGCTGATGTGTACGCTGCCTGGGATGCGAAGCAACACGGTGCTTCAATGCAAGCGACGTGGACAGAAAAATTCAACGCGTATAGCGAGAAATTCCCCAAAGAAGCTGCCGAGCTGATGCGTCGTATGCAGGGTGAACTTCCTGCAAAATTTGATCAATCCGTGGCTGCACTTATCGATGCCTGCGTGCAGAAGAAAGAAAACATTGCGACGCGCAAGGCCAGCCAAAATGCCATTCAGGCTCTCGCCCCCACCTTGCCCGAATTTCTCGGCGGGTCGGCTGATCTGACCGGATCCAATCTCACCAACTGGAAAGAATGTATCGCTGTTCGCGCCGACCAGCCGGGTAATCACATCAATTATGGTGTGCGTGAATTTGGCATGAGCGCGATCATGAATGGTATCGCGCTGCATGGTGGCTATATTCCTTTTGGGGCGACGTTTCTGACCTTCTCTGATTACAGTCGCAATGCCTTGCGCATGGCCGCGCTGATGAAGCTGCGCTCGATTTTTGTATTTACACATGATTCCATCGGTCTGGGCGAAGATGGTCCGACCCACCAGTCAGTCGAGCATATCTCCAGCATGCGTCTGATTCCGAATCTTGATAACTGGCGTCCCTGTGACAC
>JAIXYM010000051.1 GCA_027490255.1 Oxalobacteraceae bacterium | reverse complement strand
TGCGCGCTGCGGCGCGCCTGTACGCAAGCGGCGGCAATGCAGCGATCTATTACGGTCTGGGTGTTACCGAGCACGCGCAAGGCTCGACCATGGTGATGGGTATCGCGAATCTGGCGATGTCGACCGGTAACGTCGGTCGTGAAGGCGTAGGTGTCAATCCGCTGCGCGGCCAGAACAATGTGCAGGGTTCCTGCGACATGGGCTCCTTCCCTCATGAGTTGCCGGGCTATCGTCACATCTCTGACAGCATTGCCCGCGCCGAATTTGAAGCGCGCTGGAATTGCACGCTCAATCCCGAACCGGGCCTGCGTATTCCGAACATGTTTGATGCCGCACTCGATGGCAGCTTCATGGGCCTGTACTGTCAAGGTGAAGACATTGTGCAGTCGGATCCTGACACGCAACACGTCTCGGCCGCTCTGTCGGCGATGGAATGCATCGTCGTACAGGACTTGTTCCTGAACGAGACTGCGAAATATGCGCACGTCTTCCTGCCGGGTTCTTCCTTCTTGGAGAAAGATGGCACCTTCACCAATGCCGAGCGCCGCATCTCACGTGTACGCAAAGTGATGCCTGCCAAGGCCGGCTATTCGGACTGGGAAGTCACGCAGCTCTTGGCCAATGCACTTGGCTATCCCATGCAGTACCAGCATCCCTCCGAAATCATGGACGAGATTGCTGCGCTGACGCCGACCTTCCATGGCGTGTCGTTCAAGACAATCGACAAGCTCGGCAGCGTGCAGTGGCCTTGTAATGAAAATGCGCCTGAAGGTACACCGATCATGCACATTGATGCCTTCGTTCGCGGCAAGGGTCGTTTCATCATCACACAATATGTGCCTACCGATGAGAAGGTCACCAAGCGCTTCCCGCTGATCTTGACCACCGGTCGTATTCTTTCGCAGTACAACGTAGGCGCGCAAACGCGTCGTACCGAGAATGTGCGCTGGCACAGCGAGGACCGACTGGAGATTCATCCGCATGACGCTGAAGAGCGCGGCATACGTCAGGATGACTGGGTCGGTATCGAATCACGCTCCGGTCAGACAGTACTACGTGCAACCGTCTCGGAAAATGTGCAGCCTGGTGTGGTCTACACCACGTTCCATTTCCCGGAATCCGGCGCGAATGTGATCACCACCGATAACTCCGACTGGGCGACCAACTGCCCCGAGTACAAGGTGACTGCGGTGCAGGTGATGCCGGTGACACAACCGTCCGAATGGCAGCGCGAGTACGAGCGCTTTAACAAAGAGCAGCTCGAACTGGCCAAAGTCGACTGAGCATGGGCCAGCTCCCGAACAGTGAAGCACTGATGCAGGGCTCAGAGACCCTGGCCGAAGTATCGGTGCTGCGCTGCCGGGATGGCGAACGCACGGTCTCGGCCGATGTGCTCGCAGTGGAAGTTCCCGTCGCGCTGGAGTACAACGGCATCTCGCATGTGGTGATGCTGGCCTCGCCAAACGATCTGGAAGATTTTGCGCTGGGCTTTTCTCTGACGGAGGGCATCATCGCTCAGCCGTCCGAGTTGTATGAGGCCGAGGTCGAGCAGCGCGACGATGGTTTGCTGGTGCATCTACAGATTGCCTCAGAACGTTTCGTCGCACTCAAAGAGCGTCGCCGCAATATGACGGGTCGCACGGGCTGTGGTTTGTGCGGCACCGAGGCGCTGGATCAGGTGCGTCGCGCGGTTACGCCGGTCACGCATCGACAGCGTTTTGCGGATCATCAGCTAATGGCCGGGATGCGCGCGATGCAAGCACTGCAACCGCTGCAGCAGCAAAGCGGTGCTACGCATGCGGCTGCGTGGATGGATGCACAGGGTCAGGTGACGCTGGTGCGCGAAGATGTTGGTCGGCACAATGCGCTGGACAAGTTAATTGGTGCGCTCGTTACACGACAAACAGATTTGAGTACGGGCGCGCTGTTGATCACTAGCCGCGCAAGTTATGAAATGGTGCAGAAGGCGGCCATTATGAATATCGGTCTGGTCGCTGCCATCTCGGCGCCGACTAGTTTTGCGGTCAATCTGGCTGAGAGCGCAGGCGTGACACTCATTGGTTTCATGCGTGACCACTCGTATGTGATCTACACCCACCCGGAACGGTTGGAGAACTAAATTATGGACAGTCAGCAGTTAATCAAAATGGCCAACCAGATTGGTCAGTTCTTCGAGAGCATGCCAAACCGCGAGCAGGCGGAGAAGGATATTGCATCTCATCTCAAGCGCTTCTGGGATCCGCGCATGCGTCGTGTGATCGTGGCGAGCCTGGATACCGGCGATGCCGACAGCATGAGTGCCATCGTGCGCGAAGCGATTAGTACCCACCGTCAAATGCTGGCCTGATTGGTGGCGTATCCACCTTGTTGATAGTCATCTGGTTCACTACGAAAGACACTGGATCCCAGCTTTCGCTGGGAGCGAGTGGGGAATTCGGGTCGCATGCGACCCGCCCACGCAGCAGTCATCACATGCAGGTGATGACGTTTAAAGAACCGTTAACCTCAAAACTGTCATCCCGGCGCACGCCGGGATCCAGTGTCTTTGCTTAATCCTGAGATGCAGCTTTACTCCTAGCCCCCACAGAACATCGCCATCGCCGCAACAAACTCCGTCTGACTGTGATTCGATCGTGCCAACACAAACAGCGCATGGCGATCTGCCTCGATGAGGCTCTGCCACTTTGAGAGCGGCGGTAACGGCAGATGCTGAGCCTCGCACTGCCTGACCACTACGTCGGGCCATCTTTGCGTGGTACGCCAGCCTTCCTCACCCGTCATGGGCTCCTCGACCAGTGCAGCACCGCCCAGACGATCTACCATCCGGATCAAGGTATCCCTGTAAGCGCCCTGGTCCTGCGGTGTGACGGTAGACAGCTGCAGCAGCTGGGTTTTCTCGTCGTGGGTCAGCGCCTGCCAATGGGCTAAGCGCAACCGGATACCGACACAATCAAGCTTGTAGCGGACACGCAGCGGAATCAGTAGCAAACTGCTCGCTTCCCGGGATTCAAATGGATAAAAATCTCTGTTGGTCATACTTCTGGGGCAAAAATATAGAATGTCAGGATACTTTGATCAGGATAGCGGAGTGACGTTAGAATTTATGGCCCGCCCATTCATGTGGTTTCAAGGTGGGAGCGTTCACATCATTCGGAAGATATCAAAATTATAATTTCAATCGCTTGCCTTACGAATGCCGGTATCGGGGACTGCTTCCAGTGAAGAAAACCATCGCAATATTCTTGCATCATCCCACGTGCTCGATTGAATCCGTCAACGGCGTGATCAGCGCTCTGGCGTCCAACTACAACATTCGGGTGTTCACGCGTCACAAAGTCCCGGACGGATTTTTTGACGCAGTTGACATGGTGGTTTTCCCGGGCGGCGTCGGCGACGATAGCGCATTTGTCTCTCTGTTGAAAAATAACATTGATGACATCAAAACCTTTCTCCACAAAGGCGGAAAATATCTCGGTATTTGTATGGGCGCTTATTGGGCCGACTCCTATTATTTCGGTCTTCTGAAAGACACGCGGGTCGTGCAATACAT
This sequence comes from Oxalobacteraceae bacterium, assembly GCA_027490255.1. GTDB lineage: Bacteria > Pseudomonadota > Gammaproteobacteria > Burkholderiales > Burkholderiaceae_D > Pernthalerella. Next base: position 2,818 of record JAIXYM010000051.1, on the reverse strand, counting down.
CAAACGCCCCAAGTCAGATATCAAATCTTCTTACGCCACCACCTTACCCATAATGTGGCGCGGCGAAGAGCAGCGCATGTACTTTTATGATGGCCCGACCTTCGTGGGGGGCGAGTTCGATAAAATCGCGACCTACGCCAATGGGGATCCTATGGCGGTGGTGCAGGGATCGGTCGGTTTGATCGGCTGCCATCTCGAAAGCGAAGATAGCTGGTATTTGAAAAAAAATATGCGCGCTCACTGGCACCATGGTGAGCATCATGAATTACTTTTACAGTTTGTCGTTGACTATCTCCTCGAAGAAAACCAGATGGCGCTGTTTTGATTTCATCTTATCCTTGAACATGCGCGACGTGGTTGCATTAAAAAACTAAGTACGTAGGTTCGTTTTTTCAATCACCACCGTTTACGCTGTTATTCAATCTTCGCCCGCCTGCACACGTATCCGTCAGCACATTTTTCCGCTTCGAATAACGAAGCCCGTCGCCGCCTTGTGAGAAAATATCGGGCTTACCAGTTTGCGTGTTCCGCTACAACTGGTAAAAAAGTTACTAATCATCACAACAAGGGCAGGGATTCATGCAACAGGATGCACACACCAGATTACTGAACACGCCGGGCTGGCGTGGCGATATCGAACGCTTCATGTCTCGTCCGTTTATTCAGCACATGCTGATCACGCTGATCATCGTGAACGCCGCTATCTTGGGTTTAGAGACCAACCCGGAGATCATGGCATCGATTGGACGCGAATTGATTCTGCTGGATCACGCCATCCTGTGGGTTTTCATTGCGGAAATCGTATTGCTGATCGCAGCACGCGGCTGGCATTTTTTCAAAGATCCTTGGTGTATTTTCGATTTTCTGGTGGTTGCGATTGCGCTGGTGCCTGCCACCGGCAGTTTGTCCGTACTACGAGCACTGCGAGTACTCCGGATTTTACGACTTATTAATAAAATTGAAAGTATGCGGCGCGTGGTCAGTGCCCTGCTCGGTTCCCTGCCGGGTCTGGGCTCTGTGTTCGGACTGGTGCTGATTGTGTTTTATGTATCGGGCGTGATTGCGACGAACATGTACGGCCCTGAATTCCCGCAACGCTTCGGCTCGCTGGGCATGAGCTTCTACACGCTGTTTCAGGTAATGACACTGGAGGGCTGGTCTGAGGAAATCGCCAGACCGATCATGGAAGTTTACCCCTCCGCCTGGATATTCTTTCTGATCTTTATTTTTATCTCGACGTTCATCGTCGTGAACCTGTTCGTTGCCGTGATTGTGGATTCAATCAATTCGATCAAACACAACGAAACCAAGAAAAAAGACGAATCCGATGTGGCCACCCAACTTAAGGACTTGAAGCTCGAAATTACAGAGCTGAAGGCCTTGATCAAGGCGAACTCGACCAAGCAGAACTGATCCGAGGCCGAGGTGAAGACACGCGTTGTGGCCGTCAGCCTCTTGAACGCAGTAACTAGGGATAGCTGAACTTGTGAACGGAGTTCGGTGGCGGCAATGCAGCGTCGCCACCGAACTTTGTTAGCGACTAGTTATTCAGCAATAATTTATTCAGCGACTAATGCTTGCCGAACAACGCGCTGTTGTTCTTCACTGCGATCGAATTGAAATACGGATCGAACTCGGCGTCATTGAAACCAAAGACGCCCATAAATCGCTCGAATAATTCAAGCTCCTGCGGCAAAGCTTCGCCGTTGGCTAGAATCGCATCATAAAGATTGACCAGTATCGACAGTTTCTGTTCATGATCAAGCAGCGCAGAGCACTCGTCGAGAAAGTGCTCAACTTTGTGGAATTTGGTGTAACGGGTGGCGACTTCGAGCAGCAGACGGTCATCTCTTACCGCTATCACCAAGCGCCGTATCTCTTCCGGTTCTATGCGCCCGTCAGCATTGATCATGTAGATCATCGCAGCAGCAAATGCAATCCGAGGCGTCAGATCAGGTGACTCGCCAAAGTACTCGGTCAGTACCGCCCCGCAATGCAAGCAGTGTTTCGCTTCTGAGCCATGTCCCTCGGTCATGCAAGCATGACAGGTACGCGTGGTGGATTCGGTCAGTGTTTTTCGAACCGCGCGCTGTGCAATCATTTCGGCGGAAACGATGCCCGTCGGTACCGCAAGAATCCCCCAACCAAACATCATCATCACGGAAGCGAGAAAACGACCCAAGTCCGTCTTTGGCGTGATGTCACCAAAACCCACCGTCGTCACCGTAGAGATGGCCCAGTAGATCGAGGTGGGCACACTGGTGAATCCATTTTCTCCGCCCTCCACCACGTACAGCACCGTGCCCAGAATTACCACCATGGTCATAATGATAGAGAGGAACACACCGATCTTGCGGCGGCTGTCGGCTACGGCCATCATCAGCCACTGGTATTCGTCCACGTAGCCTGACATTTTCAGGATACGAAAGATTCTCAGCAGACGAAGTATGCGCACATCCAGTAGTACATAGGCTTCCGGGACGATGAGTGCAATAAAGCTCGGCAGTATGGATACAAAATCAATCACGCCGAGGAAGCTTTTTGCGTAACGCAGAGGGTTAGGACTACAGGCCAGACGCGCCAGGTACTCCAGCGTGAAAATAATGGTGAAAAACCATTCGGCAATATTCAGTACTTCCTGGTGCTCGGCGCGGATGCTCTGGATACTATCGACCATGATCACCAGCAGGCTGATCACGATGGCCCAGACCAGCAACAGATCAAAACGGCGACCTGCTGCCGTATCGGCCTCAAAGATAACGGTGTACCACTTCAGGCGCCAACCTGTCAGCGCATGGGCATAGTGACTAGCAGCATG
>JAIXYM010000039.1 GCA_027490255.1 Oxalobacteraceae bacterium | reverse complement strand
CAGGTTGCGTGACTGCACCCGTTGGTGCCGCGGGTGGAGCAGGTTGCGTGACTGCACCCGTTGGTGCCGTGGGTGGAGTGGGTTGCGTGCCTGAAGCATTTTGCGCGGATCCAAGAATACCGGTAGCCCTTCCAATATTTCCTGCTTGGGTAACTTTTTCCCTTAGTATTTTTAAAGTGTCTTGTACATCTTGTGGCGCCTTGTCAAAAACATTTTTATCAAGTTGCTTTAGATGCGTATCTAGTGCTGCTGCATGTGCATTTGCATTTGAAAATGATTCAAGGCAGCTTTGCACTTCTTCGAAACAATTACTTACCTCACTCTTAATACCCGCTGCAGCTAGCTGCGACTCAAGCTTTTGAAGTAAAAATTTTATGTCAGCAAATATACCGTTTAACTCCCGAAAATTAGCTGACAATTTTTCATGAGTTTCGTTCCATTCATTCGTTAATCTTTTAAATTCACTTCTTGGAACTTTTTGTTGTACAACTGGGGGATTTGATGTCTCAGTACCATTAGGTGACGTTGTCGTTGCTGCTGGTACTGAGCCAGTTGGCGGTAGTACTAATGGTGATTGTGGTGGTAATTGTCCTAGTGACATTTTTTCCTCAAATATGTTGGTTTAAGCCATTGCAACGACGCCAAAAGCGTCATTCGCACGCGTATCTTTTTCGCTGAGAAACCGAGTTTCCATCCAGCGACGTCCATGCCACACAATCTCTGTCATTTTGTACAGCAGCGTTTTCCCATCAAGCCCGTCCATGCTTTTTGCCAAGGTATAAATCAAATCACCTGACTCTGCCTCGATACAAAACGTTGACCCGTCCAGCTCAGCCAATGCGCAGTTCATTTGAAGAAGCTTCTCCATAATGGGAAACTCTCTTCCTTCTGGTACCTGGCCAAACCGGCACTCAATCAGGAGCGCCTCTGGTTTGAAGTTATTGGAATGAACTACCGAAAAATCAAAGCCGCCATACATCATTTCCATGGCCAGTTCTTCGCCGGGCTGAGGTTCGTCGCTGCGTAGCGAGTAACCTAGCAAATTTTTTATCTCAGTCAGTATTTCCAAAAACTTGTTTCGGTCTGGATCGGTAAAAGGCATGATGTTATTTGGTAATTTTCAAGCAAGTCGATATTGGGTCGCTGGCAAAGTCATGCTCATGCCGGCATGCGCTGGTGAGAAAAACTCATCGCGCCAATTGCTGGCACCTGAGGAGATCTCCCGCATATTCTCCAGAACTGATCGCGCAGAGGCGTCCGAGAGATTCTCGTAATACATGGCTTTGACCTGCTGTTTGTCCGGGTCTACGCCGTAACAGGCTTTATGCATACGAGCCAGCTGAAGATTCGCCTGTAGCATCTGGCGAATACCCCGAGTCACATACTCTTCCGGCAGCGGCCCCAGATGGCAATTCACTAGAAATCGATCTTCCATCTCTGTTGAGGAATGCAGGAGCTCGAATTCTATGCCGGCATGTTCAAGTTCCATTGCCAGCGGCAGGCTGTCGTCATGCAGTATGGCGGGCACTTCAAAGCCCAGCTCTCGAAAAATAGCTTCGGACAACTCGATGAACTTTCGACGCCAATCGACTCCTGTGACCATGCTCACTCCAAATCAATCAAATTATTTTCCTGAAAACCAATCATTCAATGTCGCCTCGCCATTGATCATGCTTTTCATTTACCAATTAAACGTTGGGTAACCAGTTTCATGAATTCGTTCCAACGGAGATAGACTTCTTGTCTTCACTAGGCTCTAGAATGGCGCCGAATACGCGGCCAAAGGATGCTTTGAGTGCTTCCATTTGCCCAGTCATGCTGGCTTCTACCTGGCCCATGTCAGACTCGATCACGCAGGCGTCTTTGTCCAGACTCACGTCAGCACTGACTTCCATCTGCTCAATACCGGGAAATGATTGCTTGAGATCGTTGACTTGGGATTTTATTTCGGCAACATTGACAGGGTGGACTCGAATCAAGATTTGCCGTTGATTTCTAACCATGGTGAGCGCATTTCTAACGACCTTGAGTACCTTCTCCCGATCATCAAAATCGTCAATAATCCGACGAACGGCATCGAGCACCAAGTCCACCATCTGTGCTTCTATTTTGCTGAAGTAATCGACAGTTTGGCTGATGACGCCGATCATTTTTTGAGCTTGCTCCTGCCGCGCTTCATCTCGTCCTTGACGATATCCCCTGCTCTGCTCGGCTTCAAAGCCGGCCAGAGAGGCGTCTAGGATGTGATCGCGCTTTTCTCTTGCAGAGGACATCATTTCCCGCGCTTGCTGGTATTGCCAAAAATCATCGGCTTTGATGACCTTGCTTACCGTGTCAAGCTGGGCTAATTCTTGAGTTCTGCGAATAATGAATGCCATTCGTGCTCCAGCGTCGTGATGACAGATTGAACGATATGCGCGGCCTGTCGCTTTTCGGTGATCATTTGTTCTGCTTCTCTGGGTATCTTTAGCTGCACGCGCTGCCTGACAGCGTCTGGCGCATCCTGGATCGTTGAGTAAATCAAGCCATAACCCATTTTTTCTGCCGCTGCGATGCCGGGTGCTACCTTGGGCATCTTCACTGCGGGCAAGAGCTGAGAACTTTTTATTGCAAATTTAAACGCTTCTTCACCTAATTGAGATTTCCAATCCAACACCTGCGATCGGCCCAGACTCGAACGAATCTGCGAACCGACAGCGATTGCCCCCGCATGCCGTGCCAGCTGCAACAGCCGACGGGAAGACAAGCTGATCAATGAAAAAAAGGGATATGCGGTGTCATAAAAAGTCTGATTGCCAAGGCCTGACGATTTCAGCATCAAGGCAGAAAGTCGTGCATGGACTCGGGCTTGACTCCAGACTTTGGCGGGCACTTTATCTTCAAAAAAATCACATCTTCTTGATGGATGAAGGTTTCCCGCAAGATTGAAATTAAAATCAAGAATGGCTTGACCCACCCGCGGGTGACGGCGATAGATGTCTGAAATTTTTGTTTCGGTCATCCACCCTCTCCAAGAGCGGCCATGAGCGATTTGTCGGGTGCGGCATTTTGATATTTTTTCCAAAGCCGCCACACCAGAAATCCACAACCGGAAAGTAGCAAGACCAAGAGGGCAATACCGCCCCAAAGTAATTCAGGCGATTCCTGGATACGGCGCAGTAGGGTTTCTGATTTATCTGGTGTTGATACGATGTTGGTTGTCTCAGAGACTGAATCGGCTTTCACTGCGCCTGATGGGGGTAACGATTCATTCAGATTAACTCGTCCATTGGAAGCAATCAGAATGACCGATACTTTTTCTCCGGACAGACCCGGTATGCTGTTTGCTACCAAACGTTTTATTTGTGCGACAGAGTCTTCAAGGTTCACACCGGTCTTGTGTTTAATAAAGACGGCTGCTGATGAGGGTAATGACGGGTCGCCACCCGCACTACGCTCTGGCAGAACCACATGAACGCGTGCTTTTATAACCCCATCAATTTGAGATAGGGTGGAAGATATCTCCTGCGATAGCGCCCAGATGTAACGCGCTCTTTCTTCCAGAGGTGAGGAAATCAACCCCTCTTTACGGAAAATTTCTCCCATCTTTGCATAGCGCTCTCTGGGCAAGCCTTCTACGCGTAGTATGCCGATGGCCTTTGATACTTCGCTTTGTGCAACGTCCAAGCTAACCACACCTTCTTTGCCTGCGATCTTGCCGGCCTTGACACCGCCATCAAGCAATGCTGCCAAGGCCTCATTCGCTTCGCTTTCGGAGACGCTACTGATCAACTCGACCCGGTTGTCACAAGCCGCAACTAATGCCAAAAGCACGCCAGCAAATACCAGCCGCCCAAGACTACGATATCGGAATATAGCTGGCATCATTGCAGTTTGGTGAGTTGATCCACATGCTGAACGGCTTTCTGCACACCCTTGCCTACCAGCTCGACTTCAAGCGAAATGGATGCCATCTCAAGCTGTAATCGCAGCATGTCTTGTACACGTAGCTCGGAAGGCAAGGTATTAAGTATCTGATGCGTTCTTTGAATATTTTTTGTGAAATTATTACCGACGACATCGAGGCGTTTTAGCAAAACATCACCCATTGATTTCGTGTCGATCGCAGCATTGGTCGGTGCTACAGCGGGTTTAGCCGCCGCTTGCGGCGGTTCGATTCGGTTGGCTACAAGATCAGAAAATTTGATGCCATCTTGCTGTACCTGTTGGGTGATCTCAGGCACGAAAACCTCATCATTATCGATGCTCGGGGCCGTGCTCATTGTCTCGACCAGCGCGTTACCTATCTCTGCCATAACTCCTCCAAATTTGCATGAATACGACGATCACCAACCAGGCAGGCTACTTGCTGTTGGCGTCGTTGAGGGCGACTGCGGATTAACTTTCTCCACCGCTCCTGCCTTACCGCAGCCTTCTTTGTTTTCAGGCTCAGACAACGGCGGTGGTCTCGAACTTATCTTCGCCGGTGTAGGCCAACGGGTAGCGCCCCCCAATAAATGCTTTTTTTGCAACAAAGTGTTCAAAAAAAATCGCTGCTTGTCATCCAGTCCGTTTTCCTTAGACAACTCAAGAAGAATCCGATCTGCAGCCGCCACGTTTCCAGATACCGTAGAAGCCAACCCTCGATAAAGCTGCAAATCATCACGCTCAACTGTCACCACCAGATCGGCATCCGAAAGACAGGTAAGCGCTTCATCAAACGAACCGATGGCCATATGCGAGAGCGCAATACCAATATATGAAAAAGCATGCTCAGGCCGCAGGACACGCAGATTATGAAAAATACCCAATGCAGGCACGATATAGCCCGCATTAATTGCTGCAAACCCCAACTCGGCAAGTAGCCGAATCTCTTCGCTTGCCAAGGGAAACTGCGGCTCAGTAAAGCTGTCTGCTTTGTTTATCACGCGCTACGCTCCGAAAGCATATGCTTCAATGCCCCTGCCCGTTTTTGAATGTTAGCCAGACTCGCATCAACCTCGGATAGCTGCAGCAGAGGACCGAGTATCTGCGACGACTCTTCATATTTTCCGAGCGCAGCAAGACATTCAGCAATATGTACTGCTAGTTTGACCTCATCGGAATCAAGCAAGTATGCACACGTCAAAGCAGGAATAGCCTGCTCATACATACCCAACTGTTTGCAGCACAAACCAAACGCCGTCAAGATGCGACTATCCAATGGCCGGTAAATCAACAGCGTCTGAAAAATACTACAAGCACTTTCCAGCTTACCTTGCATAAAAATTGAATGAGCAACGCAGTAGATCATGTCTATCTGCTCATTACTAAATCGCATATAGCCCGGCAAGGCCTCAACTTTCTCTTTAAGCGCGCTAATCGCGTCGATATCGAGCATGAGGACTTCCTCTACTTCTGCCAAAGGTTGAGGAGGAAATGTAAAATCGTTCATGAAAACTGTTTTTTTATAGAGGAGTCCATCATTTGCAGAATACTGTCAAAAGTCTGTAGTAATTTCTTTACATCTTCGGCCGCTTTTCTGCCAGATTCACTCATTGCATTCGCTGATCTATCAGTCGTGTTTTTGGCAGCTTCGAGCATATCTGCCTCACGCTTTTCCTCACTTGCTTCATATCTCAAATATGCAACCCCTACATCCGCAGCGCCTTTGACTGCCTGAATAATATTACTCCGAAGCTGATCTTTAAAACGTTCAAGATTCGTAGCCCGATCCACCTTTGAACTCAATTCCTTTGATTTTTCACTAAGCCTATTATATTCAGACGACGCTTCAGATACTTTCACTTTCGCTTTATCATGCAGTGCTTCTAGTTTCTTAACATTTCCGTCTAAATTTGCAATATTTGTTGTATCGTTTGGATTATTTGCCTTATAACTCGATACATCAATTTTTGCTTGATTAAGCTGATTAGCAATCGCTGTTTTCTCCGCAATTGCGTCTTCTAATTTAATTCTTTGATTAGCAGTCTTTGTGTCTGCTTCTATACTTTTATCCGTTTCGGGGCCTAATTGTCTGTTCTTGTGTATAGACCAACCGCTAGACCCAGCTTGGACACAACCCTGAACACACTGCAAAACACCAGACGCAACACCCGCAACCATTTCCTTGTGGTTGGCTGATGCCTGCTCCTCGAATCTCGCCTTATCTAAGTCGAGTGCCAATCTGGTATCCAAGATACTAATCTTGGCAAGATTGTATGCCTCGTCCCCTTTTTGCTCCATTATGAATCTAAATAATTCAAATAGATCGATCGTCGTGCTACCAATAGCTAAATTAAGAGCGGTTGTGACAGCTTTCAATTTTTGAAAATCAAGTTTCATTTCAACCGGCGGTGGAATATCCGACCATTTATTGTCGATAATGCTGGAAGCAATTTTCTCAAGATAAAGGCGCGCACTGGTCGGCAAATTAGAATTTTCTGCATAAATCTTTTTCAAGATTGCGTTACCAACTTCTTCAACCTCTGAAGATTTGGCGCCAGGAGATCCCTTATCTTCATGAACCAAAGAAGAAAGGCTGAGAAGTCTGCTTTGCAGATCTGAAGAAATAGAATTATTCATAGTTATGTCCTTTTGAATCAAGAGCGGCTTATCGCGGAAGAACTTCTTGTAGCAACATCTCTGACATCAGAGACCACAGAGCTCATGGTTGCATAAGCGGAGCCCAGGGTTTCAATACTTCTGGCAATCGCATCCCTGTTTGAATCCAAGAACTGGTTAAGTGCATCCTGCATAGCAAAAAAAGAGTTTTTCTTGTTATCTGCTTCTTTCATCTCAAAGTTTATGAAAGCTATTGAAATGCCATAACCACCGCTGCAGACCATGGAGGCTGCTTCAGCCACTTGCGCTCCCGAAGAAAGAATTTCCATCCCTTGAGATGCACGTGCGGAAAGCTGCACAGAGATCTTGGCCCCCAAATCGCCAGCTTTCTTTACGGCATCGGCCATTTTGCTCGCACTCCCAGTAACACCTGCGAATCCGGCTGCCAATGACGCACCCAGAATCAAAATCGTACACGCAATGGAAACACCCATCGTGACATCCTCCTTATACTTTTGTATTGCTCCCTCTCCTTTATCTTTTATAGATTTCGGTATCGTGCCGGGATCATCCATTATTCTCTCCATCATGCCTTCCCAAGAAATCTTTAGCGTGGCTTTCGTACCATCTTTTTTGTCCCATTTCTCGTCGGCTGCCTCAGAAATTCTATCGGCCACACTCATCATTGTCATAACGGCCCCAAGCGCTAACCCAATTACTGCAGGCGCTGATATGCCTGCGGTAAATACTGATAATGCAACCGCTCCAAGGACCATAGCTGCCACTTGAAAACCAAGACCAATGTCATCTGAAATTTTCTTTGATTTTTGTTGATTCGCGATTTCCGCCGCTTTTTTTATGTTGTCGCTCATCAGTTTGAAGATTTCTTTATTTAGCAAATCCTTATTAGTCATGTTAGTTACTATGTTTTGCATCATCCCTTTTGTTTCACTCTCGCTGACTTGAGACATTAGCGACATCATGAAAACTGCTGCCGTATCAGGATCCATTTTAGGCGCAGGAATTGTTTGCGCAAATAAGGCTTTTGGAAGCAACACACTTCCCTCATAGCGACCCTGAATGCTAAGAGGATTGTTGAATAAGGAATCTCCGATCTTTGCGCGCGCAATTTCACGCGCATCGTCCAAAACAGACGCGTCGAAAGAAGGAGTACCGTTCTTTACTTCGATTAGTGCATTATTATTTATAGTCATAAAATTCTCCGCCAATCAAAATAATTTTTAAAAAATCTAATCGCAGATAATCTATTTTTTTATATCCGACAATGCTTTAATTTTAAGCATTGATTTTACTTTTATTGAAATATCTTCGAATTTCGACAAACTTCCGAATTCATTGTCAATTTCTTTCAGTAATTTGTATGCCTCGTTTGATCTTCCCATTGAAAGTAAACATTCAGCAATTTGCACCGCGGGGACAGGATCAGATGGCTCCCAGACACTGGCAATGCTGAGATATTTTATTGCCTCGTCAGGCGCGCTCAACATCTGCAAACAAGTCCCAAAGGCAATGAAAAAACGCCGGTCACTTTGCTCATGAATCAGCAAAAACTCAAATAACTTCATCGCTTTTTCATATTTTCCCTGATTAAAGAACTGATAGCCGGTCGCATAAACCGCCTCAAGTTTTTCCTTGGAAATACCCATGGCCGCGGCAATGCTGTAGCCCTCTTGAATATTATTTATTAAATCCTCAACAGAAATTATTTTTTCAGTCTCATCCGGAGAAAAAATATTTTTTTCGGGCATTTTTATCTAATTTATTTAAAAATAATTTTATGATCTCAAGTTTTGAATGATCGTAGACTTTGATTGACCATCTCTCTGGACAACATTGGTTGCTTGATCCGTTGCTTGCGTATAACGGCTGGTAAATGTTTGAATTCGTAGTGTCTCTTGCTGTGATTTACTGCTCAATCTTTCGCTTACCGCATTGAGTTGTTGAGCCCAGAGTTGGATTTGGGTATCTAATATTACTGGTCTTACTCCGGGTGTCGATGCCGTTCCTCGAGCGGCTGCGATAAACTTATCAATGTCTGGAGCATCTAGTGCTTTCAGTGCCTCAAGTAACCGAACAGCGTCGGCAGGAGTTTTTCCGAAAGGAGCTGGCTCTGGTGGACTTTTTATCGAGTTTGGCTTGTAGGAATTTATCTCTACATTTAATGATGAAATCCTATTTATTTCTTCAGAAATAGATTCAACGACATTTTTTTGTAGGTTCAGCGCTTTGGCGATTGCGTTTGACAACCGTGCGTTAACAACCGCTATGTTGTAGAGAACATTTTTTGTATTCGTGTTTTCTTTGCTTAGAAAACCTTCAAGTGTAAGTACTGTCACGCGATTCTCCTTAACAAATATTTACTCATTAAATGTCAACGAATGAATTTATCAAAAAATATTTTTATTTTTACGGTTTTTCTCTGCTTTCAATTTTTTGATATGTAACTGACAAATTTTTTAAGTTCCAAATTTTTTAAAATTTTTGGAACAATTTTTCTTTCCACACCACACAGTCCTTGCCAGCTTTGTGCATGACATCAGCTGCACAGCGAAAATCTTTAAAAATGTTCGAAAGTAACGTTACATATAGGAAATTTTTCTGATTATGCAAGCGACACGCATCCGTCATTTAGTTGCTTTAGAAAAACAATCTTCTGGGGTTAAATTCAGCGAGAAACCGACGCAGTTTACTGAACTGCCCGCTCGGCAACTGCTTACACCTTCGGAGATTTCAGATCGTCCGCAACTCGAGCAGATATTTTCAAAAAATAGCATCGATGACTATATTGCTGAGCGCTTGCGTCCCCGGATTATTGATTCAGATCTTTTGACGCCGAGTCGCTTTCGTGCGGTTTTGTTGAGCCTTCGATCTAGCCTTCGCACGCTGGCGCGCCGCAATCCCTCCTCCGCAAAGTCCTTGGGTCGGCTGGCAGCGATTCTTGATGACGAACGTGATTTGGCTGATTTATTGCAGATGTACCGTTCTGCATTACTACAAGGATGAGTTTGCCACTTTTAAATGCAGTGCAAATTTCTGGTCTTGATCAGGATCAATCCAACCTGCTTCATTTGCTGGGTTATCACCACCTGCAACACGGCAATGCGTCACATGCTGCGCTTATTTTTGAATCTGCCCTTTCTTTTGACCCGCTAAACGAAAAAATTGTGCAGGGTCTTGCTTGCGCTTATTTACGCGATGGGCTCCCAGAACAAGCGTTATCACTGCTGGAAAAACTTACTAATGAGCGCAAAGCTAATGCCCTGACCTGGCTGCTTAAAGGTCAGGCTTTCACTAAAACAGGTCGGGTTGCCGAAGCGGCCGGGGCGATGCGCATGTTTATCCAAATGCGCGCCGCAGAAAATCTACAGGATTCGCCACAATGAGTAGCCTTTCCTATCACGTACAGTCGTTCATACAGAAAATTGTCAAGCGCAATGATCTGGTGCTTGCTGCTTTGATTGTTTGCATCATCTTCATGATGATTTTGCCACTGCCGACCTGGCTGGTGGATGCGCTTATTGCGGTCAATATGTGTTTGTCGGCTACCCTGCTGATGGTGGCGATGTACCTGCCTAGTCCACTGGCATTTTCTTCTTTTCCTTCTGTTTTGCTGGTCACCACGCTATTCAGATTAGCGATTGGTATTGCCACGACGCGACTGATTCTTTTGAACGGCGATGCGGGCCACATTATTTACACTTTTGGCAACTTCGTTGTCGGCGGCAATCTTGTAGTGGGTTTGGTGGTTTTCCTTATTTTGACCATCGTTCAATTTGTAGTAATTACCAAAGGCTCGGAGCGTGTTGCTGAAGTCGCCGCCAGATTTTCTCTGGACGCTATGCCGGGTAAGCAGATGTCGATTGATGGCGACCTGCGCGCTGGCACCATCGATATGGATGAAGCGAGGCGCCGTCGCGGTATCGTAGAGAAAGAGAGTCAGCTTTACGGCGCGATGGACGGCGCAATGAAGTTCGTCAAAGGTGATGCGATTGCCGGCCTGATTATTGTCGCAGTCAATCTTCTGGGCGGTGTCTTGATCGGTGTGCTTCAGCGGGGATTGACGGCTGGCGAAGCAGTCAAGATCTATTCGATTCTAACGATTGGCGATGGACTGATCTCACAAATCCCGGCTTTGTTTGTCTCTATATGTGCCGGCATGATTGTGACGCGAGTGACCAGCGCCGATGGCGTTGCGTCCAATATTGGTAGCGATATTGGCGCTCAGCTGCTCTCTCAGCCTAAAGCCTTCATGATTGCTTCTGTCGTCATGTTGGGTTTTGCCATTATTCCGGGCATGCCGACCACGACCTTCCTGATTTTATTTGTCGTCATGGGCGGGGTTGGCTATATGTTCTTCAAGGGTGAGCGACAAGTCGTCGACCCCAAGACGGGCAAAATCACGATGGTGCCCGCCATTGCCGCATCTGGGGATAAATCAGACAAATCCAGCAAAGCTGATAGCGCAGATCATTTCGCACCCACGGTGCCTTTGCTGGTGGATATGCACTCTGGGCTTGAAAAAGCCTTTTCTTCCGATCTGCTGAGTGATGAACTAATAAAAATTCGGCGGGCTTTGTATGAGGATCTGGGAATAATTTTTCCGGGCATCAGCTTGCGTTTTAATGATTCACTCCCGGAAGAGGCCTACGTGATTATGGTCTCTGAAATACCAGTTTCTCAAGGGAGAATGCGGCCAAAATATTTGATGGTCAGAGAGACCGTTGAAAATCTGACCGCCCTTTCCGTGCCTTTTGAGCCTGATAAAAAATTTATTTCAAGCATTCCCACCATCTGGACGCCAGATGATTTGAAAAATTCACTGACTAATGCAGGCGTTTCATTTTTCGAGCCCACTCAGCTTTTGTCGTATCACATTGCGATGGTTCTTAAAAAATATGCTTCTGAATTTATAGGTATACAGGAGACGCGATCCCTGCTGACTGAAATGGAAGTCAAGTTCCCAGAATTGGCAAAAGAGATTCAGCGCGTCATGCCGATTCATAAAATTGCGGAAATACTTCAGCGATTGGTGAGTGAAGAAGTGTCTATCCGTAATCTTCGGGCGGTGATGGAAGCTTTGATTGAATGGGGACAAAAAGAAAAAGATTCCGTCATGCTGACCGAGTATGTTCGGGTGGCCTTGAAGCGGCATATTAGTCACCGTTACTCAGCGGGGCAAAATGTTTTACCCGCTTACTTGCTGGCACCGGCCGTTGAGGATGCCGTCCGTAATGCGATTCGGCAGACTTCAGGCGGGTCTTATCTTGCCCTTGACCCGGGTATCTCCCGGCAATTGCTTGACAGTATTAAATCGACGGTGGGCGATATCAGTCGGTCGATGCAAAAACCTGTATTGCTGACCTCGATGGATATCCGGCGGTACATGCGGAAAATGATCGAGCAGGATTTGTATGAATTGCCCGTGCTCTCGTTCCAAGAGCTGACACAGGAAATCAATATTCAGCCGCTGGCGCGGGTGGAGCTGTGACGATGTCTTCTATTTTTTCAGCTCACCTCGGCACTCGTGGCATTGACCGCGACTTCAAGATCAGTAAATTCTCTGATCAGTCCCAAGAAGCCACTTGCCTCAAATACACCGCGAACCTGTTCACCCATCTCGGCCAATACGACCTGCCCTTTGCGGGACTGAACTTCCTCAGTGGCTTTGAGAATCACCCGCAAGCCGTCACTGGATATATGGCTAAGGCTAGAAAAATCAAAGACAAGGCGGGTTACGCCTTCTGCTATCGCGCCATCAAGCAATTCATGCAGCTCGCTGGCCGCCATTTTACTTATATCGCCACTGGGTCGAACAATAAGTACCTGGCCACGGATTTCAGTATGTATCGTCATTTTTTAAGTATTTTTTTAGGAATTCAAAGCAACAAAACTATTGTATCCAGACTCCGATGAAAGTTCACGAAAGCTTTACATGAAATTAGAACCCAGCCTCGATACCCTACAGGCACAGGTCGAACTACGCGTACTGGTTGGTCCCCAAGCAGGTAGCTCCCTGAGTCTCGGCATAGGTGATTACTCCTTGGGAACATCCGATGAATGCGAGATCATTCTGATGGGTTCTCGGCTGGAGGCGATTCACGCGAGAATAAGTTTTGATGGGGATCAAATTACGGTCAAACCCGTCGAGGGCAAGGTCTGCGATGCCCAAGGCAATGAAATTATGGATACGTTCCCCCTGACGCTGGGGATGCCCGTTGATCTGGGCGGTGTCTGGGTCAGCGTCGACAGCGTGGACGCTCGCTGGCCAGATCCCGCTGATGTGCTCCCTACGCCGGCACCACCCAGCCCGGTAGAACAAACAGTTACCGAGAGTGAAATTCCGATACGGGCGGCAGAGAATCCCGCCAGTCGTTTGCGCAATCGGGCAAAAATCACGTTGATTATTTCTGCAGTAGGTTTGTGCCTGATTGTCTTGGCTGGCATTTCATTGGCGGCCTGGATGATTGAGCAACAGGCACATCCTAAGATCGTCGCGAGCGTCTCTAAACCTGTTGTGCCGACT
>JAIXYM010000069.1 GCA_027490255.1 Oxalobacteraceae bacterium | reverse complement strand
TATCCAATGAGTACCGCATCTGGCAGTATCGTAAAAAAATCCAAAGCCGCCGAATTTAATCAAGTCGAAAAAATCGTCGAAAAATCAAAGAATAGAGTTGATGATAAAAAAATTCCCGCGTTAAGAAGTAATGTCGATTCAGAAGAAAAGGCGCTCGAAAAGAAAGTGTGGACAAACCAGCATACCTCTTCTTTCGATGGTACCAGCGAGGCTGATAATGCTGAATCTGATCACTCGAATGATGATATCGAAACCAATTTTTCATTGCTAGATGAATCGGAATACACGCACAGTAAGCATCAATCTCCGACAAGAGACAGTTACACGACCACTGCCAACACCACGACCACCACTACCACTACCACCACCACCACAACGGCTACTCCCAATATCGATGTCGCCCAATTAGCCAACACCACTGAAGCGGATAAATGCACTGAGGATCAGGTGGTCTGGATCACGAAAAATCCTTATCCTACAATTAGTCTGTCGCCGGATGACCTTGATGCGAAACTTGATTTGATAAATTTCTTTTTAGCACGTCCAGAAGCAAAAAAGCTGGTGATGTCCTTGCCTGATGATGGAGATTTGAACAAGGCTATTAGCGCTTTTACAGCAATAAGCCGGAATAAATTTTCCTCAGTGATAAATAAAGAGGTTTTTATTTCGCTTGATCATCGGGTAACAGACCCGTCTGCTTTTCATGCTTTATTGAACACGATTTATAAGTCATCTTTGGTTACAGGCCTTGATTTTGTGGGAGATGGAATGCTTAAAAAGTGGTCGGATTTCAAGAGAGTTCTTGGAACTACTTCGAAGGTGGATACGTTTCAATTTTCCGGTGTAACTTCGGATGCATTTTGTGAATGTTTCAAGAGTTGGCTCCCACATAAAAACGTGATCTCGATTGATAAGCCGCCGATGCTGCGTGCAAAAACACTTTGCTTTGTTGATTTAAAAATATCGGATGCCGCTGTATTTGGCTCTGTGCTTGGCGCTTTGATTCTGAAGATGCCCAAACTCTCCTTGATCGATTTCTCTGGAGCTAATCTTTCAGATGAGCAAAAAGATGTTCTACGTTTTCAGCTTGGCGCTATAGCGGTAGACCGAGAACATTTGCTTAAATTTTGATTGATATCGTCTGCGAACTGGCACGGCTCACCTGACGGATAGCCGTGCCATTTAGACAGGTGCTAAGCAGCTATATTGGAAAGGGATTTTCTATGCGGATCAAGCCCTGATCTTCGCGAGGCGCTATAATCTGTCGCGCTGCCTGCCATGGCAGCCAACGCTAGGGGTCCTGCCAACGAATGTCTGGCAGGTGAGACATACCCTCGAACCTGATCTGGATAATGCCAGCGTAGGAAAGCGACAGACGAGCATCCTGCTTCCCTGATCGTTTCCTTCGCAAATTGACAAGCAAAGGAAGCACATGAACGCCAATCCGCAGTTCCTCGCCGCCACCGCCACAGTGGACGAAGCCGCGATCCAAGCGCTGCCGAACTCGCGCAAGATCTACATACAAGGCTCACGTCCCGATATCCAAGTACCAATGCGCGAGGTTAGCCAGAGCGATACGCCGGCGTCCTTCGGTGCGGAAAAGAATCCACCCGTCTACGTGTATGACACCTCCGGCCCCTATACAGACCCGAGCGTGAAGATCGACATTCGTTCTGGCCTGGCAGCATTGCGTGCCGCCTGGATCGCCGAGCGTAATGACACCGAAGAGCTGCCTGGCCCGACTTCGCTGTACGGCACCGAGCGCTTGAACGACCCCAAGCTCGCCGAGCTGCGTTTCAATCTGCACCGCAAACCACGCCGCGCGATCGCGGGCAAGAACGTCTCGCAGATGCATTACGCACGTCAAGGCATCATCACGCCCGAGATGGAATACATCGCCATTCGTGAAAATCTGCATCGCAAGGAATACATCGAGAGCCTGAAGGCTTCGGGCCCGAATGGCGCAAAGCTGGCTGAGCTCATGGGCCGTCAGCATCCGGGTCAGTCGTATGGCGCAGCCATTCCTGCGGAAATTACGCCCGAGTTTGTGCGTAGTGAAATCGCCCGGGGTCGCGCGATCATCCCCAACAACATCAATCACCCCGAGAGCGAGCCGATGATCATCGGTCGTAATTTCCTGGTGAAGATCAATGCCAACATCGGTAACTCTGCGGTGACCTCATCCATCGGTGAAGAAGTCGAAAAAATGACCTGGTCCATCCGCTGGGGTGGTGACACCGTGATGGATCTCTCCACCGGCAAGCATATTCATGAAACACGCGAGTGGATCATTCGCAATTCACCGGTACCTATTGGTACCGTGCCTATCTATCAGGCGCTGGAAAAAGTAAACGGCAAGGCTGAAGACCTGACCTGGGAAATTTTCCGTGACACGTTGATCGAGCAGGCCGAGCAGGGCGTGGATTACTTCACGATTCACGCCGGTGTGTTGTTGCGCTACGTGCCGCTCACAGCCAAACGCATGACCGGTATTGTGTCGCGCGGCGGCTCCATCATGGCGAAATGGTGTCTGGCGCATCACAAAGAATCATTCTTGTACGAGCATTTCGAAGATATCTGCGAAATCATGAAAGCCTATGACGTAGCTTTCTCGTTGGGTGATGGTTTGCGTCCCGGTTCCATTTATGACGCCAATGATGAAGCGCAGCTGGGCGAATTGAAAACTCTGGGTGAGCTGACACAAATCGCGTGGAAGCATGATGTGCAGGTGATGATCGAAGGCCCCGGTCATGTGCCGATGCAGATGATTAAAGAAAACATGGATCTGCAACTTGAGCAGTGCCATGAAGCGCCTTTCTACACGCTCGGGCCACTGACGACGGATATCGCGCCGGGCTATGACCACATCACTTCAGGTATCGGCGCTGCACAAATTGGTTGGTATGGCACGGCCATGCTTTGCTACGTGACGCCGAAAGAGCATCTGGGTTTGCCCAATAAAGTGGATGTCAAGGACGGCATCATTACTTACAAGATTGCCGCGCATGCGGCGGACTTGGCCAAGGGACATCCCGGTGCGCAGATACGCGACAACGCGTTATCGAAAGCGCGTTTTGAATTCCGCTGGGAGGATCAATTCAATTTGGGTCTGGATCCGGACAAAGCTAAAGAGTTTCATGATGAAACTCTGCCCAAAGATTCTGCGAAGGTTGCTCACTTCTGCTCGATGTGCGGACCGCATTTCTGCTCGATGAAAATCACGCAGGAAGTGCGCGACTATGCGGCCAAAGAAGGCATCACGGAAATTGCGGCGCTCAAGCAAGGCATGGAAGTCAAGGCAGTGGAGTTTGTGAAGTCCGGGGCCGAGTTGTATCGCAAGCAGTGATCATGACGGCGACTATCTCCATTGAGCTTAATGGCGAGGCGCGTACGGTCAGTGATAGCGACAGCGTTCAAGATTTAATTGATACCTTGTCGCTGACGAATCAGGCGCTGGCTATTGCGGTCAATCGCGAAGTGATACCACGTGCGAAATGGCGTGAGTATCGGTTTGCGGGTGGTGACAAGGTAGATGTTGTGCGGGCGATTGGTGGTGGGTAATTCAATGCCCGGTGAAGTTTGCCGAAAGACGCTGGATCCCGGCCTGCGCCGGGATGACAGATTTGGGGCCAGCCGTTCTTCAAACATCAACTTGGCCCAGCCCTAATGCCAGTAACTTTAAGCTGAAAACTTTGTTGAATTATCGAAAACTCGAACATTACCGGCTTCCGGTTCGCACCGGGATGACGATTACAAGCCAGTGACCTCAAAACTGTCATCCCGGCGCAGGCCGGGATCCAGTGACTTTCGTTGATCTACGGAGAACTCCGAACTATGCAAGACAATCAACAGCCGGAAGGCCTCACCATCGCAGGTAAAACCTACCACTCCCGCCTGTTAGTCGGCAGCGGCAAATACAAAGACCTCGATGAGACTCGTCTCGCTACCGAGGCCAGTGGTGCCGACATCATTACGGTTGCCATACGCCGCGTGAACATCGGGCAGGATCCCAACGCACCTAATTTGCTCGATGCCGTGCCGCCATCTAAATACACCATCCTGCCCAACACTGCCGGTTGCTACAACGCCAAAGATGCGGTCTACACGCTACAACTCGCACGTGAGCTGCTCAATGGCCACAAGCTCGTCAAACTCGAAGTACTCGGCGATGAAAAAACGCTGTTCCCCAACATGCCCGAAACACTGATAGCCGCCGAGACTTTAGTGAAAGATGGCTTCGATGTGATGGTGTATTGCAGCGATGATCCTATACAAGCCAAGATGCTTGAAGAGATCGGCTGTTGCGCGATTATGCCGCTCGCCTCATTGATCGGCTCGGGCATGGGTATTCTGAATCCCTGGAATCTGTCATTGATCATCGAGCAATCCAAGGTGCCGGTGTTGGTGGATGCCGGCGTGGGTACTGCGTCCGATGCAGCGATTGCGATGGAGCTGGGTTGCGATGGCGTGCTGATGAATACCGCCATCGCCGGTGCCAAAGATCCGATCCGCATGGCGCGCGCAATGAAGCTGGCTATCGAAGCCGGTCGTGAAGCATTTCTTGCCGGCCGCATTCCGCGCCGTTTCGCTGCATCGCCTTCGTCACCGATGGCGGGTCGGGTTGCATGAAGCGTCCCTGTGTGCTGGTGTTTGCCGGGCTCGATCCCAGCGGCGGCGCCGGTGTGCAAGCGGATATCGAAGCAATTGCCGCGATGGGTGCGCATGCACTGACCATCGTCACCACGCTGACCGTGCAGGACAACGATCACGTGAAGGCGGTGCATGCGGTTGACGCCAGCATCTTGCGCGAACAAGCCCGTGTGCTGTGTGAAAAATTTCACATCGCTGCAATCAAGATTGGCATCACAGGTAGTCAGGACAATGTCAACGTGATTACCGAGACAATCAAACATCTCAGACAACAGACACTCGAATTGCCTGTGGTGCTAGATCCAGTGCTGGCCAGTGGTCATGGCGATGCACTCTCGCGCGGAGATGCGGTGTCGATGATTCGTCCATTGCAGTCACTGGCCACGCTGATTACGCCGAATTTGCCTGAGGCTAAGCGGCTCTGCGATGGTGAAACATCGCTGACTGCACAGGCCGCCCATTTGCTGACACACACGCCACACGTTCTGATCAAAGGCGGTCATGGCGACGGCGATGAGATTGTCAATACTTGGTTCAGTGCATCGCCTGAGCAAACATGGCGCTGGCCACGTCTGAGCGGCAGTTTCCATGGCTCGGGTTGTACGCTGGCCTCAGCAATTGCTGCTTGTCTTGCCACAGGGCTGAACATGCAACAGTCTTTGTCGACAGCGCAGCACTGGGTGCAAGCATCCCTGACGAACGCTTATTCCATCGCAGACGGACAGCGCATTCCAGCGCGAACCGTCATGCAACGACCGGAGGTTTTATGAAAGGTTTGTATCTTGTCACACCCGATTGGGATGATACCGATCAATTACTGCGTGTGACTGAGTCAGCATTGCAAGTCGGGGTGGGTCTGCTTCAGTACCGCCATAAAACCGCAAGCGACGATTTACGTTTGACACAAGCGACGGCACTGCAAGCGCTCTGCCGTCAATACAAGGTGCCTTTCATCATCAATGATTATCTCGCCTTGTGTGAAGAGCTTGATGCTGATGGTGTGCACGTGGGCGGGACCGACGCCACAGTGGCTGCAGTACGTTCCGTGATCGGGCCGAATAAAATCTTGGGTGCCTCTTGCTACGGTGATTTGCAAAGAGCACAAGAGGCGGCGACCGCTGGTGCCAGCTATGTGGCCTTTGGTGGCTTTTATCCATCGCGGGTAAAAAAATATGAGGTATCCACGCCGGTCGATATCGTCTCGCGTGCTAAAGATTCAATCGCTTTGCCCATTTGCGTGATTGGTGGCATGACACCTGAGAACGCGGTGCCTCTGGTCGCTGAAGGTGCTGACATGGTGGCGGCGATTAGCAGTGTTTATCAGCACGAGCACCCTGCATCTGCTGTG
>JAIXYM010000023.1 GCA_027490255.1 Oxalobacteraceae bacterium | reverse complement strand
TTTCTGCAGTAGGTTTGTGCCTGATTGTCTTGGCTGGCATTTCATTGGCGGCCTGGATGATTGAGCAACAGGCACATCCTAAGATCGTCGCGAGCGTCTCTAAACCTGTTGTGCCGACTGTCCCCGTTAATCAGCAAAAAGTCCTGCAAATTATTCAGAATCTGGATTTGGCCAGTTCGGTGGAGATGAAAGTTGCCGATAAAGGCAGTCTCAGTGTATCTGGTTATCTACCTGACGGCAGTACAAAAAAACGCTTGATTCAAGCGCTGGATAACATCTCCCCCTCACCCAAAACTGAACTGTATGTCGACGGCGAGTTATTGGAGGCCGCAAGAAAAGTACTGGCAGACAAGCTAGATCCGGCTCGCGCCAAACTGAAAGCAGAGAGCGTCACTAATGGGGTGCTGAAGGTACGTGGCGCGGTATCGATGCAGACAGCCAAGGAAAATGCTTACGAGCTAGTTAAATCCGAAGTACCAGGGTTGCGACAGATCGATGGCGTGATTCTGCAAGCAGATGATCTTCCGCAGCAGTTTCAGGAAAAAATCATATCGGCCGGCCTTTCCAAAAAACTTCAGGTGGTCAGCCGACAACCTGAATTCGTTTTACGCGGCGCAATGAGCGAAGAAGATTTGCGAAGTTGGGAGACTGTGCTGACCGAGTTCAATGACGATTACGGAAAAATTTTACCGATTCGCGCAACGATACGTGTCGTTCAAAAGAAATCTCCCTTCAACGTTCAGATCGTCGTTGGCGGAAATATGCCTTTTGTGATTACCGAGAGCGGTCAGCGTGTGACTCGTGGCGGTGATATCAATGGACACACCCTAATGACGATCAAAGATACGGAAGTGATTTTTGACGGCAACGAGAAGATAAAGATAGCAAGGTAAACACATGGAAAACTCATCATTATCAGTAGAAGAGCGCCTGCGATCAGACAAAACAGGCGAATACTCTAGGAAAGTTTTCAAGCAGCTTAGACAAATTGAGCTACGTCTCACTACAGAGGCCAGAAAACTTCATGCTCGTTCAACGCATGAAAAAATCAAGGCTGCAGAGACTGCTGTCATAAGTTCGATCGCATTGATGCAACTGTTTGAATCCGCTGTTAATTTCGAAGAAAGGAAGTGATTTATGAAACCCACTATTGATGCAGTCGCCACCGTAGTAAACCCCAAGATGGTGGACGCAGAATCCGCTTTAACCACTGAACTGGGAAAGGTAACCAGCGGCGGTGATATCACTACGGCTCAGCTACTAAAGATACAGTCATCAATGGCTAAGTACACACTCACGGCAACCATTTTTAGTGCCATCACCAAGGAGCTATCGGACTCCCTGAAACAAACTGCCTCAAAAATTGGCTGACGAAAGGTAATTTCTGATTGCCGGGTCAGCCCAGCGACTCGAGGCGAATACGGGCGACTTGTCCTGACACGGCCTCGAGTGCTTCTATCGCGGCGATTGCTTGCTTTGCTTTTTTCTCTTGCGTCTTGTGCGTGAGAATAATGATGTCTGCCTCGGTCTCACCCGCGGCAGGTTCTTTTTGCAGCATTGCATCAATGGAGATCGCCGCGTCAGCCAGGATGCGGGTGATGTCGGCCATCACGCCGAGTTTGTCAGCGACACGAATACGCAGGTAGTAGCTGGTGGTGATCTCGTCCATTGGAAGGATGGGCGTATCCGTCATCGCGTCGGGTTGGAACGCCAGGTAAGGCACACGATGCTCCGGATCGGCTGTCGCCAGGCGGGTGATATCGACCAAGTCGGCAATGACGGCTGAGGCCGTTGGCTCAGCGCCGGCACCCTTGCCGTAATAAAGCGTGGCGCCCACTGCGTCACCATGGACCAAGACAGCATTCATCGCACCTTCGACATTGGCGATGAGCCTGTTCGCGGGTATCAGTGTGGGGTGGACACGCAATTCAATGCCATTGGCAGCGCGGCGCGCAATGCCCAGCAATTTGATGCGATAACCTAGCTGTTCTGCATAACGAATATCGGCCGCTTGCAGTCCCGTGATTCCTTCCACATACGCCTTGTCAAACTGAACCGGAATACCAAAGGCAATCGCCGACATCAACGTTGCCTTGTGCGCCGCATCGATGCCTTCGATATCGAAGGTCGGATCGGCTTCTGCATAACCGAGTCGTTGCGCTTCCTTCAGCACAACATCAAAGTCGAGACCTTTGTCACGCATCTCTGACAAGATGAAATTGGTGGTGCCGTTGATGATGCCGGCGATCCACTGAATGCGATTTGCCGTCAGGCCTTCGCGCAAGGCTTTAATGATGGGGATACCACCGGCCACCGCCGCCTCAAACGCCACCATCACGCGCTTTTCTTGCGCGGCTCTAAAAATTTCGGTGCCATGGGTTGCGAGTAGCGCTTTGTTCGCAGTCACCACATGCTTGCCGTTGGCAATGGCCGTCATCACCAGCTGGCGTGCGATGCCGTAACCACCAATCAACTCAACGACGATATCAATGTCGGGGTGATTGACGATGATGTTGGCGTCATCGACGACTTCGACTTTGCCACCCGTAATCTGCTTTGCACGTGCGGTGTCGAGGTCAGCGACCATCGTGATTTCAATCGGACGCCCTGCCCTACGACGTATTTCTTCTGCATTGCGCGCAAGGACAGTGAACGTACCGGCACCGACAGTGCCGATACCGAGCAAACCAACTTTGATAGGTTTCATGATGAATGAGTCAGTGACAGACAGGGCTATCGAATATCAAGCTGCGTGTTGACGACGATAGCCATCAAGGAAATGGGCAATACGACCGACGGCCGCAGTGAGATCATCTGCATTAGGCAAAAAGACGACGCGGAAATGATCTGTGGTTGGGCAATTGAAGCCAGTGCCCTGCACGATCAGTACGCGCTCTTCGGCCAGCAGGTCATAGGCAAACTGCTGATCGTCTTTGATCGGATACATTTTTGGATCAAGGCGGGGAAACATATACAGCGCTGATTTTGGTTTGACACAGCTAACGCCAGGAATTGCGGTCAGTAACTGGTGCGCGAGATCGCGTTGACGCAAAAGTCTTCCGCCCGGCCCCACCAGATCGTCGATGCTTTGGTAACCACCCAAGGCGGTCTGTATGGCAAATTGTCCCGGAACATTGGAGCACAAGCGCATCGAGGCGAGCATATTCAGGCCCTCGATGTAGTCTTTCGCGTGCTTTTTTTCACCCGACACGATCATCCAGCCAGCGCGATAGCCGCAAGACCGATAGTTCTTCGATAGACCATTGAAGGTGATGAACAAGACATCATCTGCGAGCGATGCCAGCGAAGTGTGTTTCTCGCCGTCATACAAAACTTTGTCGTAAATCTCATCGGCAAAAATGATCAGTTGGTGCTGGCGCGCCAGCTCGACAATTTGCTGCAGCAATTCCACCGGATATAAAGCACCCGTGGGATTGTTGGGATTGATGACGACGATGGCACGGGTGTTCGCGTTGATCTTGCTACGAATATCGTCAAGGTCCGGATACCAATCGGCTTGCTCATCGCAGACGTAGTGAACGGGTTTGCCGCTGGATAAGCTAACGGCTGCGGTCCACAACGGATAATCTGGCGCTGGCACTAGCACTTCATCACCTGTATTGAGCAAGGCATTCATGCTCATGACAATCAGCTCGGACGCCCCATTGCCGAGGTAGATATCATCGATGGTCACGCCGGCAATCTTTTTTTCCTGGCTGTATTGCATGATGGCCTTGCGCGGAGCGAACAGACCTTTGGAGTCTGTGTATCCCGATGCATTGCCCATGTTGCGAATCATGTCCTGGACGATTTCGTCCGGCGCATCAAAGCCAAACGGCGCCAGATTCCCGATGTTGAGTTTGATGATCTTGTGACCCTCTTCCTCCATCTGTCGGGCCTTTTCCAGCACAGGTCCGCGGATGTCGTAACAGACGTCAGCCAGTTTTTTGGATTTTTGGATAGCTTTCACGGCAGGATCCTGCTCCGGTTGGCGCGCGGGCACACAGTGTTGCACCGCGAAAAAACAAGCATTTTGCCCCAAAACTGGCAGGTTTACCAATGGCGCCGCCGATAAAGTAGGACAGGAATCTTTTGTACCGGCTGGACGGGCACCCCGCAGCGGCTTCTGAGCCTTGCAGCGCCGCACCGCTGGGCTGCAAGGCTATAAAATGCCTTTTTTGCTCATCTGCCTAGCGATTGCCGCCGGCCTGAGCATCTCGGGATAAAATGTCTGCGCCTATGAAGTTACACGCCACTACAACCCAGCAATACCAGACCGTCACAGGGTACGAGGCAGACTGGATAGAGATCAACGCGGTCAGGTTTGCTCACAGTCTGATCGTGTTGCCGGAGTCCGCCCCGGTCGTCTGGCCGGTCAACGCCTTCGAATCGCTCAGCAAGCTCGATTTTGCTCCCTTGGTAGCGGCTGCCCCCGACCTCGTCATTCTAGGTACGGGGCCACGACAACGCTTTATCTCACCCGGGCTCATTGGAGACCTGCTGTCCCAGCGGATCGGCGTGGAATGCATGGACAATCAAGCGGCCTGCCGCACTTACAATATCCTGATGGCCGAAGGACGAAAGGTCGCACTTGCGCTGATCTTCCCCGACCAGCAGACCAAGACCCCAGAACAAGGAGATTAAATGGGCGAACGTCCCTCCCTACTGAACATGACCGTACCGGATTTCAGTGCCCCGATGACCGGGAACATGCTGTTTCGCTTGTCGGATTATCAGGGCAAAAAAGTTGTCTTGTATTTCTATCCTAAAGACAACACCCCCGGCTGCACGACGGAAAGTCTTCAGTTTCGTGAGCATCATGCCAAGTTCCAAGCCGCCGACTGCGAAATATTCGGTATCAGTCGCGACAGTCTGCGCTCTCACGAGGGTTTCAAAGGCAAACTCGAATTACCCTTCGAGTTGATTTCCGACACGGATGAAACCGTCTGCACTATGTTTGATGTCATCGTCATGAAATCAATGTACGGTAAAAAAGTACGTGGTATTGAACGCTCGACATTTGTGATTGACGCTGCCGGCAAAATAGTGAAAGAATGGCGTGGAGTGAAAGTTCCAGGACATGTCGATGAAGTTCTGGAAGTTATTGAGGGCATTGCCTGATTTATCACAAGCCATTGAAACTAAACAATTTTTCAAATACGAGGCTGTTTAAGAAAAAGGTTTGCCGCCTTTTACTTAAACAGCCTTTTCAGTTATTTCAGCGATAAGTTGATTTTGTTGAATGTCGCTGGTTTTATTTTTAAACGCTTAAAGTAAGAGGATCTGATGCCTTTGCCTAAAATGCCTGCAAAACCCGCAGCACTGCTTTCACCCGTTGATTATCCCAAAGCAGAAAAAGGCAAACCCATCAAACCCGTAATCGCTCTGGTTGAACCGCCTGCCCCTCCGATATCGACGCCACAGGCAAGAACGCGGTCGGAGGCACCCGTCAAAGAAAAGTCAGGCCATAAAACCCAGCGCAGTGACTCGCATTCCAAATCATCGACCAGCCGCTCCGCGGATAAGCGCGGCGTAACCAAGTTGTTTGTGCTCGATACGAATGTACTGATGCACGACCCGACGTCCCTGTTTCGCTTTGCCGAGCATGATGTCTACCTGCCCATGATCACGCTGGAGGAACTGGACAACCACAAAAAGGGTATGTCCGAGGTGGCACGCAATGCGCGGCAGGTCTCTCGCTCGCTGGACGCACTGGTGGCCGATGTGTCGGAGCATGCTATTGATGGTGGCATACCGCTGAGCAAGCTCGGCAACAAGGACGCCAGCGGACGACTGTTCTTTCAAACAAAGCTGGGCCGCTATACCTTGCCGGAAGGACTGCCTGAGGGCAAGGCCGACAATCAAATTCTGGGCGTCGTGCGCGCACTCCAGGAGCAGCATCCGGAAAGGCCAGTCGTGTTGGTGTCCAAAGACATCAATATGCGTATCAAGGCGCGTGCCTTGGGTCTACCTGCCGAAGAATATTTCAATGACCATGTCCTTGAGGACACGGATCTCCTGTATTCCGGCATCTTGGCCCTGTCCGATGATTTCTGGATACGTCACGCCAAAGGCATGGAATCCTGGCAGGAAAATCGTCAGGGTATGGGCACGACCTTCTACCGCGTGACCGGACCTACGGTCGCGGCGATGCTGGTGAATCAGTTTGTTTATATGGAGCCGCGCAACGGTGAGCCTTCGTTTTACGGGCAAGTGGCGCAGATCAACGGAAAGACTGCCGTCATCCGAACCTTGCGCGATTTTGCTCACAACAAAAACAATGTTTGGGGTATTACCTCGCGTAATCGCGAACAGAATTTCGCACTCAATCTGCTGATGGATCCGGAATGCGACTTTGTTACGCTGCTGGGTCAGGCGGGCACGGGCAAGACCTTGCTGGCTTTGGCAGCAGGTCTGGCTCAGGTGTTGGAATCCAAAACTTACAATGAAATTATTGTGACGCGCGTCACGGTACCGGTGGGCGAAGATATCGGATTTCTGCCAGGCACAGAAGAAGAAAAAATGTCACCCTGGATGGGCGCATTTGATGACAACTTGGAAGTACTCAATAAATCCGACTCGGATGCGGGCGAATGGGGCCGCGCTGCGACGCAGGAATTGATCAGATCGCGTATCAAGATCAAGTCGCTTAATTTTATGCGGGGTCGCACCTTCGTCAATAAGTACCTGATCATTGACGAAGCTCAGAACCTGACACCGAAACAAATGAAAACACTCGTCACGCGGGCTGGTCCGGGTACCAAGATCGTTTGCCTCGGCAATATCGCGCAGATTGATACGCCTTACCTGACCGAAGGTTCTAGCGGTCTTACCTATGTGGTGGATCGGTTCAAGGGCTGGGGTCACAGTGGCCATGTCACGCTCGCGCGTGGCGAGCGTTCACGGTTGGCCGATCACGCGAGCGATGTCTTGTAAAGAATCACAAGACGCTTACAGCAACTGCTGACCTAACCACCACGCGATTGCCGCCATAAATGCTGAGGCAGGGATCGTGAAGATCCATGCCCAGACGATATTGCCTGCAAGGCCCCATCGTACCGCCGACAATTTGCGCGATGAGCCCACGCCCACAATAGCGCCGGTGATAGTGTGCGTCGTGGAGACCGGAATGCCCATTGCGGTTGCGAGGAATAAGGTGATGGCACCGCCCGTCTCTGCGCAAAATCCACCGACGGGTTTGAGTTTGGTAATTCTTTGCCCCATGTTCTTGACGATACGCCAGCCGCCGAACAAGGTGCCCAAACTAATGGCAACATAACAGCTAACAATGACCCACGATGGAAGCGGATCCGAGGCTGTGATGACGCCAGTTGCGATCAGCAGCATCCAGATAATACCCATCGTTTTTTGCGCGTCATTGCCACCATGACCCAAGCTGTACATGGACGCCGACATCAACTGCATGCGCCGAAACCATTTATCAACGCGCTGCGGCGTGCTTCTCACAAAAAGCCATGAGACCAGCAACATCATCACGGACCCAAACAAAAAGCCCAGTAGCGGCGAGAGCACAATAAAGCTGATCGTTTTGATCAGGCCGCTGGAAATCAGTGCGCCTGTTCCCGCCTTGGCCACTGCGGCACCAATCAAACCACCAATGAGCGCATGCGAGGATGACGAAGGAATACCGTAAAACCAAGTCACCAGATTCCAGGCAATGGCACCCACCAGCGCACCAAAGACAACATAGTGATCGACTATGGCCGGATCTATGGTTCCCTTGCCGATCGTGGTGGCCACATTCAGCTGAAAAATGATAATGGCAATAAAGTTAAAGAAAGCTGCAAGCAGGACGGCATTGTGCGGCTTGAGTACGCCGGTCGATACAACGGTAGCAATTGCGTTCGCAGCATCATGAAATCCGTTCATGAAGTCGAACAGCAGAGCGAGCACAATCAGGAAACCGAGCACATAAATACTGATGTTTAAAGTCTGCATGGCTCTGAATCAAGCATTCTCGACAATAATACCCTCGACGATGTTGGCCACATCCTCGCAACGATCTGTCACAGTTTCGAGAATTTCGTAAATCGCTTTGAGTTTGATGAGATTGCGCACATCAGGTTCTTCACGGAAGAGCTTGGACATGGCTGCACGCATCACATGATCGGCATCGGATTCGAGTCGATCTATTTCAGCGCAAATGTTCAGTATTTCGCGCGCGTTATTCATATTACTCAGCAAAGAGACACTGGCCAGCACTTTTTCGCAGCAGGTTTGGCAGAGCTCGGCCAGTCGCTTTGCCTCAGGGGTGATTTGCTTGATATCGTAGAGCCATATCGTCTGCCCCACATCCTCCATCAAATCAAGGATGTCATCCATGCGCGTGATGAGCTTATGGATATCATCACGATCCAGCGGCGTTATGAAAGTCTTGTGCAGCATTTCAAGCGTGGTATGCGTAACTTTGTCGGCCTGCTTTTCAATGGTCTCGATCGCATGCACACGATGCTCAAGATCATCAAAATTGGTCATCAGCGATACGAGTTCTTTTCCACCTTTGACACAAAGCTCAGCGTGTTGAATGAAAAGATCAAAGAATTTGCCTTCGGTCGGCATCAAACGTCCAAACATTGTCTTCTTGCTCCTTTGAATTCATCCGTCTCTATACAGGCTTATTCACTGCTGGTGTAGGGTGAGGAGCTACCTGTATAGTTTTCAAATTTTGTGTACTGACCGAGGAAGGTCATGCGGACGCTGCCAATCGGACCGTTACGCTGTTTGCCGATAATGATTTCAGCCATGCCTTTGTCGGGTGAATCGGGGTTGTAGACTTCATCGCGATAGATGAACAAAATAAGATCGGCATCTTGCTCGATGGCGCCGGACTCTCGCAAATCCGACATCACCGGCCGCTTGTTGGGTCTCTGCTCAAGCGATCGGTTTAGCTGTGATAAGGCAATCACTGGACAATTCAATTCTTTGGCCAGACCTTTGAGATTGCGCGATATTTCCGAAATTTCGGTGGCTCTGTTCTCGCCCGGCGAATTGGCGGACATCAGCTGCAGGTAGTCAACGATGATCAGACCCAGCTTGCCACAGGTACGCGCCAGCCTTCGTGAACGCGCACGCAACTCGATGGAATTCAGGGCAGGCGTCTCGTCGATATAGACCTGCGCGTCATTCATCTTTTGAATGGCGTGCGTAAGCCGCGGCCAGTCATCATCATTGAGGCGACCAGTCCGCAGGCGATGCTGATCAAGACGACCGACCGACCCCAGCATACGCATCGCCAGCTGAGTGCCGCCCATCTCCATGGAGAAAATCGCGACAGGTAATCCGCTCTCGACTGCCACGGTTTCCCCGATGTTGACGGAAAACGCGGTCTTTCCCATGGAAGGTCGTCCTGCAACGATGATGAGATCGCCCGGCTGCAGGCCTGAGGTCATGCGATCGAGATCAACGAATCCGGTGGGCACACCGGTAATATCATTTTGATTGTCGCGGTTGTAGAGCTCATCAATGCGCTCGACCACCTGTGTGAGCAGTGGCTGGATTTCCTGAAAGCCTTGAGATCCACGCGCGCCCTCTTCGGCAATCGAAAAAATCTTGGATTCAGCTTCATCCAGCATTTGCTTAACTTCTTTACCCTGCGGATTGAATGCCGCACTGGTAATTTCATCAGAGACTGTAATCAATTTTCGCAGGACACCACGATCACGAACAATCTCTGCATAGCGGCGAATGTTGGCAGCAGACGGCGTGTTTTGAGCCAGTGCGTTGAGGTAGGTGATACCACCGGCGTCTTCGGCCTTGGCCGCTGACGTCAAAGAATCGAATACGGTAATGACATCCGCAGGACGCGATGCGTTGATGAGCTTGACGATATGCTGAAAAATCAGACGGTGGTCAAAACGATAAAAATCGTCGGCGCTGACCATATCCGCGATTTTGTCCCACGCGGCATTATCAAGCAGTAAACCACCCAAGACCGACTGCTCCGCCTCAATGGAATGTGGCGGTACGCGCAGGGACTCAATTTGCGGATCAACGCGGTTATTCATAGGGTCCGATTATACCTGTTAGGCCAGCCGCCCCGCGCGCAGAGCGTGTGCAGCAGAGGGGTATACCTGCCCCATTGCAAGCTTCGTTACGAGACTAAAAAAGGCAAAAAAAATGCCGGGATAACCCGGCATTTCTTGAGAGAGCGCGTACTGAATCAAGCTTGCTCGCCAATAACCGTTACGTTGATTTCCACAACGACATCGGTGTGCAATGCCACTGTCAGCGAATGATCGCCTGTGGTCTTGAGCGGACCCTGTGGCATCCGAACTTGCGCTTTGTCGACAGTGAAACCCAACTTGACGAGTGCGTCAGCAATATCGTGGTTAGTCACAGAGCCGAACAAACGACCGTCAACACCCGCCTTTTGCGAGATCTTGACAGCCTGGCCCGACATTTTGTCGGCTTGCGCCTGTGCTGCTGCGAGCTTGGCTGCGGCTGCCTTTTCGAGTTCTGCACGACGCGCTTCAAACTCGGCGATCGCATCAGCAGTTGCACGGCGTGCCATGCGTTGTGGGATCAAAAAGTTACGGGCATAGCCGTCTTTCACGCGAACTACGGCGCCCAGGTCGCCCAAATTCGCCACTTTTTCCATCAGAATGACTTGCATTTTTTTCTCCAGGATTCAAAGAAGGTGGGACGATCAGGCGTTATGCAGATCGGTGTACGGCAGCAGCGCGAGATAACGTGCGCGCTTGATCGCAGTGTCGACCTGACGCTGATAGTGTGCGCGGGTACCTGTCAGACGTGCTGGCATGATCTTGCCGTTTTCCTGCACGAAGTCCTTGAGTGTATCGACGTCCTTGTAGTCCACCTGCTCTACATTGGCCACAGTGAAGCGGCAGAATTTTTTGCGCTTGAACAGCGGATTTTGCTGTTTGCGCTTTTCCTTGAGTTTGCTCTTGTCGAATTTTTTACCGAATGCCATTTTGCTGGCTCCTGAATTTAAGAAATAAGTTCAAAATCTGTGAGGTGAAACACCAGTGTTTTGCTATTTCGATTTTTTCTGGCCATAAAGCCATTGAACCGAAACAAAGCACCCATTTGAGCCCGCTCCAGCCGGTCTGCGATTGTTCCTGCTGCGATTGCATGCAGTTCAAATCCGACTTGCCGGCTAATGCCAGCTTCAAGCTGTTCCGATGTGTGGGTCAGTACTGCGCTCACCATCGGTATGCCAGCTGGCGTGTAGCGCAATACATCACGCTCGGCCAGGGTTGCTATGCAATGAAAACTGTTGTCACCTCGCTCCGTTGCTGACACGTGCCGATCAGGCCGCAGGCGCCTCAGCGCGCTGGCTCTTGGCTGCGTCTTCTTTCTGCACGCTCTTCATCATGGGCGAAGGCGTGGTCTCGGCCTTCTTCATGCGAACGGTCAGATGGCGCAGCACGGCATCGTTGAAACGGAAGCCGGTTTCGATCTCGGCCAGCGTTTCGCCATCACATTCGATGTTCATGCAAACGTAGTGAGCTTTGGCGAGCTTTTGGATCATGTAGGCCATCTGGCGACGACCCCAGTCTTCGACACGGTGGACTTTGCCGCCACGGCCGCTGACCAGACCCTTATAACGATCGATCATTGCGGGTACTTGCTCGCTCTGATCCGGGTGGACGATAAAAACTATTTCATAGTGACGCATCATTTCTCCTTAAGGTCGGATTACTAAATCGCCCACCTCGGCGTCAGGACGAGTGTGGGAAGAGGAAAAGCCCGCGACTATACCGCGTAAATAGAGAAAACTCAATGTCATCAGGTAGTTATCGGGCAATCCCGAAAGGAAACATCGAACATTCTGCTTGCCTTTCGCCCAATGCTGTATAAAAATACAGCCTGTTTATAAAAACAGTCGCTTTACCGGGGAGTTGCCATGATTAAACTGACCGCCCGCCAGGAACAAATCCTGGCACTGATTCGGAATGCCATTGATAACACCGGCTTCCCGCCGACTCGGGCAGAAATCGCCAACGAACTAGGTTTCCGTTCTGCCAACGCGGCCGAGGAACACCTCCAAGCACTCGCGCGTAAAGGTGCCATTGAAATCTCGCCGGGCACCTCTCGGGGCATTCGTTTGCTGGACCGACCAGCGGACAGCCGCCCACGGCGCTTCAGCGTCTCCCAAATGGTGCTGCCCCACCCTGACATCATGCAGTTTTCCTTGCCGCTCATCGGCCGGGTGGCTGCAGGCTCACCCATTTTGGCCGAGGAGCATATCTCGGCAAACTATCAGGTCGATCCCGCCTTGTTTACCGCTCGACCTGACTATTTACTCAAAGTCCGCGGCATGTCGATGCGCGATGCCGGCATTCTGGATGGTGATTTGCTCGCGGTGAAAAAAGCGGATCAGGCGCGCGATGGCCAGATCGTCGTCGCGCGGCTCGATGATGAAGTCACTGTCAAGCGCTTCCGCAGAAATGGCGGTGTCGTAGAGCTGCTGCCGGAAAATCCGGATTTTGATGTCATCCGCGTCGAGCCGGGCCGACATGAATTCGCACTTGAAGGGCTCGCTGTTGGCTTGCTTAGGGCTTGGGGTTGATACTCTGGGCGATGGTGGCAAGTACACCATCGGCCCCGACGTGAATTGACCTAGTTGACGAAGTTGCGGGCTAGCGTCTCGAAAACCACGCGTCTGGCCACGCAGCTTATTTCAGGCGCTTACGCCGCTCGATGATCTGCGTCGCAATACCTCGCAGAATATTGACTTCCTCCGTCTCCAGACCCGTGCGCGAGAAAAGGCGCCGCAGTCGCGGCATCAGCTTCTTTGGGTTGTCGGGATCCAGAAACTCAATCTCAATCAGCGTCTGTTCAAGATGGCGGAACAAGCCTTCGATCTGCTCGGCGCTTGCCGCTTGACCCTGAAAACCGATCTCCATCACCTCCCGTTGCTCACCCATTGCAGCAACACGACATTCATACGCAAGAACCTGCACTGCCTGAGCCAGATTGAGCGACGCGTACTCGGCGCTCACGGGAATGCTGACTAATGCATTGC
Source organism: Oxalobacteraceae bacterium (assembly GCA_027490255.1). Classification (GTDB taxonomy): domain Bacteria; phylum Pseudomonadota; class Gammaproteobacteria; order Burkholderiales; family Burkholderiaceae_D; genus Pernthalerella. The sequence goes on along the minus strand of JAIXYM010000023.1, from coordinate 2,210 downwards.
ATTTTTCAACCTGTTCATTGGAAAGCCCAAAACGCTCATTGCCAAATACCAGCGCACAGCGCAAGCTGGTATCCGCATGTAATTGCTGCGCTAAGTCGCGAGGCGACTTGAGCGGCGGAGAAAACTCCCGCAGTCGTGCCGACAATGCCACGGTCAGGTTGCATCCTGCCAGCGCTTCATCAAGGCTATCGACAATGCGGGCTTTGGAAAGCACATCGTTTGCGCCGCTGGCAAAGGCGATGGCCTCTTCATGATGAAGCACATCAGTCTCACGCGGAGAGACCAGCACCAACTCGGAGAAGCCCATCGTTTTCATTGCGCGAGCAGCGGCGCCGATGTTACCCGCACGACTGGTTTCAACCAGAACGAAACGCAATCGTTCAAAGACAGGGAGGTCGGAAGTGGGACGAGTTGACGGGTTCATTTAAAATAGAGGTAATTCGCGGCATTCGTGCCGCATCGTTCATTCTCACTGTGGTGGCTGTCACGGATATCCGTACGCGGCCCAATTTTAACGGAACCACCATGCACCCCATGATCAATATCGCGGTGAAAGCCGCGCGTCGTGCCGCCTCGGTCATCACTCGCGCCTCTTTCGAGGTCGAGCAACTACGGGTCACCACCAAGAACCACAATGATTTCGTGACTGAAGTTGATCAGGCGGCTGAGCGGGCCATCATTGATGTGCTGCGACAGGCCTATCCCGACCATGCGATTCTTGCCGAGGAATCAGGCGCCTCTGCCAACCTTCATGATGAAACCGAGTACGTCTGGATTATTGATCCGCTCGACGGCACGACGAATTTCATCCACGGATTTCCCCAATATGCGGTCTCGATAGCGCTGCAGTATCGTGGACAGATCACGCAGGCGGTCGTCTATGACCCAACGCGCAACGAACTCTTCACTGCCAGCAAAGGTGCGGGTGCCTTCCTAAATGAAAAGCGACTTCGGGTCGCAAAACGTGACAAGCTTGCCGATGCGTTGATCGGTACCGGCTTTCCCTACAGTGACCTCTCTGGGCTCGATGAGTACATGAAAATGTTCCATCTGATGACGCAAAAGTCGGCTGGACTGCGTCGTCCCGGTGCAGCAGCACTCGACCTCGCCTATGTCGCCGCGGGCAGACTTGACGGCTTCTTCGAAAAAAATCTCAAGCCTTGGGATATTGCAGCAGGTGCCCTACTCATCACCGAAGCGGGCGGTATCGTTGCGAATTTTTCAGGTGAGTCTGACTATATCTACAAGGGAAATGTGATTGCCGGCTCGCCCAAAGTCTTCGGTCAGATGCTTAACGTGCTCTCGCCATTTGCCTAAGATCTTCGTCGACAACCTTACTCAGGCTCTCTATCAAAACATCTCCGTTGGCTGCACTTTGCCAGCAACCGCTACGCTTGTTTTGATGCAGAGTCTTTGAAGAACGAGGAGTACTGACTCTGTCGGACCCTGTTATACTTCGCGCCACTGCGGTCATTGTTCCAGTCTCCTGACCGCCCCTCCTGTAAATCTCCCCTTGACCTGTGACTGGCGCCCTGATGCGGCGGCGGGTCGACTTATTTTCGAAATCTATGTCATTTGCTGAACTCGGCCTCGCCGAACCTATCGTGCGCGCCGTCACGGAAAACGGTTATACCCAACCCACACCGATTCAATTACAAGCGATACCCGCCGTTTTAAAAGGTGGCGATCTTCTCGCTGGCGCCCAGACGGGTACCGGCAAAACTGCAGGATTCACCCTGCCCATGCTGCAGCTGCTGTCTGGGAAGCCACGTCCGGCAGCGCGCACGGTGCGCGCACTGGTGCTGACCCCGACGCGTGAACTCGCAGCCCAGGTCGAAGAAAGTGTGCGTACCTACGGTAAATACTTGAACCTCTCTTCTGCGGTCATTTTCGGCGGCGTTAACATCAATCCGCAAATTCAAAAACTCGCGCGCGGCCTCGATATTCTCGTCGCCACACCCGGTCGTCTGCTCGATCTCATGCAGCAAGGCGCGGTCGATCTACGTTCCGTAGAAATTCTGGTGCTGGATGAAGCGGATCGCATGCTCGACATGGGTTTCATCCGCGATATTCGCAAAGTGCTGGCGGTCCTGCCACCCAAGCGCCAAAACCTGCTTTTCTCAGCGACCTTCTCAGATGAAATCAAAGCCTTAGCCGACGGCCTGTTGGACAACCCTGCGATGATCGAAGTCGCACGACGCAATTCAACC
>JAIXYM010000115.1 GCA_027490255.1 Oxalobacteraceae bacterium | reverse complement strand
TAGACTGGATTCAGCACCGTCATTTGTAGCGTCTTGGCATGAAATGCGTAGCTCTTAAGTATCAACGCAAATTGCTCTCCCGACAGTAATTCCGGGTACATGAAATGCTGAACAAAGAGGGCATTCTCGGCGTCTTTGTCTATGCCGTAGACGCCGGACGTCTTGGTCCCCGAGATAACGTTGAGTGAGAGCAGGCGTGAAAAAATATTTTCTCGACCTTCACTAGGGATGATGCCGAGGTCGATGTAGCAAAGTATTCGATCGGGTGCGATGTCGGGCTCGAAAAAAATCCCGAACGCAACGTCATCTATATCAATTTCCCCGGTGCTAAAAAGTTTGTCAGTATCTTCGACCTGAAGTGCAAGTGAGGTTGCGCGGCAAAGTGCGTTGAATCCTTCCTGATCCATGATGATGTCTCCTTATTGTTTTTGAAATAGTCGATGAATCCAGCAATCCGATAATCGTCGGTGTGGACCACGGCTTTTTGGTAACAGGAAATTCAGGAAGGTTCAGTTCGAGATGTTGCAGTGATATGCGATGGATCAGAAAAATCCATCGATTTTTTGCGCGACTGGGTTTGTCGCGCGCAGTGTGTGACCTACGAGCGATTTTTTGATCGATTATCGAACGTTATGTTCTTGTAAAAGCAGAATTTACGTGGTGAGGAGGGATAACGCATCCCTGAAGTGCCCAATCACTTCAGGGATGTCTAGGTGATATTTTTACCTAAATTTTTCTTGTTTGGACGCTATTACTTTACATGTCAAGTAGTGCTTGAATATCGCGATCGATATCGCTCGGCCGTGTCGTCGGCGCAAAGCGCTCTTGCACTTTACCTTCCCGGTTGACCAGGAATTTTGTGAAATTCCATTTGATGCCCTCAGTCCCTAGGACACCAGTCGCCTCGCTCTTGAGCAACTGAAACAAGGGATGGGCATTCGAGCCGTTCACATCAACCTTCTCAAACATGGGGAAACTGACCCCATAATTTTTTTCGCAAAAAGCGCCGATGTCGGCGGCACTGCCCGGCTCCTGCGCGCCAAACTGATTGCACGGGAAGCCCAATACGACCAATCCCTGGTCTTTATATTGGCGGTACAGCGCTTCCAGTCCTTCATACTGGCCAGTGAAGCCGCATTGGCTGGCGGTATTGACGATCAGTAATACCTTGCCTTGAAATTCGGTCAGGCTCAGGGGTTCGCCCGTCAGCGTGTTGGCGGTGATGTCGTAAATGCTGCTCATGGTCTCTCCTATGGGTGTGCCCCGCCAGCGCGCCGGGGTAATCAAACGATGGGCGATAATAGCGTCCTATGTCTATTTCTGCTCACCTCGATCAAGTCCGGCAAGCCATCGCAGCGGCGGTGCGAGCTGCCGCGCGCCCACCGGATTCGGTATTGCTGATTGCCGTCTCCAAGACCTTTGGTCCGGATGCGGTCATTGCGGCGGCTGGCGCTGGTCAGCGTATGTTTGGCGAGAATTATCTGCAAGAGGCGCTGGACAAGAAGCTGGCTGTCGCTGCGGCGCGTCCTGATCTGGCACTCGAATGGCATTTCATCGGCCCGATTCAGAGTAATAAGACGCGGCCTATTGCCGAAAATTTTGATTGGGTGCACGCGGTGGATCGAGAAAAAATCGCGCAACGTTTATCCGACCAGCGACCAGCGCATCTCCCGCCCTTGCAGATTTGTTTGCAGGTGAATGTCAGCGGTGAGGATAGCAAGAGCGGTGTTTCACCGGACGAGCTGTTGCCGCTCGCGCGGGCTGTTTCAGCGATGCCGCATCTTCAGTTACGCGGCTTGATGGCGATTCCGGAGCCGACTGAGGACGCTGAACGCCAGCGGGCGCCGTTTATTCAGCTGCGACAGCTGGCACAGCAACTGCGCGAGGCCGGTATTGAAACCGACACGCTCTCTATGGGTATGTCAGCCGATATGGCAGCGGCGATTGCTGAGGGCGCAACGATGGTCAGAGTAGGTACTGCAATTTTTGGACAACGTGACTATGCAAAATAATTTAAAGATTTGTTTTATTGGTGGCGGCAATATGGCGCAGGCGCTGATCGGTGGCCTGGCGGGTAAGCTGACCGCTGCTGCGAATATTCATGTGGTGGATGTCAATCCCGATGCACTGGCTGCGCTGTCGGCGCAGTTTGGTGTGCAGACATCATCAGCGCCCGGCAGTGAAGTGGCCGCTGCCGATGTGCTGGTGCTTGCAGTTAAGCCGCAGCAAATGCATGCGGTGGTCAGTAATCTGGTGCCGCATATGGATGGGCAATTGGTCTTATCGATTGCAGCGGGTATACGCGCAGTTGATTTATCGCGCTGGCTGAATGGTCATCAGGCGATTGTTCGCACCATGCCCAATACACCTGCGCTGATCGGCAAAGGCGTGACAGGCATGACCGCAAGCGCGGGTGTGACACCTGAGCAGCGCGCAACGGCCGACGCCATTTTGAAAGCGGTTGGGCAAACTGTTTGGCTCGACGATGAAAGCCAGCTCGATGCCGTGACGGCGATCTCGGGCAGTGGTCCGGCGTATGTGTTTTATTTTCTGGAGGCGATGCAAAAGGCGGCGGTGGACTTGGGCCTGACAGCAGAGCAGGGCTATGCGCTGGCATTGGCAACGTTCACGGGCGCTTCTGCCCTTGCTACGCAATCATCCGACCCAGCCAGCGTATTGCGCGAGCGCGTGACCTCCAAAGGTGGCACAACGCATGCAGCGATTACGTCCATGCAGGCCGCAGGCGTGGGTGAGGCGATTGCTGCTGCTTTGCAGGCGGCGGCAAAGCGTAGTCAGGAAATGGGTGAGGAGTTTGGCAAGGTCTGATCCGATGAGCGGTGTGTTACTTGTCGTAGCGAGGCATGTTCAACGCATCAGACGATCAATCCATTGATTAAGTCATTGATCAAGTTATTTGAATCTTGTGCCATTCGGCGAGTGCAGCGTTGTGGTGCTGACATGGGATCCGACTTCCGCGGCTTCAGATGATATCCAGCCCCTCAATCGATGCGCCCGTATCAGCAGCCTGCGAATTTTTTCCATGCAGTTTGATAGCGAGCCGCAGATCATTGACCGAGTCGGCGTTACGCAGTGCATCTTC
>JAIXYM010000014.1 GCA_027490255.1 Oxalobacteraceae bacterium | reverse complement strand
TTGCAATTTGAACCAAAACCACCGATCGATCCGATGCGCATTATTGAACTTGTTCAGAAAAGTCGTCACATACGCCTGTCCGGGCAGGATAAGTTGAAAATTACTGCTGCCATGCCCGACCTGGCCGCGCGGGTCAACCAACTCAAGGCCACCATACGCGCACTGTCCCACTGATACGCTGACGTAGCTAGAGCATGAATTCATCGACGAAACTGATTCTTCAAGGGCCCGGTGCCGATAGCGACACCGTCAATCGCATTGCAGCGATTGTCCACGCAAAAAAAATTACCCCGATTGGACCTCAGGCGTTTCGTTGCGATGACATCGACAGCAGCAATGCGCTGCGCTCGGAAGTCGCAGCTGCCTGTCACCCGGCGCGCATGGATGGCACCTTCATGGACGCCAGCCGGCAACTGTCGGACTTCCGCGCACTGGTGATGGACATGGATTCCACACTGATCACGATCGAGTGCATCGATGAAATCGCCGACATGCAGGGACTCAAAACCGAAGTTGCTTCGATCACCGAAGCGGCCATGCGTGGCGAGCTCGATTTCCGCGAGAGCCTGATACGCCGGGTGGCTTTGCTCAAAGGTCTGGATGCGTCTGCACTACATCAGGTTTTCGAAGAACGCTTGCGCCTTTCCCCCGGTGCAGACAGTCTGCTGCAGGGAATCAAGGCCGCTGGTCTGCGCTCGGTGCTGGTCTCGGGTGGCTTTACTTATTTCACTGATCGCTTGAAGAACCTGCTGGCGCTTGATACCACGCGCGCCAACCTGCTTGAAGTCGTCGACGGCAAATTGACCGGCCATGTGATTGGTCACATCATCGATGCCGAGGCAAAGCGACAAACCGTGGTCGATGAATGCGCAGCGCTGGGCACGTCTTCTGCAGCTGCGATCGTGATTGGTGATGGCGCAAACGACCTAGCCATGATGTCGGTCGCCGGCTTATCGGTGGCTTTCCGCGCCAAACCCGTGGTTCAGGCGAAAGCCCATGTCACGCTGAACTACGCTGGGTTGGATGGCGTTCTGAATCTGTTCCGCTGAGTTCTTAGCAGCACCACCATTTTTTTAGATGCGACAAGACAAGCCATGATGGATGAAAAAATATACTACGACAGCGATACCGAATCTCACAAGCGGCTACTGTGGTGGCTCTATCTGATGCATGGCCTGTCGATGATTTTTTCGCTGGGTGTGCTCTCTTTTATCCCACTGATCATCAACTATCTGAAACGCGCAGATACCGAGGGCAGTTTCTTGCGCTCGCATCACAGCTGGCAAATCCGTTCGTTCTGGTGGTACATCGTGTGGATGGCGATCGGGTTTGCCGCGTTCATCACCGTGATCGGCATACCAGCGGCTTTCCTGATTTGGCTCGGTGCCTGGATATGGAAAGCGTATCGCCTGATACGGGGATTGCTGGATCTGAATGCCAATAAATCTATGCCAGTGTGAGCATTGCCTGCTCCAGATCCGCAATCAAATCCTCGACGGCTTCCAGGCCAATATTGAAACGCACTAACTGCCCTGCGCTGCTCCATTCACGACGTATCGCCGCCATTCGATATGGCACTGCAAGGCTATTCGCCCCACCCCAGCTGTAGCCAATCCGAAACAACTTCAGGCTATCAATGAAATGATCCGTCTGAGCCTCGGTGAAACGCGGATCGAACAGCACCGAGAACAATCCACCGGCACCCGTAAAGTCACGCTGCCATATCGCGTGACCAGGGCAATCCGACAAAGCCGGATGCAGTACCTGCGAAATTTCGGGCCGACCTTTCAGCCACTGCGCAATCTGACGTGCGGCAGCATCGTGCGCGTCAAAACGCAGCTTCATGCTGGGTAAACCTCGCAGAACAAGGTAAGCGTCATCACCCGAAACGCCCATGCCCAGCCGCATATGCGCAGCACCCACTTTTCGATGCAAGTCCTGGTCGCGGGTGATCACCGCCCCCATCAGCACATCCGAACCACCTGAGTGATATTTGGTGAGCGCCTGCATAACAATATCAACACCATGATCAAACGCACGAAAACCAATACCCGCCGACCAGGTATTGTCCAACGCGACAGGAACACCGCGCGCATGCGCAGCGCGACAGATCGCAGGTATGTCCGGCACTTCCATCGAGACCGATCCCGGTGCTTCGGTCCATATCAGTCGCGTGTTGGGCTGTATGAGCGCAGTAATGCCCTCACCAATCAGCGCATCGTAGTAGCGCACGGTAATGTTGAAGTCGCGTGACAGCCACTGTGCCAGCTCACGGTTCGGGTTGTAGACGTTTTCGGGAATCAGAAGATCATCGCCGGCACGAAGCAAGGCCAGATCAATCATCGCAATCGCAGCCAGCCCGCTAGGGGCCAACAGACAATCACTGCCGCCTTCGATCTCGGCTAAACGAGCTTCCAGCGTGAAGGTGGTCGGTGTGCCATGCAGGCCGTAGGTATAACCATTTTTTTCTTGCCAGTTGCGTGAGCGCAGCGCAGCGACATCACGAAACAGCACCGTCGATGCATGATGGATAGGCGTAGGAAAAGCGTCGAAACCTTCAGGCGGACGATAATCCGTCGTGGTCAGCAGTGTCTGAAACGATTTTTTATCGCTCACGATCTCTCCTTGCTCACACTTACTTCTTAAAGCCCGTCTCGTTAGGTCGATAATAAAGAGCACCGCAGGCACTACAGACTTACGACAAGTTGCTGCCAACGCCGCAAGCGTCCGAACGCGATAGGTTTTTAATCGACACTACCCCAGAGGTCATGCGCATCCGCGGTGGTGATTTTCACATCAACAAACTCACCGACTTTCAGACTGATCGAAGGATCATAGGGAAGCTTGACATACACCACGCCATCAATCTCGGGTGCATCAGCAGACGAGCGTGCGGTGGCGCCATTGCGGTCGACCTTGTCAATCAACACCTTGAGCGTCTTACCGACTTTGGCTTGTAATCTTTGACGGGAAATACTTTCTTGCAGCTGCATCACGCGCGCGCGACGCTCCTCGCGTACTTCATCGGGTACGGGTGAAGCGAGCGCATTGGCGGTGGCACCCTCAACAGGCGAATAGGCAAAACAACCCAAGCGATCAATTTGCGCTTCTTTTAGAAAATCGAGTAGATGCGTAAATTCTTCTTCAGTCTCACCGGGGAAACCCGCAATGAACGTGGAACGTATCGTGATATCAGGACAAGCCGCGCGCCAGGCGCGGATGCGTTCGATATTCTTTTCACCGTTCGCGGGGCGCTTCATGCGCTTGAGGACATCCGGATGCGAGTGCTGCAACGGCACATCAAGATACGGCAAGACATGCCCGTCATTCATCAGCGGGATGACTTCATCCACGTGCGGATACGGATAAACATAATGCAGGCGAACCCATGCGCCGTATTGCTTTGCAAGCCCACCGAGCGAGGCGACCAGATCCGTCATGTGCGTACGCACCGGCCGACCTTCCCAGAAGCCGGTGCGGAATTTCACATCCACGCCATAGGCGCTGGTGTCTTGCGAAATGACGAGTAATTCTTTCACGCCGGCTTTGAACAGATTCTCGGCCTCGAGCATCACCTCAGCAATGGGCCGCGAGACCAGATCGCCACGCATGGAAGGAATGATGCAAAAGCTGCAGCGGTGATTACAACCTTCGGAAATTTTCAAGTAGGCATAGTGACGTGGCGTCAGGCGTATGCCCTGCGGCGGCACAAGGTCAATGAATGGCTCGTGTGGCTTGGGCAGATGCTGATGCACCGCGTCCATAACCTCGGCCAGCGCATGCGGGCCGGTAACTGCGAGAACTTTGGGGTGTACCGCACGAATGACATCCTGACCCGATGCGTCTTTTTTACCGCCGAGGCAGCCGGTGACGATAACCTTGCCGTTTTCACTGAGCGCCTCGCCGATTGCATCCAGCGATTCGGTGACGGCGGCATCAATGAAGCCGCAGGTATTGACGATGACCAGATCGGCACCGTCATAAGATTTGGCGGTGTCGTAACCCTCAGCACGAAGCTGCGTCAGGATTTGCTCGGAATCGACCAGGGCCTTAGGACAGCCGAGTGAAATGAAACCTACTTTGGGTGTTGCCGGGGAATCGGACATGAAGAATGGGGCGAAGGGGGCGAAGGTGGCAAAGGAAGATTAGACGAAATCGCGATTCTACCCTTTGCCACCACAACACGATTAGAGCTTGCTGGCCTCAGCGACCTTCACGCCTGGCATGCCCGGGAAAGGGAAAGTGCCGAACATATTCTTGGACTGACTCTGCATCTGCTCCTGCATCTGAATAAACAGGCTCTTGCTCTGTTCGATGTAGTTGCTCATCATTCCCTGCATCATCGGGCCCTGTACGCTCATAAACTGGGTCCACATCTCGGGGCTGAAAGACTTCTCTTCCATTAAACCCTTCGAGTTTTCCGCGAGCTTGTTTTGGATATCGATAAAGACCTGAATGTTCTTTTCCAGATAAGAGCCCATCATGCCCTGCATGGTGTGGCCGTAATATCGAATGATCTGTGACAAGGCGGAGCTGGAGAACATAGGCTCGCCATTGGATTCTTCTTCCAAAATGATTTGCAACAGAATGCTGCGCGTCAGGTCTTCTTCTGTTTTCGCATCGATAACAATGAAATCCTCATTGCCAAGTACGAGCTGCTTTACATCCGCGAGCGTAATGTAGGAACTGGTCTGTGTGTCGTAGAGTCGACGGTTCGGATACTTTTTGATAAGGCGCTCGCCGGCCTTCTTTGCGGTGGTCATGACGGGGTCCCGGTTATTTTGCGTCGCAATGCGCACGCAACATTTTATGAACAATGGAAGGGGTCGAACGCCCCTTTGGCCGCATTATAGTGCCTAAAAACATAAACTTGGGCAACTTGAGGGTATCTCTACCTGGGGATATTGCGGCGCAAACTACTGCCGCAATATTGGGCATTTTCATTATGAGAACACCGGAAGTAGACACTCTCCGCCAGATGCTGGGTCAATCAGCCTGCCCGAACCTTTACATAGCGGCCGGGCGCCGGCTCAATCGGCTTGTAGCGAGCATTCCCGTACTTTTTGGGGGCCGTAACTTGTTCGCCTGCATGACTGGCTAGAAATTCGGTCCACTCGGTCCACCAGCTGCCCGGATGCTCGGTCGCCTCGGCCAGCCACTGATCGGCCGCTGCCGGCAGCTCGTCATGGGTCCAGTAACTGCGTTTTTTCTTGGCCGGCGGGTTGATCACGCCCGCAATGTGGCCCGAGGCACCCAGCACAAAGCGATTATTGCTGCGCTTACTGGTATTAATCAGGCCAGTTGTCACATAGGCACCAGCCCAGGGCACGATGTGATCTTCGCGAGAGGCATAAATGAAGGCCGGCACCTGCACCCGACCCAGATCGACAGGCTCACCATTGACCGAGAGCCGCCCCGGTATCAACAGCTTGTTTTCAAGATACATATTCCGCAGGTAGTAGCAGAACATAGGCCCCGGCAAATTGGTGCTGTCCGCATTCCAATACAGCAGATCAAATGGAGGCGGCTCCTCACCCTTCAGATAGTTCGACTCGACATAATTCCACACCAGATCATTCGGTCTCAGACTCGAAAACGCTGCCGCAAAATCGCGTCCAGGCATCAAGCCACCTTTACCGATGGCCTGCTCGCGTTGCATTACCTGTGCCTCATCGACGTAAATATCAATACCACCGACATCGGAGAAATCCAGCATCGTGGTCAGGAGCGTCACACTGGACGCGGGCTTTTTGCCGCGCGCCGCCAACACCGCCAGTGCAGTCGACAAAATGGTGCCGCCCACGCAGAAGCCCAGCACATTGATTTGCTTCTCACCACTGATGGCCTGCGCGGTTTCAATCGCCGCGATTGCCCCACTCTCGATATAGTCATCCCAAGTCGTGCCACTGTGCGATTCATCGGGGTTGACCCACGACACCACGAACACGGTATGCCCCTGTGAGACCGCGAACCGAATGAGTGAGTTGTCGGGCTGCAGATCCAGAATGTAAAACTTGTTGATGCAAGGCGGCACCATCAATAGCGGGCGCTTGTGGACCTTGGGGGTCAGCGGGCGATACTGCAGTAATTGCATGACCTCGTTTTCGAAGACCACGGCACCTTCAGTGGTCGCGACATTGCGGCCGACTTCAAACGCGGTTTCATCCGTTTGCGAAATATGTCCGCGACGCATGTCAGCGACCATGTGCATAATGCCGCGCGTCAGACTTTCGCCTTTGGTCTCGATCATTTTTTGTTGCGCTTCCGGATTGGTCGCCAGAAAATTTGAGGGCGACATCGCGTCTATGCCCTGTTGTACAGCGAAACGGATTTTTTTTCTGATCTTCTCATCCACCTCGACAGCATCCGCGAGAGCATTCATGAATTTTGCGTTCAGCAAATAGGTCGCTGCAGTGAACGCATGGTGAGGGCTGGATTTCCATGCCGGCGATGAAAATCGCCGGTCTTTGATCTCCGGAATATTCTGCAGCATCAGACCCGTCCACAAACGGGTCATTTCATCCATGTAGGTGGTTTGCAGCTCCGTGAGTTTTTCAGGCGGCACCATCGCATGAACCGCATGATTGGCTCCCAGTCCCGGCATGCCGGGCTGTATGCCCTGCATGCCCTGCATGCCATTCATCATCGATTGCCATGTCTTGGGGTCGGAGAGCTGAGATAACCAGGCGTCGGCCGCATTCGACTGCGATGCGTTGGTGTCATTGTCGGATTTGCTCATGCGTCTTCCCCGTGCTGGTTGGCTGAATAGGCCGGGCTTTCGTTGCCTGGCTGGGACGATGTTAGGATCAGGTTACCGTAAGGTTACGGTGAAATAGCTTTGAGTACCGATTGCAAACTTCAGGAAATTGATCATGCATATTGCTGCAGTAGGCTGGATCTACGTCGTGCTGATGATGTCGGTTGTCGAAGAATCCTTGGTCGCGGGCATTATGACGTTTTTCCTCTATGGTGTGTTGCCAGTAACGATCATTGTGTATATCGGCGGCACCGGGAAACGCCGTCGCCGCCGCGAACAGGAACGACAACATCAACGCGAAATACAAGAGCAGCAGCAAATAGTGCCGGAAGATAAGCGCGACGGCGCTTGAGTTACTTGATCCAGATCAGCGAAGCCATCCGACCAGTGACCCGATCACGTCGAAATGAATAAAACTTTGCGGGATCACTGACGGTGCAATCCTGACCGCCCGATACTTGTGTAACACCCGATCGCAGCAATGCAAGGCGCGCCAGGCCGGCCAGATCCGCCAGAAATTTGTCCGCCTTGTCTGGCACCGGCCTGAATGCAGCCTCCGCCTCCGGACCCAGATGCGCGAAGGCGCGACGCACCTCAATGCCCACCTCAAACGCCTCGGGACCAATCGCCGGGCCCAGCCAGGCCGTCAGCTGATCGGCACCCGACACACGCATGGCAGCGACCGTTTGCTCAATCACACCCTGCGCCAAGCCGCGCCAACCCGCATGGGCAGCACCGACCTGGGTACCACGACAATCCGCCAGTAGCACCGGCAGACAATCAGCGCTCATGATCGTGCACACGCGATCGGGTCGACAGGCGATGCTGGCATCGGCCTCCGATACGGTCAGCGGATCGTATTCCGACGACAAATCCAATACCCGCGTGCCATGAACCTGGGCCAGCCAAGCGGGCTCGGCAGGCAGGTTAGCGCGCAACAAGCGACGATTTTGCTCGACCGCCGCCGGCTCATCCCCCACATGCAGACCCAGATTGAGCCCGCCGCCATGATCGCCGGTGGCACCATAAGAACCGAGGCTGACGCCGCCACTGCGCAAGGTGGAGAGCACACCCACACCAGCGGGCAAGTCAGGCCAGTCTATCGTCAGTGTCTGCATTCAGTGAACAATACCTGAGCGCTCCAAGAGCGCCGCCATATCCGTGGGTAGTGGCGCATGCCATTCGCAAAGCTCACCGGTGGATGGATGCACCAAACCCAGACGCTCGGCATGCAAAGCCTGGCGGGGAAACAAGGCAGTCAGGTGAGATTTGCCGTACACCGCATCACCCACCAGCGCAAAACCAATGGATTGCAGATGCACGCGGATCTGGTGTGTGCGCCCTGTTTCAAGACGACATTGCAACAGCGATACCGGCTTGCCATCGAGCACACCGCTCGCCAGCCGCGTGTAATGGGTGACCGCTGGCTTGGCCAGCATCGACTGACTGACCGCCATCCGAGTGCGCTCACGCGGATGGCGCGCGATCGCCACCTCAATGCGTCCGGCGGATACAGGCTGCCCCCAGACCAACGCAAGGTACTGGCGGCTCATGCTGCGGTCTTGCAGCTGCCGCACCAAACTGGTTTGCGCACTCAGCGTCTTGGCGACCACCAGCAGACCGGTGGTGTCCTTGTCGAGGCGGTGCACGATGCCAGCCCGCGGCACGCCCTGCAGCACCGGCCAACGATGCAGCAATCCGTTGAGCAAAGTACCGGTCCAGTTACCCGCCGCCGGATGCACCACCATGCCAACGGGTTTGTCGATCACGAGCAGCGCATCATCTTCATGCACGATCGACAGGGGTATCGGTTCTGCCACAAATGACAATGAAGAGGGCTCGGGCCGAGGCGATACAACAATGCGCTCATCGCCCAGCATAATCTCTCGTATACCGGCAGGCTTACCATCAACCGTCACCAGACCCTGCTCAATCCATTGCTGAAGGCGCGAACGGGAAAACTGCGGGAGACACTGAGACAGCACTTTATCGAGGCGAGTGCCACGATGTTCAATGCCAACGGTCAGGCTGAGGGGCGCAAGGTCAAAGGAAAGGTCAGGGGCAAGGTCAGGGCCAAGATTCGAGGCGAGTATCGCTACGTCGAAGTCCTCGGCATCCTCAATGGCATCATCGTCGTACTGTGCTGCCGGGTCATTCATGTTCTGTCGTTTCAATGGCGTGTCCATCGGCTATAATCGGCGTCGTTTCCGACCTGCTCACGTGCCGTCCCATGCTCAAGACTTTTATGCAATATGCTGTGTTCACGCTGGCGCTGCTGCTGTCGGCTTGTGGCTCACTCGGTGAGAAGGCCGATGAAACCAAAGGCTGGACACCCGAGAAATTATACGCTGAGGCCAAGGAACAGCTGCAGAACGGCAGTTACGAGAAGGCAATCAAGTATTACGAGAAACTCGAGTCGCGCTACCCGTTCGGCAAATTCGCCCAGCAAGCGCAGATGGATATCGCCTATGCGTATTACCGCCAGAACGATCAGGCGCAATGCGTGGCGGCGGTAGAGCGATTTATTCGCCTGCATCCGAACCATCCCAACGTGGACTACATGTATTACCTGCGTGGTCTGGCCAATTTCAATGACAAGAAAGCCTTGTTCGACTTTATCAGTCGTCAGGATCCGACCGAGCGCGACCCCAAAGCGGCACGCGCTGCATTCGAAGCATTTAAGCAACTGATCGAGCGCTTCCCTGAAAGTCAATACGCTGAAGACTCACGCGATCGCCTCAAATATCTGGTGGAAGCAATGGCGCAGTACGAAGTCCATGTCGCCAGCTACTACCTGACAAGAGGAGCTCATCTTGCTGCTGTCAACCGCGCGCAAGTGGTGATTCGCGACTATCCTGCATCCCCATCCGTACGCAATGCATTACGTATTCAGATTCAGGCTTACAACGCAATGGGACTGACTGATTTGCGCGACGACGCCGAGCGCGTATTCCAGCTTAACTATCAGGTCAGTTCCACGGTAAGAGCATCCGATCAGGAAGCCGCGACCAAATCCTGGTGGAAGTTCTGGTAGGTCTCTTTCAAATGACGTACCTGAAGACTTGCCTGATCTGAGTAGCCACCAGATTAACTAGTCGTGCATTACTAGTTGTGCATTACTAGTTGTGCATTACTAGTTGTGCATTACTAGTTGTTCATTACGAGTCGTTTATTCTGAAAGAACCTATTCGGGAATACGGCGTCTGAACAACCAATGACTGTCATCCGACCCCTTCGGATCGAACGCATATCCCTCGACATCAAAATCCTTCAATGACTCAGGTCGGGTAATCTTCTTGTCTATCGCAAAGCGCGCCATCAAACCGCGCGCACGTTTCGCATAAAAAGAAATAATTTTGTACTTGCCGCCCTTCCAATCTTCAAACACAGGTGTGATCACAGGTACCACGAGCGATGACGCCTTCACTGACTTGAAATACTCCTCCGAAGCAAGATTCACCAGCGCCTTGCTTTTCTGTGCCTGAAGTGAGGCATTCAATGCCGCGGTCACTTCATCTGCCCAGAACGCATACAAATCCTTGCCACGCGCATTGGGCAGCTTGGTCCCCATCTCGAGCCGGTACGGCTGCATGAGGTCGAGTGGTCGCAATACCCCGTACAGACCCGACAAAATACGCAAATGATCCTGTGCCCAACCCAGCTGCTTCTCGTTAAGACTTGGCGCATCCAACCCCTCATACACATCACCATTGAAGGCCAGCAGCGCTTGACGGGCATTGTCGAAATTGAATTTTTTTGACCAACTCGCATACCGTCCCGCGTTTAAATGGGCCAGCGAATCAGAAATCTTCATCAGACTGCCGATCTTTGTCGGCGACATCTCGCGCAACAGAGCAATCAGCTCGGACGAGCGCGGGATAAAATCTGGCTGGGTATGCGTTTTTACGCTGAGGGGCGATTCATAGTCCAGCGTTTTGGCGGGTGATAGAACAATTAGCATAGAGCACCACAGAAAAAATTTACTGAATGATACCCAAATCCCCCAACCGCATCGTCCTCGATACCAATGTGTGCTTGGATCTGTTTGTCTTTCGCGATCCGCGCTGGCTAAAGCTGATGCACGCACTCACGAGTGGCGAAGTCGAGGCAGTTACTCGCGCGGACTGCAGAATGGAGTGGCATATCGTGCTCGGCTATACACATCTCGGACTGGATGAGGCAACGCAAACAGCCGTTCGCGCCGAGTTTGATGCGCTGATCAAACCGTGTGCAGACATCATCCCTGCTGGAAGCATTAAGCTCCCGCTCTGCCGTGATACTGATGATCAGAAATTCATTGAGCTTGCCTACCAGAGCGGCGCAACAATGCTGATCACCAAAGACAAGGCGCTGCTGAAACTGGCGCGAAAAACGCAGAAGGCTGGGTTGTTTCAGATTGTGACGCCGGAGGCTTGGGTAGATAGGGAATCAATCTCGGCTAGCGACTAGACTCAGCCATTTTTTAGATTCATCTACCGGCTCTAGTCCAGGCCTTGATTGGTTTTATTTAGTTTCCCTGTATTCATAACCTTTGGATTGCATGCATGTATTGAGTGAATTTTTTGCTCTGTCTATGGCTGCAAAGATTTCTTTGGTGGGTGCGTTTGGAGGAGCATCATCAGAATATTGTCCGTTAGGTCTCCCCCCACAGACAACCCAATCTCGCTGCCATTCTTGCCGACTTGCCCCTGGCTTGAAAAACAACTCGCCGTAAGCTTTAGGGTGAAGTAATTTATACCTTTCCTCGCTACTCAGACCACATGTTCCGGTTCCCGATTGGCAAAGCAACTCGCAGCCCGACATCAGTAAAAACATTAAAGATATAAAAATAATATGGCATGTAATTTTTTCATAGATGATAAAAATTCATCAATATCGAAACATTTGATACAGAAATTCATAATTCATTCCCCTTTCAATACTCGAATCCTTTGAGCTGATCATAGTTTTTGAATTGCATGCAGGCAGCTAAGTTCTTTCGTTTTTGTTTTGACGCCTTGATTAAAATTTCAGTAGGTGACCCAGAGGGCGCATCGCTTGAGAACCCGCCGTCAGCCATTCCGCCGCATGCGATCCAATCTTTCTTCCATTCATCGCGACTTACTCCGGGTTTAACAAAATATTCACCATAAGATTTGATTGATTTAAGGTAGTCCTCACGCTCCTGTCCGCTAAGCGCTAACTGTGTTCCACATCCCAAAAGAAACAGGATCAGTATAAAAACGAAGTAAACACGTTTTAACAAGGTCATTTTGCAGCATTCAAGAAAATTGAAATAGCTTTCCAAACTTCTGGCGAGAGATATTCCGAGAAAGCAAATGGTGCTGCAGGCACAATCGCCACACCAGCCCAAGCGTCATAGGCTCCGGAGGTAGTTTTCGACATTCCACGCTTAGCATTACCTTGCTCGTCATACAAACCACTTAATTTCCCACCAATCATGTCGTGGGTACCGCCAAATGCCTCGATCAATTGATCTTGCCAGCTACCTGCTTCGTAATCCATACCAAACAACCTACCTTTCCCGCCCTGAACACCGCCGGTGGGTCCAATCATTTTTTTTCCTTCTTGTGTTTCCATGAATTTCTCAAAAGAGCCACCAACGAAAACTACATTTCCATCTGGGTTCAGCTTAAGACTTTGATCTGGATTTCTATCACATCGCTCATTTGCAGGGCCACACAACAAATCCAAATCCACCCGAGTGCCGCCCACCTTCACTCCATCACCCCGAACACCATCACTTACTCCAGAAACATTACTCAATACTGTCTTGCCATCAGTGACACCTTTGAATTTTTTCGAGTCATCGATCATTAGCTGACGCATCTGTTCCGCCCCTGTAGACAAGGCTTCCTTCAACAGGATTACGCCACCGAAACCTGTGACCGCACCCACCATGACATTTAACGCACGCTCCTGCATATTCAGATCATGGATCTCTGCTTGTAACACCAGCCTTTCCATTTCATCGGTAGAATTTTTAAATTGCTCCTGCAGCGCGGTTCTTTTTGTCTCTGCGTAATCACTTATCCTTTTACCCGCCTGCTGCCCAAAAGTTTGCGTGATCTGCGTTTGTGCAGTGATTTCTTTCTGCACGCGCTCTGCATCGAAGCGATTGACCAGACCTGCTTCCGCGTCGCCTGTGCGGGCTGCTTTATTGCCGGCGATATCACTGATGGCTGCTTGGGTGGTGCTGCTCTGGCTATCGCTGTCACGGCCAAGTCCTACGCCGGTGCCCTGTGGGGCTAAGTTACCGCTGGCGCTGTATCCAACACCCAGGTTGACGCCGACGCTCGTGGCTTCATAGCCGGCTTTGTTGTCGATATCCGCGGTGGTGAGCGCGCCTTCGGTGCGGAAGGTGTTTTTTTGCTGATCAATGGCTGTCTGGGTGCTGGTGATAGCGCCGCCTGTGAGCGTCGTGTCGCCTCGGACGTTGACTTGGAAGCCTTCATCACCGGCACGAATGCCGGACTGCTGATTGACGCTTGCGTAGTCGCTGTCGATGTTGCTGTGCGTGGCGTTGACACTGCCGCTTGGTTTACCACCGGCGATGGGAACGCTAAAGGTGGCGCCGTGCTGCTTCTGCTGGCTCTTGTATTGGCTGGTGTCTTGGAGAGATTCGATCGTTAAATTGCCGTTACCGTTGCCGGTGGTGCCGGTAGTGATGGTGACTTGCGGTGCCGTGAGTACACCGCCGCGGATGGTGGTGTCGTTACCTGAGCTGGTTTGTATCTGCTGGCCTGCGACGACTTCGGTGTTGACCCAAGCGACGTCGCTACCATCGGCCTTACCCCGCCCTTGGCTGGCGGCGAGATTTAAACTGACACCGCTTTGTTGGGCACCCAGCGCAAACCCCACACCAATGCTGGCACTTTGGTTGCGGTTGGTGCTGTGTTGCTCGGCGCTGTCTCGGGCGGCGTGGAGATTCAGGTCCTTCTCGGCTTGCAGGGTGACAGTGTTGCCGGCTTTGAGTTGACTGCCTTGGATGGTGAGGTCTTCAGTTAGGGCAATGATGCTGAGATTGTTGGCTGCAACAAGCTGCGAGGGCGCGCTGGTGTCGGTTGTGCTGGTCGAGTTACTTTGTGATTTGCTGCTGCCTACGCTAATGGATAGATTCACGCCACCAAGCTGATCGGGATTTTTTTCAATGGCATCCGCAGCGGTATTGATTGCCATGCCGGCGCTGGCCGCGGCTAGGGCTTTCATGCGCGGGTCGCTGGTGTTGCCGGCTGCTTGACCCATCTGCTCGACGGTCTGCGCTGCGGTGATGACGGGGGCGCTGACGGCGACGGTGATGCCGGTTTGTTTGAATTGGGTTTCAGTGACTGTGCGGCTGGTTTCTCGGGCTTCGGTGATGCTGACTTGCTGGGCGGTGATGGTGATGTCGCCGCTGGTTTGGGTGGGTGTGTTGGGTGGTGTGTTGGGTGGTGTGTTGTTCTGGCCTAGAGCGATCAGGTCGCTGCCGGTTTGGGCGTAGGTGCGCCCGGCTTGCAGATCGATGTTGCCGTCCAAGCTACCCACCGTTGATGCGCTGCTGGTGGTGCGGGTTGTCTGCTGGTCGGTGCTTTGTGTGCGCTTGCCGATGGTTACGCCCGCACCGCCTGAGCCGAAGGCGCCGGATTTTGTCTTTTGCTGGTAGTGGTCTTCTGCTTGGGTGTTGGTGCTGGCTGTGATGTTCAGATCACGGCCAGCGTTGAGCTGGATGTCTTTGTCGGCGACGACATTACTGCCTTGCACTGTGATGTCGCCCGCAGCGATTGCATTGATGCTGCTGCCGCTGAGTGTGGTGGCGAGACTTGTACTGTCTTCAAACCGATCACGCGTTGTTGTTGTCGTGCTCGACAGCATCCCTCGGTGCGTGGTCTTGCGGGCTTGGTCGTTCAGCGTTTCTGCTTGACCAGCTTCGATGCGCAGATCATTGCCGGCTTGGACTTCAATGGCGCCACCGCTGGTGACAGTCGCTGCACGCAGGGTCAGGTCTTGCGCTGCGGTGAGTGTGAGTGCGCCGGCAGTGCTGATCTGGGTGCCGACTTCTTCGCGGTGAGCGATGTGGCTGAAGTTGTTGGCGTCCTTGACGGCTTTGTCGTCTTGACCGGTGGTGACGGTGGTGATCTGCAAGTGTTCGCCGGCGGTGATGGTGGTGGTGCCGGCGGTGGTGTTTTGAATCTGGGCGGCACTTAGGGCGATGTTGCGACCGGCGGTCAGGTTTAGGGTGTTGTCGGTTGCTGAGGCTGTGTTTGCGTTGGTGTTTGCTGTGGTCGTACTCTTTGTACTATCAGCCCCCGTCACATACACTCCAGCCACACGATCAACCTCGGTACGTGTGAATCGATTGCCGCGTGCGGCCTCACTTTCTGAGAGCGCCGTCTCAGTACTTTGCGTGGTGCTTTGTATTGTCAAGTCGCGACCGGCTTGCAGCTTCAGACGATCGGTGGCAGCGATCCGTCCACCGGTGTTGTTGATGTCGATATCTGCGTAAAGCCTGACATCACGACCTTCGATGCGGCCTTTGAGGTTGTGGATGTTCTCTGCGGTGACGACGACGTTCTGATCGGCGGTGATGAGACCGCTGTTGGTCAAGTCACCCTTTAACCGTGCCGTGATGGAGCGGCCGATAATTAATGTGCCGTCTGCTTGAAGATCGCCTTCTTTGATACGCGCATAGACCTTGGGTACCAAGACGCGTGTGGCGCTGCCGTCGGGTAGGGTTACGTCTTGCTCGACTAACCAGACGATGTCGCTGGTCAATAACGCTACCTGCTCAGCTGATAGGGCGATGCCGGGGCGCAGTTGAAGATCCTTGGCCACGGTGGTGGCGTTGTTCATCAGCGCCAAGAATTGGATTTCATCATCGGTATAGCCGGGCAGGAAGCGCCGGCCGGTGAGCTGAGCCACCTGATCACGGATTAAGCTTTGTTCGTAGTAGCCATCGCCTAGACGCTTTTGCGTTGTCGCGGGATCGACCGCGAGTTGATCTAGCAAATAGTCGGAGCTCTGCCACTGGCGGTAGTTGGCGAAGCGGGGATCGGTTTCGATTAAATAGCCGCCGGTGCTTTCTGGGTTTGGTTCGAGTCTAAAGAGAGCGCTGTTGACGCCGTTCGCACTACCGGGCAGTGGCGGAATTTGAACGAGTGGGTTGTTGGATGGATTGTTGGATGTTTGGGTTGTGTTGGCCACATAGCGCTGCCCTGTCGGCAGATCAATCGTGCTGACTTCAGGTGCGGGGTTGTAGTCGAACGTGCCATGCCATTTGCGGCAGTGGCGGCTAATTAGACCACCACACGTCTCAACGGTGGTGTACTGCGCATTACCGCTGTACTGGACGCTGTAGGTACCCTTGGTTTCTTGATTGTTGAGGCCTGTGTTGGTGAGGCGAATATCGCGCCCGACAATGATCTGGCTATCTTGATTAGTCAGGCTAGCTGCTGGACTTCGATCACCATTGAGACTGAAGTTGCCGCCGACACGAAACACAGCGGGTTGGCTATTGACGACCCGACTTCGAATCGGGCTGCCTGTCAGTGTGTACCAAGTGTAGTCCTCGAAGGATTCTTGCCGCCCTTCTGCGCTGCAGTTGACAAAACCGCTGGTACCCAGATTGCTGCACTCGCTGCTGAGATAGATCGAGCTGCTGCGGACTGGCTGCACGCGCTGCACATTAAACTTTGCTTCAGAGACCTGATCAATCTGGAGGTGGCTGTTGCGGTTGGCCAGCGCAATGGCTTCTATGAACACATCGCCGAGCACGTCGATGGTGGCTGAGTCATTGCTGATGCGTGTAGCGAATTCTGTGGTGGCATAACGCGTGTCGCCGGTGGTGGGGTCAAGGGTTGTTTGGATATGCCGACCGACCGTGAGATCGCCACCACTCAAGATGAGCGCACCATCGCGGTTCTCCAATGTCCCTACTCCCAGCGTCATTCCATTACGTCCCGCAATCACAGGGGCGCGAGTGATGTCTTTCACAGTCTCGCCGGCATTGATCAAGGCGCCGGCTTGCAGAACCAGATGGTCGCCATAGATCCGACCGTCAATGAGATTCTCAATGCGGGGACTGTTGATGACGACGGTCTGTCCGTCGATTAATCCGCCAGAGGGTGCTGCGCTGGTAGTGGCACTGGTGCTGGTATTGGCACTGGTGCCGTTAGTAGTCGTGGTGGTTGTGTTGGTGTTTCCACTCACGTTCGCAGTACTACTGACGTTGCTGTTATTACTGGCGGTGGTACTAGTGCT
>JAIXYM010000150.1 GCA_027490255.1 Oxalobacteraceae bacterium | reverse complement strand
GTACCTTCGACGATGCCGTAGGCGTTGCATTGTTCTATCGGTATAGCTTCCACGCCGATGATGCTGCTGCCGTAGTGTGCATGCAGCTCGGTCATTTGCTGCATCACCGGTATTTTTGCATCAAGCAGATCATCGGCCAGTATCACGGCGAAAGGCTCGTTACAAACCAGGCGTTCCGCGCATAGCACAGCGTGCCCTAGTCCTAGCGCCTCTGCCTGTCTCAGATAAAAGCATTGCACATGGGCGGGTTTTATCTCGCGTATGACCTGCAGTAGCTCATGCTTGTGTCGCATGGCCAGTTCGGCTTCGAGTTCATACGCCTTGTCAAAATGGTCCTCGATCGCGCGCTTGTTGCGACCGGTGACAAAGATCATTTCGGTAATACCAGCCGCGATAGCTTCCTCGACCGCATACTGAATCAAGGGTTTGTCGACGACAGGCAGCATTTCCTTGGGGCTGGCTTTGGTTGCCGGAAGAAAGCGGGTACCTAGTCCTGCAACAGGAAAAATGGCTTTGCTTATTTTTTTTCGCATGCTGATCTTGTTTTGGTAGCCACAGTGGAGAACAGATTCATGAACGTAATCACAGTAATTCCTGCTGCGATATCAAAACACCAATCGAGCAGCGAGGCGTTGCGGTAGGGCAGAAGCGACTGCACCAGCTCATCAATCAGTCCGAATAGCGCAATGATTAGTAAACTGATGAGTGATTGGTTGATACGCCGGCCACGCAGGGACTGGAAACACAGAGCAGCCATGAAGCCGTAAGCGAGTAAATGGAGCAGCTTGTCACCGAAGCGATCCGAGAGGGTGTTTGCATTGCCGGGAATGGAGCCGACTGCGAGCATGGCGATGAAAAAAACCAGCAGCAGGCACATCCAGAAAGGGCGCAGCTGCATGCTCAGGCACGACCATAGGCATCGCTGAGGCGAATAATGTCGTCTTCTCCTAGATAGCTGCCAGATTGAACTTCAATCAGTTCAAGCGGAATTTTTCCGGGATTTTCAAGCGAGTGAATCACGCCAACACCGATGAAAGTACTTTGATTCTCCGTGAGTAGATAATCCTTCTCACCATCGATCACGCGCGCGGTACCGGAGACGACAATCCAATGTTCTGCGCGGTGATGATGCATTTGCAGCGACAGACTTGCACCGGGTTGCACGGTGATGCGCTTGACCTGAAAGCGTGGTCCCTGGCCAATAGCGTCGTAGCTTCCCCAAGGCCGAGTCACCTGCTTGTGCAATGTAGCTTCGCTGCGCTCTTGCTCGCGAAGTATGTGCACCAGTTGGCGGGTATCTTGTGCACGCTCCCTGCTCATCACCAGCAGCGCGTCGGGTGTATCGATGATGACCGTATCCTTGAGACCCATGGTGGCGACCAGTCGGGTTCCTGAATGCACCAGACAGCCCTCGCAATCTTCGATGAGCGTATCGCCATGGGCCGCATTGTCCCGGCTGTCGTGTTGCGCGGTTTCCCAGACTGAAGACCATGAGCCGATATCAGACCAGCCAGCTTCAAGCTTCACCATAGCTGCATGACGGGTATGTTCCATCAATGCATAGTCAATGGCGATATCCGGTGATTTCGCATAGGCGTGGGCGTCAAGGCGTAGAAAATCATTGTCATGTTTGATACCCCCCACAGCCTGCTCGCATGCCTGCAGTACCTCGGGTGCATGTTGAGCGACTTCATCAATTAGCTGGCTACACCTGAAGAGGAACATGCCACTGTTCCAAAAATGATGTCCGCTACTGAAATAAGTTTGCGCGGTCGACTGATCTGGCTTTTCGACAAAGCCGTTCAGTCTTCGAATTTGCCTGGTGGAGTTTGCATCAACACACAAATAACCATAGCCGGTCTCGGGCGCATGCGGTCGGATGCCAAAGGTCATCAGCAGGCCTTCCATCGCACCTTCACTGGCAGTCCGAACGGCATCGAGAAATGCATCACTGTCTTCAATGACATGATCGCTTGGCAGAACCAGCATGAGTGCGTCTTCGGACTGACCCCGTAAATACAAAGCAGCGCTTACGATCGCCGGTGCGGTACCGCGTCGGTGCGGCTCGAGTATCAGGACGGCGTCCTCGATCCCGGTTTCACGCACCTGTTCGGCAACCAGAAAGCGCGCATCCTCGTGGGTGAGTAATATGGGTGGGCTGCTACAAGGTCCACTGCTGCGACGCAGCGTTTGCTGCAGCAGGCTACTGTTGCCATTCAGTCGAAGAAATTGTTTCGGATAGCTCTCACGTGACAGCGGCCACAGCCGCGTGCCAGAGCCACCGCAAAGAATAACGGGTACTAGGGGAAGTGCGCTCATTCGATTCAGTGAGTTGCAGTATTTATGAAATAGGCGCGGGTATACGCATGTACCAACGGATCGATTGCGATCGTCGCTGGATGTGCCCAACGATATTGAGCATGTTGAGACTGCGGTAGCGACAGTGCGGCTTTCCCCGCCCAG
Source organism: Oxalobacteraceae bacterium (assembly GCA_027490255.1). Taxonomy (GTDB): domain Bacteria; phylum Pseudomonadota; class Gammaproteobacteria; order Burkholderiales; family Burkholderiaceae_D; genus Pernthalerella. The sequence goes on along the minus strand of JAIXYM010000150.1, from coordinate 7,278 downwards.
ACACGATGTGCGAGGGCGATGTAATGCGTACCAACACGCGTATCACCGCGGAAGTTATCCGGGTAAAAATGCTGATAAACCCCGGTAAATACGCTCTGCTCCAAATCAAATTCTTGTCCTAGTTCAGTGCTGGTGATGCGTGCGAAAGCCTGTTCCAGCGTTTCATTTTTCTGAATGCGGCCGCCCGGAACGAACCATGAGCTTTGTGCCGGTGGATTTTTTCGCCAACCCAGCAAGACACGCTGCTCCACGTCCTCCACCAGCAAATCAATCGCAACCAGCGGCGCATGTTCTATGACCTGGGCGAAGACTTCGTCGGGCAGCAGGCGTGAACAGCTGCTGGCGTCGCGTGAGAGTAGGTTGGTTTCAGTAGGCATTCGTGTCAGTCCATCCCTTGAAGGCAGTCCAGAGAATGATCTTCAGGTCCATCGAGAACGACCAGTTCCGGATGTAGTGCAGATCGAGTGCGACGCGGCCAGCCATTTTTTCTTCCGTGTCGGTTTCGCCGCGACAGCCATTAATTTGGGCCCAACCCGTGATGCCTGGTTTGACGCGATGACGTTGCATGTACATCATCAGTTTGTCTTTGTACAAATCATTGTGAATCAGTGCATGGGGTCTAGGACCAACCACTGACATATCGCCTTTGAGCACATTGAAAAATTGCGGCAGCTCATCCAGACTGGTTCGTCGCATGAAGCGTCCTATGGGTGTAACGCGTGGATCGTCACGAGTGGCCTGGGTGATCTTGCCGTCGCCTTCCTGATGCATTTTCATACTGCGGAATTTGTACACATCGAACCGCTTTCCATTCAGGCCGAGTCGCGACTGCGTGAAAAATACCGGGCCAAGTGATGAGCATTTAATGACGAGCGAGAGGACAGCAAACAGCGGCAGGAGCAGGGTCAATATGCATAATGCAAAACCACGATCAAAGAGCACTTTGCATAGCCCGGGCAGGCCTGTGCTTTGGGGATGATTAAGGTCGACCATGGGTATACCTAGTAGATCGCGGTAGCGGTGACTGAGTATGCTCATCGTGTCGGTGTCGGGAACCCACCGCAGGTCGACGAATAGCTGGCACAGCAGGGGCTGCAGCTGATGCCATCGTGATATTTCAGCAAAAGGAAGTGCTATCCAAACTTCGCTGATGGCATGGCGTACGATAGCGTCGCTGATTTGCTCTGTATTGCGTAAGCGCTCGATATCGCTGTCGATCACATGAGTTTCATCAGGTTCGTGAATGGCGACGATGTGATGAGAAAACCGACGCTGTTGCTTGATACGTTGATGGAGCTTCTGAGCAGTTTTTCCATAGCCCACCATCAGGACACGTTTGGTTCGCGTGTCGGTGGCTTCTTGCTGAAATGCTCGACTGTGGTGTGATTCGGATGAAATAGGGGTGAGCGAGAGTGCTGTTTCGTCTGCGGCAATATTCGGCATGACAGTAGGGATTTTTCTGATAACGCATTTCGGTTAACTCCGATCTTGTCTGCGACTGATGCTGACAAGACAGATTGTTTTTGTTGGACTATGCGTATAAATCCTGAGTGCCCGTTGTTGTCTCGCCTCAAGTTCACCGAGGTGTTGCGTGAGATCGATTGTGGGATGGTAGGTGCTTATGGTGCCAATGCTTGGATCTAGGAAAAATGGTGCGCTGATGCTTGCCGGTGGCAATACGCTATCATTCCGTTCATGAGTGAAGATGACACAGTACGAATGTACGATCTGGTCGGCGGAGATGAGAAGCTGCGCGAGCTGGTTGACCGTTTTTATGATTTGATGGATCTGGAATCAGGATTCGCTGAGCTGCGCGCGATGCACCCGTCGTCGCTGGAGGTCTCCCGAGAGAAGCTGTATCGCTTTCTTTCCGGATGGACCGGCGGGCCAGACCTATATACACCGCAATACGGCCCCGCCTTCCTGCGAGCACGGCATTTACCCTTCCCGATAGGGACTTCTGCGCGCGATCAATGGCTGACGTGTATGTTGATGGCGATGCAGGATCTGGGGTTGGAAGAAGATAAGCAGGATGTGTTGCTGCAGGCGTTTTTTAAGACGGCGGATTGGATGCGGAATCAGGCGTCTTGATGGGGCTTGGTTGAGGGCGTAATTGGTGTCGAGGTAGGTTTGTTTGAGAGTCGTAGGTTCGGGCCGTGCAAAAATTTGATGCCCTTGAGTCAAGCAAAGACACTGGATCCCGGCGTGCGCCGGGATGACGGTAGTTGTTTAGGCAGCCGTAAAATTCCCACCGTCATCCCGGCGCACGCCGGGATCCAGCGTCGTTCGTTGTACACCCGATGAGCTTTAAAAAATAAACACGAAGCCATCCAAACCCGCAGCAGCGCATTAATTCAGATCAGCGCATTAATTCAGATCAGCGCATTAATTCAGATCAGCCCATGAAAAGGAATCACATCCACACTATCCCCCGCATGAACATCCCCCTGCTCATGATGCAGTATCACCATGCAATTAGCTTCGGACATAGAGCTCAGAATACCCGACCCTTGTGAGCCAGTGATGCGTACACTTTGCAGACCTTGCGCATCGACGCTCAGAATGCCGCGCTGATATTCAGTACGCCCCGGCTTCTTGCGCAAGCTCTGACTGCTAGTGACACGCACCGTAAGCACATCAGGCGGGTTGGCGCCCATCAGGCGATACAAAGCCTCACGTGCAAAGAAATAAAAGCTCACCATAGTCGCCACCGGATTTCCCGGCAGGCCAAAGAGCAGCGCACTGTCATTGCCACTCTCAATACGCCCGAAGGCCATCGGTCTTCCGGGACGCATATCGATTTTCCAGAATAGCACCTCACCTAGGCGCGTCATCATCTTGCGGGTGTAATCCGCATCGCCTGCAGATACGCCACCGGAAGTGATAATCACATCCGCATCCATGCAGGCTCGGCGTAACGCCGTTTCCAGCGACGCCGGATCATCCTTGATCACACCCATGTCGATGGGCTCACAGCCCGTGCGCAGCAGCATGCCGTGCAGTGTGTAGCCATTACTGTCGTAGACACAGCCCTCATCAAGCGGCTCGCCGGTGGAGCGCAATTCATCACCCGTGGAAAAATAAGCGACGCGCAGCTTGCGCTTGACGCTAACTTTACCGATGCCCAGCGACGCAATCAAACCAAGATCAGCGGGCGTTAGAATTTTTCCTTGCGTGACGGCTGCGCTACCCATCGCCAGATCCTCGCCGGCCAGACGGCGATTGTCACCAGCGCGAATTTTCCCTGCGGGTAGGGTGATGTGGGCCTCAGTTTCAGACAAAACAAATTCACTCGGCATTACCGTATCGCAGCCCTCGGGCATGACCGCACCCGTCATGATGCGAACGCATTCTCCCTGCATCACCGGGCTGTTGTAGGGCCTGCCTGCATAAGCGACGCCAACCACGGCTAATGTAAATTCTTGATCGCCAAGATCACTACCACGCAATGCGTAGCCATCCATCGCTGAGTTATCGTGCGCTGGCACATTGATGAATGAGACGACATCACTGGCCAGCACCCGACCCAGCGCCGCTTTGAGCGGCAGGGTTTCTGTGTCAGTGATAGGTAGGATGAATTTGCGGATCAGTTGCTGCGCAACTGACACCGAGACGCTGTCAGCGTTATAGCCCGGGAATTGACTAGCGATATCGGACAGACAGGATTCTGGCACGGCGATGACTGACTATCCGCCGATATAAGACATTTCGACCTTGCGCACCGGCCGTTCCAGACCTTCGGTTTGCTGAGTGCGCAGTTCCGAGTATCTGTCTTCACGTTGCGCCCATAAATGCGAAATAGCCGATGTGATCTCTTCGTCGCTGTGACCCTTGCGCACCAATGCGCGCAAATCATGACCACCGGTCGCGAACAGACAGGTAAACAATTTACCTTCGGTCGACAGTCGCGCGCGGTTGCAGTCGCTGCAAAACGCTTGCGTCACACTGGAGATAACACCGACCTCGCCGCTGCCGTCGGTATAACGCCAGCGCTCTGCGGTTTCACCCGTGTAGTTGGGCTCGATTTCTTCCAGCGGCATGCTCTCATTAATGCGGCGGATCACTTCAGCCGAAGGAATGACTTCATCCATCTTCCAGCCATTGGAGGCACCGACATCCATGTATTCGATAAAGCGCAGAATCACCGGTGAGCCTTTGAAGTAGCGTGCCATGGGCACGATCTCCTGATCATTCATGCCGCCTTTGACGACCATGTTGACCTTGATGGGGCCGAGCCCGACTTTTTGCGCTACTTCAATGCCATGCAAAACATCAGCCACTGGAAAATCGACATCGTTCATGCGCTGGAAAGTGGTTTCATCGAGTGAATCCAGCGACACAGTCACGCGCTTGAGGCCGGCATCTTTGAGTGACTGCGCTTTTTTCGCCAGCAGTGAGGCATTGGTCGTCATCGTCAGATCCAGCGGCTTGCCGTCGGGTGTCGTGATCACGGCGAGCATCTCGATGAGTTTTTCGATGTTCTTTCGCAGCAGTGGCTCGCCGCCAGTGAGACGAATTTTTTCCACGCCATGTGCGACAAAAATTTTTGTCAGCCGCGTGATCTCTTCAAAAGAGAGCAGCAGATTCTGCGGCAGGAATTCGTAGTTGTTATCGAAAACTTCCTTGGGCATGCAGTACACGCAGCGGAAGTTGCAACGGTCAGTGACTGAGATGCGCAAATCGCGCAAGGGTCGCGACAAACGGTCTGACAAAAGACCGGTAGCGGGCACAAGTTGCTCGGGTATATGCGGTACCGCTTGCAGGTAGCGCAGGTCGGCAACAGGAATGATGCGTTCGGTCATGGGGTTCCGGTGCAGCGCGGTACGTTGCCGGCTGTGGTTTGGGTTTATTTCAAAGGCAAGTAAGATACCACGAGGCCGGTGATCGCACAGATAAGGATCAAGCGTATGGTGCCGACTTTAAACCGTAATAGTGCGATGGCAGCAAGCGCTGCGATGCCGATCGCGACCCAATCCCAGCGCGCGAGCGGCTCGGCAAGGTGAAATACATGCCAGGCAAAAAAGACGGTCAAGCTGGCAATCACGCCGACTACCGCCGCCGTGATCGCGGTCAGGGGGGCGGTCAGGCGCATATTGTTGCGGGTAGCTTCGACGAATGGGCCGCCGGCGAGAATGAAGATGAACGATGGCAGGAAGGTAAAGAAGAACGCGACCAGCGTCCCCGCTGTCCCGCCGGCCAGCAGCGCCATCGGCCCAAATACCTCCCGCGTCCAGCCACCAACAAAGCCGACGAAGGCGACGATCATGATCAGTGGCCCAGGCGTCGTTTCGCCCAGCGCGAGACCGTCGACCATCTGCACCGCCGTGAGCCACCCGAATTGATCAACCGCACCCTGATACACATAGGGCAGCACTGCATAAGCGCCGCCAAAGGTCAGCAGCGCAGCTTTGCTGAAGAACCAGCCCATTTGTACCAGTGGACTTTGGAGCCCCAGCGTTATGACCAGCAGTGACCCCACCAGTGCGCCAAGCGCGATCCCGATCAGGGCGGTGAGGATGAGTTTGCGCCAGGTGAATTGCGCGTGGGCGGGTGGTGGTGTTTGATCATCGATCAGCGCCGGTCCGTAGGATGGCGTCTGGCCCGGTGCATGACCGCCGAGTTGAAATGAATGAGGTAGCCAGCGCCCACCCAGAACGCCAGCGATAGCGGCAGTGATGATGATGAGCGGGAAGGGCAGGTGCAATACCGCGATGCCGATGAAAGCCAGCAGGGCGATCGCGATCAGCCAGCGATTTTTAAGACTTCGGCTGCCCACACGCCACGCGGCTGCGAGCACGATGGCCACCACCGCAGGCTTGATCCCATACAGCACACCGGCGATGACGGGGACGTCACCAAAAGCGAGATAGACCCAAGACAGCAGGATAAGTATCAGCAGCGAGGGGAGGACAAACAGCAAACCCGCGATGATGCCGCCGAGCGTGCGATGCATCAGCCAGCCGATGTAGATGGCCAGTTGGGTCGCTTCCGGCCCGGGCAGCAGCATGCAGTAGTTAAGCGCATGCAGAAAACGTTGTTCCGAAATCCAGCGTTTGCGCTCCACCAGATCGGTGTGCATCAGCGCGATCTGCCCGGTCGGTCCACCAAAGCTAACGAAGCCGAGTTTCAGCCAATACCAGAACGCTTGGGAAAGTGAAACAGACTCGGGCGCGTTCATTTACATATTGGGATAGTTGGGTCCGCCGCCGCCCTCGGGTGTGACCCAGACGATATTCTGAGTCGGATCTTTGATGTCACAGGTTTTGCAATGCACGCAATTTTGCGCATTGATCTGCAAACGCTGCTGCCCGCTTTCGCCGACATATTCATAGACACCCGCTGGACAATAGCGAGATTCCGGACCTGCATACTGTGCGAGATTAACTTGCGTGGGGATATCCGCATTTTTCAGTGTCAGGTGCGCGGGTTGATGCTCGTTGTGATTGGTGTTGGAAATGAACACCGAGGACAGTCGATCAAAGGTCAGCGTACCGTCGGGCTTGGGATAGACGATAGGCTGGCATTCTGATGCAGGTTTCAGGCATTCATGATCGGCATGCGTGTGATGCAATGTCCACGGTGCTTTGCCACGGAAGATCAGCTGATCAATCCCGACCATCAGGGTACCGGTGTACAGACCTTTACTCATCCACGGCTTGAAGTTACGTGCGACGTGCAGCTCTTCATGCAACCAGGATTGTTCGAAGGCTTTTGTGTAGGCGCTCAGTTCATCCTGCGCGCGTTCGGCGGCAATTGCGTCGAATGCTGCCTCGGCGGCGAGCATGCCGGACTTCATTGCGCCATGACTGCCCTTGATGCGACTCGCATTCAGGAAACCGGCGTCGCAACCGATCAGTGCGCCACCGGGGAAGGTGAGCTTCGGCAGAGACTGCAGTCCACCCGCCGTGATAGCACGCGCGCCATACGAAAGGCGTTTACCGCCTTCGAAGAAACCGCGAATGGCCGGGTGGGTTTTGTAGCGCTGGAATTCTTCATAGGGCGAGAGATAGGGATTTTCATACGCAAGCCCCACCACATAGCCGACGACCACTTGGTTGTTTTCCATGTGGTACAGGAATGAGCCGCCATAAGTGCTGCTATCGAGCGGCCAGCCAGCGGTGTGGACCACCAGTCCCGGCTGGTGCTTGGCAGGGTCGAGTTCCCACAGTTCTTTGATGCCGATGCCATAGGTTTGGGGATCGCGCCCCTTGTCGAGTTGGTAGCCCGAAATCAGCTGCTTGCCCAGATGGCCGCGCGCACCTTCGGCAAACAGGGTGT